>DASYDU010000115.1:0-33486 GCA_036499445.1 Lacipirellulaceae bacterium
GAGCTACTCCGCCAAAGGCGCGATTCGACGACCCTCAAAACGACGCGACCGCCGTACAGCCCTCGATCCTCGCCAACGGGACCTTCGATTATCCAAATCGCGCCGCTCTAAGTAAAGGGGCAGTAACGAGTTGGCAAGTTCGCCCGCTTCTTCGTCGCCAACGGGCGATCGCTCCGTTATTATCGATGATGGCCGACTGCTTTTGGTCAATTGCGACCGCCAAGCTTCCATCGCACCTGGCGAATTACTTGACACGACACTGCCGTCCGGAGGGGCCGAGAATTGCCACTCTCCGCGCAGCTTCACTTTTCCGCCCCCGGGGGTTCGCGTGCTGTTTCAATTTGAAGGCGTCACGAAAACCTACGGCAAAGTAACGGCGCTCGACAATCTCACGGTCTCGGTCCCCCTCGGCGCGATTGGTCTGCTCGGGCCCAACGGATCGGGCAAGACCACGTTGATCCGCACGCTGCTCGGGTTGATCCCCGTCGATCGCGGCACCGGCGAAGTGCTCGGCTTGGATTTTCGCCGCTCCCAGCTCGAGATTCGCCGCCTTGTCGGCTTTGCTCCGGAAGACGAGTGCCTCTTTCCGCACGTCGTCGGCGTCGAGTTCGTGGCCTACGCCGGTGAGCTTGTCGGCATGTCGCGCGGCGACAGCCTGCAACGGGCTCACGAAGTGCTCGATTACGTCGGGCTCGGCGAGGCCCGCTACCGCAAGGTCGAATCGTACTCGACCGGGATGAAGCAGCGGCTCAAACTGGCCTCGGCCATCGTTCACGATCCGCAGCTGTTGATCCTCGACGAACCGACCAACGGCATGGATCCGGCGGGCCGCCTCGAAGTCCTCGAGCTCTCCCGCGACCTCGCCCACAATAAAGGCATGGGCCTCTTGTTCTCCAGCCATCTGCTTCCCGACGTCGAGTCGGTTTGCGACTACGTGATTGTGCTGGGCAGCGGCAAGCTCTTGGCCGAAGGCAAGATTCAAGACCTCAAGCAAGTCCACGACCAGTGCTTCGATGTGCGGCTCAAGTCCGATTCCGCGCCGTTTGTTGCCCGCTTGGCGGCGCTCGGTTGCGCGGCCGAGCGGCACGACGACCTGTTGCGCGTGCGAATTCCGGCGGACCGTTCGCCGCAAATCCTCTGGCAGCTTGCCGCCGAAGAGCATCAGCAAATCCGCCACCTGCGGCCCCAGCGCAGCACGCTCGAAGAAGTCTTCTTGAATGCTCTCACGCCGAACGGCAAGGAGCAATCCTAATGCCGATCTTCGATCAAGGCTATCAACATTGGTCGGGCCAATTGTCGGGCCACACTTGGCGCTGGCTGGCCGTGACGCGCCATGGCGTCCGTGTCGCCTTATCCAGCCGATGGATTCGCATTGTGCTGGCGATCGCGATATTGCCCGCCGCGGTGTTCGCCTTCGTCTTGTGTATCTGGAGCTTGCTCGAACGCCAGTCGGATCTCGTCGCCTCGATTCTTCCGTTCCTCTCTTCTTTTCTCGACCGGCCGATCATTGCCGGCCCGCGCGACTATCGCGTCGAAATCTGGACCCTCTGCTACAGCTACTTCCTGCTCACGGAATTGCGTTTTTCCATGTTGCTGATCCTGCTCGTGGGGCCAAACCTCATCAGCCAGGACCTCCGTTACAACGCCCTGCCGCTGTATTTTTCCAGGCCGCTTCGCCGCATCGACTATTTTCTGGGCAAGCTGGGCGTAATTGTCGTTTTTTTGGGGTCGGTGATCATCGTGCCGTCGATCGTCGCCTATGTGCTGGGCATATTGTTCAGCCTGGACATCACGATCCTTCGCGACACGTATCGCATTCTGCTCGCCAGCGTTTGCTACGGACTGGTGATCGCGCTCTCCGCCGGCACGTTGATCCTGGCCCTGTCGTCACTGACGCGCAATTCGCGCTACGTCGCTCTAATGTGGATTGGCGTTTGGTTTGTTAGCGGCACCGTCGCCGGAATTCTCGCGACCGTCGAACAAGTTCAACAAGCGCATCAGGCCCACGTGGCCGACCGCGATCGGCAAAACATTGACTTAGTTACGGAAGAGCTCGACGCCGCCAAGACCGATTGGCGGCCACTCGTCTCCTACACCGAAAACCTGTCGCGCATCGGCAAAGAGTTGCTCGGCACCAACGCCTGCTGGGAACGACTTACCCAGCCGCTTCCGGCAAAACAACGCACGCTCCGGCTCTACAGCTGGACTCGCGATTCGCTCTATCCCTGGTATTGGTCGGCGGCGGTGCTGGCCGTCCTGTTAGGTCTTTCCGCATGCATCCTGAACTTCTCAATCAAGTCGCTCGACCGGCTGAAGTGACGCCCGTCGTTACGTTCCACGAAGTTTCAAAGTGGTACGGCAACGTGATCGGCATCAACAAGCTCACGCTCGAAATCCGCCCCGGCGTCACCGGCTTGTTGGGCCCGAACGGAGCCGGGAAGTCAACGCTGCTGCAAATGGCCACCGGCCAGCTTCGACCCAGCCAGGGGACGCTGCACGTGCTCGGCCAGTCGGTCTGGAACAACGCGGCCCTCAACCGCTCGATCGGGCTGTGTCCCGAGCAGGATGCATTTTACGAGTGGATGACCGGTTGGGAATTCGTTCACACCTGCGCGCGGCTCAGCGGTCTCGCGGGCCGTGATGCCCGCGCCGCCGCCGCGCGCACGATCGAAGCGGTAGGCATGACGAAGAACCAGGGCCGCGCCGTCCGCGGCTATTCGAAGGGCATGCGCCAACGGATCAAGCTCGCCCAGTCGCTCGTGCACGACCCCGAAGTGCTGTTCCTCGACGAGCCGCTCACCGGCACCGACCCGGTTGCTCGCCGCGATTTGATGGACATTATTCAGCGGCTCGCCGGCGAGGGAAAAAGCGTCCTGGTCTCGAGCCACGTGCTGCACGAAGTCGAGTCGCTCACGCCCAACATTGTGCTCCTGAATCATGGCCGCCTTGTCGCGGAAGGCCATATCCGGCAGATTCGCGATTTGATTGACAGCCACCCCCACCACATCGTCCTAGTCTCGGACGCCTATCGTAAATTGGCAAGCCGGCTGCTTGCCTGGGACGATGTCGAAGGCGTCCGGGTGATGGCGGCCGACAATGCGCTGATGGTCGAAACCCGCGCACCGGACGCGTTTTACTCTCGACTGCCCGCTCTCTCACTCGAAGATGGCCTGGCGATCAAAGCCGTCTATTCCGACGACGACAATCTCGAAGCTGTCTTCAAATATCTGGTGGAAAAATGACCGCCGCAACAACTTTAGTCAGCACTGCTGAGTCCCAACGCGCCACAGGACTGGGGCCGCGTCGGGCCACGGCCACCTCGCAAATCGCTGCGCTCTGGACCCTGTACAAGCTGACCTTGCGGCAGCACCTGCACGGCAAACGCTGGATGGTGATGGTCGCGCTTTTTCTGTTGCCGGCCTGCATGGCAATTGTGATTCGCTCGACCGCCCGCGATCCGGCTGCGATCCTCCTCGAATTCATGCTCGGGTTCATGCTCGTTCCGCAAGCGCTGCTGCCGTTGATCGCGCTCGTCTATGCCTCGGGTATGATTCAAGACGAGCAGGAAGAGCAGACCATTACCTATCTCCTCGTGCGACCGATTCCTAAATGGGCCATCTACCTGATGAAGTTGTTGGCCACCTGCACGACGGCCGTCCTCCTCACGCTCATTCTCACCGTTTTGACCTATGCCGCCGTCTATCTCCACACAAGCGCCTCGTTCGCGGACGTCGCAGTCCGCTGCGCCAAGGCGGCCGCTGTCCATTCTTTGGCGGTCGTCGCCTATTGCTCGCTGTTCGGATTGATCAGCATGTTCACGAGCAGAGTCCTGGTCGTCGGCATTATCTACACAGCCATTGTCGAAGGCGTCTTTGCCAATTTGCCGTTCGGCATTCGGCTCGCCACCGTCATCTATTACACCCGTTTGATCGCCTATCGGATGCTGGATTTCATCCTGACAAATTCGCGCGGCGCAAAAGACAATTTGGCGGCCGAAGCGTGGCAGTTTGACGTCGACCGCGATCCGCAGCTCCTGCAATATCCGAGCACCGCCACTTGCATGATTGTGCTGCTCGTCGCCACGATTGTCTGCGCGATCCTCGCCGCCTGGCTCTGCTCGCGACGCGAGTTCCACGTCAAAGTGCCCGACTCGCATTGAGTGATTGCAAAAAATGCGTAGCGCGGTTCCGGGCCAGCATGGCTACGAGCGCCGCGGCTCCCAGCAATAAAACCGCGATCGAGGTTGGCTCCGGCACCGCCAGCGAGTTTGACGCAGCGCCCGACCCACCCGCGCCGCTCATCGCACCAAAGTTTTCCATCCACATGGCATAGTCGGCCGAGTTCACCGTGCCGTTGTTGTCGCCGTCCGCTCGCCGGTCGGCCGTCGAACCGAGCGTGTCTCGCCAAACGGCGTAATCCGCCGCGTCGACAACCCCATCATTGTTGTAATCGCCGGTGAGGGCGGCGAACGCATATGCATGGATTGGTGCTGACGAGAGGCCGTTCGACTCGCTCGTGGTGTAGAAACTCTTGCCGTCGGCGGCCCAGCCGATCGCTTCTCCCTGCGACTCAACGCCGAGCGTAAAGGGAATGCCCGCGCCGTGCAAAGCATCGGCCACGCTTTGACCAATTCCGCGCTCATACAAATATCCGGCGGCCTTGCTCCGCACCAAAATATGACGACCATCGGGCGAGATATCGGCCGCCGTTGCTTTGGATAGCGGCGTCCCCAGTGTGCCCATCGCCGTCAGCACCGTGGTTTGCCCCGGATTGTCGAAGATGCTCGCGGGCGCGCTGTAGATTTCGGAAGTCGCCGTCTTCGAGATGATGAACACGTCGCTCGAGAGTGGATCCACAAACAGTGACTCTGCGTTGCGCGGACCACCCGGATACTGCAACTTCGCCGCGGAATAGCTTCCCATCGGAATTGTCGCCCCTGTTGTCGATTGCGGCTCATCTGTTCGATAAACCGTGATGAACGGATGATTCGCGTCATTGTCGCCAATGTCGCCCAAATAAAGATAGCTACCGCCATCCGGCTTCGGGCCAATGGCTATATCTTCCCAATCGCCGAGCGGAGCCGTGGGGAGCGGAGGAGGCCCGTCCAGCGGAAAAGTGCCCAATAGACCGCCCTGATGGTTGATGGCGAAGAATTCGGAAGGGTGGCCGCTGTCGTTGTGAACCCAAAACGTGTTGGGGTTCGCCCGGCTATCGACAATTCCGGAGGTTTCGGGAATCACCGACGCGGCGATCGTCCCGATCTGCACGGGCGGACCAATCGTCGACGCCCGCGCAGGACCAACCGAAACCAGCGCCGCGGCCCACAACAGCACTCTGACAGCCCAATCGCAGATGCAGCGATTGCGCCGCGCTTCAGCGGATTTAACGACCTCAGCCAGAGTGTCCATGCTCAACAATCATCGGCTCCACGTCCGAGCGGCACATCAACCGGTTACGCGCGGCATCGTGCGGCAAAGGCCAACGCTATGACGGCGCTAATCGTCGCCAGCACGAGGGAAGTAGGTTCCGGCACAAGGGCATAGACGCCGGGATTGCCAACGTCGCTGTTGGCGACACCGAGGCCGCCTCGATAGGAGAGATACGTGTCGCCAACATTCGACGCGACCGCAAAATTGGCATGATTTCCCGTAAGATTTGTGACCGCGATGTTCCCACTAGTTCCCTGGGTGCGAAGACCGCCAATCGTTTGGTCGTCGTAGGTCAGCCGATCGACCAGTGCATTTGTGCTATCGTAGATGTTGATCTCATCGGGGCGGCCGAGGCCGTCGGAGCTGCCGTAAGCGATGACTTTGACCGACGCCGGCAGATTCCAATAAGTCTTGAAGGCGCTCGCGTCGGACCCTTCAGTGCCGATTACGCTTTCCCTTGGTTGCACGACGCCGAACGCGCTCAACGAGTGTTTGCCGGCAGTCCGATTGTTGTCGTCCTGAGACCAGCCCGTCATATCGATCGGCGCACCGCTCAAATTCGTGAGCTCATAGAATTCGCCCGGCCCGGGGTTCGTCCCGGTTCCCGGCGAATACATCCACTCGGTGATGGCCATCGATGTAGCGCTTGCCCGCTGCCCGGCAACGAAAGCGGCAGTGACCGCGGCGATTGCCACAAGTTTCCTCATCCAAGATGTTTTCACTGTCATTAGTCAGCTCCTCATTGTGATTCGAACGGCCGCAACAATATGTCCGCCCCGTCGGCGGACTCACTCTCGTGTTGCTCCGAGCAGCCGAATTGATAGCGACTCAATTTGATGATTTGGCGCAAATCGTGTTAAGGTTTCGTGAACGTTTCGTGTGGAATTCGCGGAGATGATCGCCGACAAAAATATCTGCGCTAGCTCATTCATTCTTAACAATCGCCAAGTAAAGTTCGTTCCCCATTGGCGAGGATTCGTCCAGGTTTGTCGCTGGTGAAGCGGACCGGAAGAAGTCTTGCGGTTCGCAGCAGCGATCCGATTTGCTCTGCACCATTCGCGACAGCGCAAGTCCTTCGTCACGACACGCTTAGTATACCACATGGAGATTGGAAAGATGCACAGTTGGCGATGGATGTCACTTTCCCTTGTATTCGCTGGCCTGTTGACACCTGTTGTGACTCTTGCCGCCGTGTCGGATTCGCTCATTCTTAACGAGGCCAACACTGTGTCCGGCGATAAGTACCTAGATCCCACCAAGTCGCCGGGTCGGATGGATCCCACGTTTGGGCGCGTGCAGGGCAATGGCCAGAACTGGCTGGAGTTTATGGTGGCTCAGGGGGATGACTTGGGCGGCGGCGTATTCAAGAACACGCTGGACCTTCGCGGCTGGAAACTCGATTGGTCGTTTGACAAAGGAGACGGGACCAGTAGCGGCAGCGGCGAGATGAGGTTCACGAACGATCCGGCTTGGGCGGCCGTGCCGCGGGGTACCGTCCTCACGATCAGCGAGTGGCAAGACGCGTGGTATTCCAAGACGGCCGATCCCAACGACACATCCACCGGCACATCGATGGGCACGCTACGCGGCGGCTTGCCTCGCGTTGGCGGCATCGACGGTCTGGGCGTTGCCAAGGGCGACCCATATAACGCTGCCCTTGATTACAAGCTCGGCGCCCAATTGCCGGGCGCGTCGTCCGATCCACACGTACTCTACACCGATACGAGTTGGAATCCGGCCGCAAATGGCGGCGGCGCGAACGGCGATTGGCATATGAACTTCTACGCCGGCGAGCGCAATCCGGACAATAGCTTCAAGTACTTCAGTTTTTCCGGCAGTGTCACCAAAGACGGCGTCACGTCCGCCGTCGGCACGGAAGCCGGTGGACTATTCGTCGCCAATAACGACAACTGGCAAGTCACGATTCACGACAACAGCAGCGCCAACGACGGTGCGGGCAATGTGATCGAAGGTCCGCTTGGCGAAGCAGTCAGCGGGTTTGGCGGCGGTGGCATCAACTCGCAGGAGATCCTGCATTTTGAAGACGACAGCTATGCCACGTCTGCCGTTCCGCTTCCCACGCAGGTCAACTACCTGAGTGTCGGCAATGGGCAGCTTACGGACGGATCGTCGAGTACGTTTGGCAGTCCCAGCATTTGGAGTAGCGGCAGTTTCACTCAAGACGTGAGCGCCCTGCGAAATTGGTTCCAGCCGGGTGATGCCAGTCTGGACGGTATGGCCTCGGCCGGCGACTACACGATCTGGCGTGACCACATGGGTCAGCCCGGTGATTGGCGGCACGGCGACTTCAACGGCAATGGCGTTATCGACATGGATGACTACACGATCTGGAAAAACAATTTCAGTGGATCCGGCTCCGGTGCTGCTGCCTCTGCCGCGGTGCCCGAACCCACAGCCTGCCTGCTGTTCGTACTGGGTGTCATTTCGCTAATCGCTATGCGAATTCGCTCCACACTACGACTTTATACAGCTAGATCGACTTAGGGTCTGCTAAGTAGGAATCTTCATGACGAACTTTCCGCGTCCGCGTCCGCGCCCAGCTTACAGCTCGATTCGAGCAGTTACATTTTCCTCACGGCACGACCGACGACGCAGCCGCGCGTTCACGCTCGTTGAACTGCTGGTCGTGATCGCCATTATTGGCATCCTGGTCGCCCTCTTGCTGCCCGCGATCCAAGCCGCCCGAGAGGCTGCCCGACGGACCCAATGCCTCAACAACTTAAGACAGATGGGGCTCGCCGTACTCAATCACGAAAGCTCTAAGGGATACTTCCCCTTTGGCCGCTGGAACATCACCGCCGGGGACACGAGCAAGCACAACGTTCCTGATCGCCCGATAAAGAAGTCAAACGACCAGTCTTGGCAAGTGTTGGCACTCTCCTATGCTGAGGAACAAAGCATTGCGAGCCAATATGATCTGAAGAAGGCCTGGTTCGACATGAGCAACCGACCTTCGGTGAGCGCACTGCTTTCGATTTTTATCTGTCCTAGTGTGCCGGAGACACGCCGCACCGATCCCTCTTTCACCACTGCGCCCACTCCCTTCCCCGGCGATTACGGTTGCACCAACGGCGTTGGCCAAGATGCATGGGCTCCCCACGTGAGCGAACTTGGCCCCTACCCCGGTGAAGATAGTCCTCAAGTGATCGGCGTCATGAATAAAAAATTCGATCATTCTCGTTGCCGGGCCAAGGATATTACCGACGGTTTGTCAAAAACGCTCCTCGTCGCTGAGAGCGCAGGTAAGCCGGACACGTGGACCAACGGGCATTTCGGCGATAAGGACGGATCGGCCTCGCTGGTTAGCGTCGGCACTGGTTGGGCCGATCCCGACTCGGGTTTCACCGTCAATCACGATCCCGTGATCAACTACTCCAATGATGGCGAAATCTATGGCTTTCACACCGGCGGAGTCCAAGCCTGCTTTGCCGACGGCGGCGCTCACTTCCTCAGCGACACGCTCGATACGATTGTCGGCATAGCAATTGTCACGCGGGCGGGCGGCGAAACAGTTCCGGGCGACAAATTTTAGCTGGCAACGCACCTTGTTTGTTCGCGCGCCTTCTCGAGGTATCGAATTACCCAGGATTTTACGAATGATTTCTCCTCTGAAGCAGATTGTGCTGATCATCGGCCTGGTTACGCGATTCGTTGTCGCCGCGCAAGGCGCCGAGCCACACTTCATCGATCCACCGCCCCTCGACCCCATCGCGCTCTTGCCTCCGCCACCGGCGGCCGGCTCCGCCGAAGCGATTGCGGATTTGGCGGACGTGCTCAAAGCCCAGACCACGCGGACCGACACCGAAGTCGCACGCGGCAAAGCGGAAAACCATCTCTCGCCCGCTGCGTTTCAGTCCGTCTTGGGACCGGAGTTTACCGCCCAAAAATTGCCCCGCGTCTTTGCTCTACTCGAGGACGCAGCGGACGAATCCAAACCATTCACGTCAAAGGCCAAGAAGGAATTCGCGCGGCCGCGGCCGAAATTCGCCGACGCCCGTGTGCAGCCGGTGGTTGATGGCGACGACGGGCCCGCTTATCCCAGCGGCCACGCGACCCGTGCCATGCTCTGGGCGCGCATCCTCGCCGAGATCGCCCCGGACAAAAAGCATGAGTTGCTCGATCGCGGCGAAGAGATCGGTTGGGACCGCGTCTTGATCGGCGTACATTACCCTAGCGACGTCTTTGCCGGCGAAGTCCTGGGTCAGAACCTTGCGCAAAGCATGCTCAAGAACGCGGACTTCCAAGCCCGCCTGATCAGGGCCAAGGAAGAATTTCAACAAGCCGCCGCAGCTTCGCCTGTCACGGCCTCGGCTCAATGACCGATCGCAGCAGGAGGCCATTGGGCCTTGCGATGTCACGCTTTTGACATCCGCGTTGCCCTTGCCTAAACTACGGCCGTGACAACTTCACGGCGGAAAACAGCGGTGCGCATCATACCCTGGCGAGGTCTGGCCGTTCTTTTCGCCCGCTGTCGGCTACTGGTCCTCGCCGTTTGTGTCGGCGCCGCGTCAAAAGCGATTGCGGTTGGAGTAGATCGACCGACCCCATCAAGGCCCTTTGTCATCACCGATTTCGGCCAGCTCGGCGACGACGTCCCCGCGAACACCGCCACCGTCCAGCGCGCGATCGACGCCTGTGCTGCCGCGGGCGGCGGCCAGGTCGTCGTCCCTAGCGGTAGCGAGATCACCGTCGCCACGATCGAGCTGCGTTCTCACACGGAACTGCATCTGGACCGTGGCGCCGTCCTCCGCGCCAGTCCGCGTCACCAGGACTTTCGCGTCCTCGTGCCGTTCCCCGTGAATCTCGAACCGGCCAACCCGTTGCCCCCGCTCGGCGCAATGATCGTCGCCGACGATGCCGAGGACATCGCGATCACCGGCCCTGGCATCATCGACGGCAATGGATCCGCCTACATCACCGAGCGTGGCAAGGAAATCTATGTCTGTCCGCACCGGCGCCCGTTCACGGTGCATCTCAAAAACTGCCGCCGCGTGCTCCTGCGCGACGTCACGATTCGCGACGGGGCGTTTTGGACCGTTCGCATCCTGGGCTGCGACGATGCTCGCGTTGACGGCATCCACATCACGAACGATATGTTGATGCCCAACAACGACGGCATTGACGTAGATCGCTCGCGCAACGTCCGCATCTCGAATTGCGATATCCGCGCCGGCGACGATTGCATTTCGCTCAAGACCTCGCCCAACGGCTGGGGCATCGATCGCCCCTGCGAGAACGTAATCATCACGGGCTGCAACCTAACGTCGCGCTCCGGCGGCGTGATGCTCGGCTGCGACGTCACCTCGGCGGTCCGCGACGTGGTCGTCGACTCTTGCATCATCAAAGACACGCACCGCGGCCTCGGTGTGCGGCTTTCGCTCGAAGGAAGCATGGAGCACATCCTCTTCTCGAACATTATCGTCGACACGCGGATGTACGACGACCGCTGGTGGGGCCGCAGCGAGCCGATTGTCATTTCGGCCGTGAAGTGGAATGCCGAGCGCAGCGTCGGCGTCGTCCGCGACGTCCACTTCTCGAACATCCTCTGTCGCGGCGAAAATGGAGTCATGGTCTACGCTGAAGAACCCGGCAAGATCGACGGCATCGAGTTCGACCGAGTTCAAGTCCACATCGACAAGACGACCGAGTATCCTGCGGGCCACCAAGACTTTCGTCCGAAGCCGACCGACCAGATGCCCGAGTTTCCCACGAGCGGTTTCATGCTCCGCAATGCCGCCGGCGTAATCTTCCGCAATTGCAGCGTCACTTGGGGCGAGCACCGCGACGAAGCCTATCGCTCGGCGCTAGATGCAGAACACTGTCCGAATCTCGACGCAGCCGGCCTCACCGGCGACTCCGCCGACCCCGCGCGCTATCCGGCGAAGAATGTGCGCTAATTCAACGCGGCAGCGCGACCGCCGTTCGTCGCGTACTCTAATTGGCGGACCACGAACGTCCGACGCCAGCGCCGCTGCCCACGAGCTCAAAGACGGCATCGGCACAGTCGCTCGATTCGGCCGACCCGCTGCCGACGTCAGACGGCGCGTAAAGGCCATCATCGGCCGGTTTCAACCCCTGGCCAGCGCTTGCATTTAGCAAAGCCAGAAGCGCCGCGTCGTGACGATCGAAATCGAGTGCAGCGCTTCGGGCCAGCGAGACAACATCAACCGTCCCGTGAGCAAGCTGCGAAGACGCCGGCGAGGCCAGCATCGCGCCTCGTAGCGCATTCGACGAAGCCGCGCTCGAAACCGCGGGTGAGCTACTAACCGTTCGCGGAGCAACGACGGTCGCCGTCGACACACTCGCCAATTTGGCAGCCGCAGCCCCCGCTCCTCCACCCGGACTTGGCACGGTTATCCCAAAGTGGAGCTTCCACATATCTAGGTCGCCCGCATCGATGATCCCGTTGCCGTTGCCGTCCGCGCCAGTCCATTTGGCGACAATTTGGCCCCGTCGATCGGCCCAATAAGTGTAGTCCGAGCTATCAACTACGCCGTTGTGGTCAAAGTCTCCGAAGAACGCGGCGGGGATTGGTTGGTACTCAACCGCTCCCATATCAAGCCGCGCGCCGCCAACGCCGTCACCGTCATACACGCGGGAAACTGGCGCTCCCCTCTGGTCGAACGATGGTATCGCTCCGCTCCCCGCCACGGCGGTCGGGTCGCCACGGTCAATCGCCGGGCTGCCGGCCAGCGGTGCGTGCGTCAGCGTCGGCCCGCCGTTATTGACGAGCGGACCCAACAATGGGTCAAGGGCGCCGTGGATCGACCCGCCGACTAGATTCCCATGCGCGTCGGTCACACCGACGGGCGTCTCGGGCAACACGCCAAGCCTGGTAAACCCGATCAATGAATTGGCGACAACCAATAAGCTTGGGCTGCCGGGCGCGCCAAGGTCGTAAAACTGATTGAGCCTGTCCGTATTCTGCGCAACGATCGAATTTCGAATGGCGGCGCCTAACGTGAACGCCTCGATGCCGGCGGAGACCGACGGGCCGCCATTCACCGTGAGATGATTGAACACAACCGTGCTGTCCTGGATCAATACTGTCCCCAGCGTGCGGGTCGACAAATTCAAACCGGCTGCGTCCGCGCTGGCCGTATTTCCAGAGACTGTCGAATTCGTCACGGTCATCGTACCGCTAAAGGTCGAGAAGTGCCCGCCACCGCCAAATCGGCTCGCCGTGTTGCCGGAAATTGTGCTGTCGGCCACCGTGATTCGCCCGTTGTAATCCACCAGCGTCGCCAGTCCGCCGCCTAAGTTTGCGGACATATTGCCCGAGATCGTCGTCGCGCGGACGGTCATCGCGCTACCATACTTCGCTACTAGGTCCAGTCCGCCGCCAAAGGCCGAGCTGCCCTGCGACCGATTGGCGCTAAACGTCGAATTCGCAATGGTGCCGTTGCTGTAGAAGAAGGCCGATCCGTAGAGTCCGCCGCCGCTGTCCCCCGCAATATTCGCGCTGAAAGTGGAGCCCGTGACGGAGAATTGGGCCGAATTGAATGCCCTCACATCCATTCCGCCGCCACGCAGGCTAGCGGTATTGCCGCTGATCGTGCTGTTGCTGACCGCCGCGCTGGCATTGAAATACGATGGCCGGAGGTAAAGGCCCCCGCCGTTGCCGTTGGCTGTATTTCCGCTGATCGTGCTGCCACTCACATTGATATTGTTGTAACCCTGGATGCCGCCGCCGTTACCGCGGGCCAAATTGTTGCTGATCGTGCTACCGGTCACGCTTAGATTGTTTGAACCAAAAATGCCGCCGCCGTTCACTTGAGCCGAATTATTGCTGATCGAGCTGTTTGCAATGACAGTTGGCCCACTGCTCCAAATGCCGCCGCCAGTGCTTGTATTTGAAGTATTGTTGCTGATCGAGCTGGACGTGACGACCAAATTTCCGGCGCTCCAAATACCGCCGCCATTCTGGCTGGCTTTGTTGCCGCTGATCGTGCTGCCCGTCACGGTGACGCTGCTTGCGTAGCCGCCAGCAATCCCGCCGCCGTTGTTGTACTGCGTCGTGTTCGACGCGATCGAGCTGTCGGTCACGTTGATGTTGATGCCGAAGATGCCGCCGCCGGCACTATACTTGGCCGTATTGTTCGTGACGTTGCTATGCTTGACGTTGAGCGTGCCGCTGAAATTGCTGTAAATACCTCCCCCAGCGAACAGAGCCGCATTGCCGCTCACCGTACTATTGATGAGCGTAAGATTTCCGCTGTTGTAGATCCCGCCGCCGTAGTACGTGTCTCCACCGGAAATCGTCAGCCCGCTAATCTCAACGGCAGCTCCGCCGAAAACGTCAAACACGCCGCTACCATCGCCCAAGGCGAGGCCGGGTGTCGGATCATTGCCCGATGCATTGATCGTCAGCAAGTTGCTGCCCAGACCGACGATCTTCACCGCGTCGCTGATTATCAACTCGCCCTGAGTGAGTACGATCGTGCCGTGCGCGAGCGCTGGAGAAAACGAAATTTTATCCATGCCGCCGACGCTGGAATTTGCCAAGTCGATGGCCTCGCGGAGCGAGAAATCGCCCACCGAGTAGTCGCCGTCGTCTTCGTCGACGAGCGTATCGACTACGAACGACAACGACCGAATTTCGATCGCTCCGATATCAATCCGCGCGATGCTGTCGCCGTCGCCGTCCGCCACACGAGTGAACGGGGCGCCACGTTCGTCAAACTCGGGCACGCCGGCCGCTCCGGCAATTTCCGCCGGATTACCCGCATCGATTGCCGGGCTGAAGCCCAAGAGCACGCGCGTCAAAACGTGGCCGCCGGTCGCGAGCGGCGTCCCGCCGTTGTCTGCCAGCGGACCCAACAGCGGATCGATCGAGCCATGGACCGATCCGCCGACCAGATTGCCATTGGCGTCAGGCGATCCGACGGACGCCTCGGCCAGACCGCTCCCAACACCGTAGCCAATCAAATTGTAATGGGCGTTGAGGACGAAGCCGACAATGCCGGTAATATCTCGTCCCATCGACAGCGGATTGCTGGCAAAGTTCGTGGCGACAATCGAGTCGTCAAGCTGAAGTGCGCCCAGCGCGACGAATATACCGCCGCCGAAACGGGCCGAGTTCCCGGTAATGGTCGTGTGACTGATCGCCGTGGCGCCTGCTCCCGCTCCGTAGGCGTAAATGCCGCCGCCAGCGAAGTCGGTAGAATTGCCGTCGATCGTGCTGTTGGAGATCGTGGCCAATTCGTCGTAGCGTGTGGAAAACCAAATACCGCCGCCACTGCGGCCGCTGCCATTGGTCGAGTTGCCGCTGATCGTGCTGTCCGTGATTGCCAAATTGGAATTGTGGGAATAGACGCCGCCGCCGTTGCCGCTGGCCGAGTTATTGCTAATCTCGGTCTGCGCGATCGTCAGCCCGTAAGCGCGGCTAAAGATGCCGCCGCCGCTGCCCAATGTCGAGTTGCCGCTGATTGTGCTGCCAGTCACGGTGATCCCGGAGCCGTAAATGCCGCCACCTCCGTAGCGCGACGCGTTGAAGATAATCGTGCTATTGGTCACCGTTACGTTGTCGGACCTGATGCCACCGCCGAAACCTTGGTTCGCCGAATTGCCGCTAACGGTGCTGTCAGACACATCGATGTAGTTGCCGAAAATCCCGCCTCCGGAGCTCGCGCTGTTGTAGGAAATCGTGCTGCCGGTCACTTGAATCGGGCCGAATCCTAAGCTTCGGATTCCACCGCCTCCGCCTGTCGCGGAATTGCCGCTGATCGTGCTGTTCGTCACGTTGACAGAATTGCACCATATTCCACCGCCGTCGCCGATCACCGAATTGCCCGTGATTAACGTGCCGGAAATGTTGAGCACCGAATAGCGAGCGCAGATGCCGCCGCCACGATAGCCGGCCGAGTTATTACTGATCGCCCCACCAGTCACCGTCAAGCTGCTGTTGAAGTTGCTGTAAATCCCTCCGCCGCCTCCTCCCCCGAAGAAGAACGTTGGAGCTGCGTTGCCGCTGACGACACTGTCGGTAAGCGTCAAGTTGCCGCTATTGAGAATGCCGCCGCCTGGTCCTGATACATCACCGCCCGTAATTGTCAACCCGGAGATCAGCACTGTTGCGCTCGACGAAATATCGAAAACCCGACTGCCATCGCCATTGTCGAAAAATGGCGTTGGATCGTTGCCGCTCGCGTCGACCGTGAGCAAATTGGCTCCCAAACCCGTGATGCTGACCGAATCGGTAATGGGTAGCTCGCCGAGGGTGAGCACGATCGTGCCGCCCGCCAATGCGGGAGAAAACTCGATCGTATCGATTGCGCCCAAATTATTGTTCGATAGGTCGAGCGCCTCGCGCAATGAGAAGTTGCCCACCGAATAGTCGCCGTCGTTCTCATCGACGAGCGTGTCCACGACCAAATGCAGCGTCTGTTGCTCCACAGCGCCCATGTCGATCCGCGCGCCACCCACGCCGTCACCATCGGCCACCCGTAAAAACGGGCTGCGTCCCCGTTCGTCAAACGCGGGAACGTTGCCGACTCCGGCCACCGCCGTCGGTTCGCCGGCGTCGATCGCCGGGCTGCCGACTGCCAGCGCGTACGATTGCACTCGACGTCCCATGGGAAGCACCAGCCCGGAATTGTCCGACAGCGGGAGCAAGAGCGGATCGATAAACCCATTTACGAGGCCGCCAATGAGGTTGCCGTTCGCATCGGGCGCTCCGAGCGGCGCCTCAAGCAGCCCGCTCCCCACGCCATAGCCGATCAGACTGTAGTGCGCGACGGTCGACCCAAACAAACTGGCGACGTCCAGGCCGAAGATCGCCGAGTTACTCGCCAGAATTGAATTATTCAAAGATAGCGCGCCGCCGACCGCCGTCACGCCGCCGCCGAAGCCTCCGGCCGAATTGAAGGCGATCGTGCTATAGCTGATGTTAAATGGCGCTATGCCGCTGCCAAATAAATACATGCCGCCGCCGGTTCCCGTGGCTGAATTGCCGCTGATCGTGCTGTTGGTCAGCGTGAAGAAATAAGAGCTTGGACGAGCCCAGACGCCACCCCCGGTTGTGGCGGAATTACCGCTGATCGTACTGTGGTCGATGAAGACACTTCCGTATCGGCGGTCGTAAATCCCGCCGCCCCGGCTGCCGGCCGCATTGCCGCTGATTTGGCTACCCGTCAGCGTCAGAACGCGGGCCGCGATGCCGCCGCCATCCTGTGTTGCCGAGTTGCCTAGAATTGCACTTCCTGAGACGCTCAGGTAATTCGTGCTTGCTACTCCGCCGCCGATACCTGCCGAGTTGTCGGTGATCGTGCTGTTGGCGATACTCAGCTGGTAGTTGCTGCTGTAGATACCGCCGCCAGAGCTGGAATTGACCGCAGCAGCGCTACCGCTAAGCGACCTTGCGGAAATTGCCGATGAATGTCCGCTGCCGAAGCCTGCGCGACCCAGTCCAAACGTGGCGCCCCCTTTCGCCGCGGCGATCGTCGCGGCGTTTTGGCTGCCAACACCGTACACCGCGCTTCCCGCGGCATTGCCGCTGATCGTGCTGCCGGTGACCGTCAGATTGAAACCGCCCCGACTCCACATGCCGCCGCCGTCTCGGCCCGCGATGTTGCCGTGAATATAGCTGTCGGTCACGCTCGCGCTGTGGAACAATGTTGAAATTCCGGCCCCCTGGCCGGGCGTCGAATTGCCATAAACGGAGCTAGACACCATTTGCAGATAGCTATAGCTGGCGATCCCACCGGCGCCGGCCCCGGCGCTGTTGCCGCTGATCGTGCTGCTGGTGACCGATAACGTGCCGTAGCCGCTGTAGATTCCGCCGCCATAGCCGGGCGCCGAATTGCCGCTGATATTGCTGTTGGTAATCGTGGCGGTGCCGTTGCTCATGAACATTCCGCCGCCGAATCCATACCGCGAGCTATTGCTGCTGACCGTGCTGGAGACGAGCGAAAAATTGCCAATGCCGGCAATACCGCCACCAGAATTCACCGCTGTGTTGCCGCTAATGTTGCTGTAGCTGACGGTAGCGCTGCTGCCGAAGGAAGAGCCTACGGAATAGATTCCGCCGCCGCGGAATTGGGCCAAATTACCGCTGATCGTGCTGGAGTTGACATTCAAACTGCCGCGAGCATAAATCGCGCCGCCGCGGTATCGCGCCGAATTATTGGTGATCGCGCCGCCGAACACGGTCAATTGGCTGCCACTATAAACGCCGCCGCCGCTGCTGCCGGCGCTGTTGCCTGTGATCAAGCTATTGCCCAAGTACGTCGTGCTGCTGCCATAAGCGCAAAAGATGCCGCCGCCACGGCCGTATCTTGTCGAGTTGTAGCCCACCAGAACATTGTTGAGCGACAGACTGCCGTTGTAGTACCCGAGATTTTCGATGCCGCCGCCGTCGAAAAAGGTCGAATTGCCGCTGATCGTGCTGTCGCTTAGCGTCAGGTGCTCGGAATTCAAGATCGCGCCGCCACCGGAGAATGTGTCGCCGCCGGTCAGCGTCAGCCCCGAGATCGACACCGACGCGCCGGTCGCCGAGCTATAGTCATTAATATTAAAGATGCGGCTGCCATCGCCGATGGTCCCGCCCGGCGTCGGATCGTTGCCCCTGGCGTCGATCGTCAAGAAGCTCGCACCGGGGCCGCTGATCGCTAGACTTTTTCCGATGAGCAATTCACCGTTGGTCAGCGTCATCGTTGCCGGGCCACCCGCGGTCAGCGACGGATCAAAATTGATCGTGTCGCCCGGTGCGGCGGCTGCGATCGCGTCGCGCAGCGAGATGCCGCCGACACCGATCCCGTTGTTTTCGTCCAAGAGCGTGTTGACCGTGATCGATAACAGCCGACGGTCTTCGAGCGGTTCGAGCCGTAGTGTGCGAAAGAACGATCCGGGCGACCTTTTGCCCCTACCAGAGCGGCGCCCAGCCAAGCCGACCCGACGAGATGTTTCGAGAGACCACCACCACTGACCACGCGTACGACGTGCCATTCATTGCCCCTTCCGCGTTTTGGACCATCGACCCGTCGGTGATACTAAGTGAATTCCGCCCGGACTTCAAGAAAAAACTGAGTTAAGTTCAACAAACTCACACATATTTCACGCTGGCTTGATCTTTCGAGCAGACTACGCTATGGACGGTCGAACTCACGTCTTGACCGGCCACCGTCCTTCGATCTTCTTCTTTCCATGCGAAATTGGCGCGAATACTGTCCCATTTTAGTTGGGAATTATTTCTTGGCGCTGCCCAATCTTCCCACTTTGGTATCTGGTTTGGCTCGATGTCGCAGATCGGGACGGACTCCATGGATTGATGTATCAAGATCGTTCCCCAAGTCCTGCCCTGGCAGTACGCATCCAGCGGGCCACCAACCGACTTGGCAATCGTATCGCCTGGAATCATAATCAAATTGCAGGGAATTCTGGCCCCGGTTGCCGCTCGAATCAGCATCTTTTTGCCGCCGAGCGCTCTTGTCGCAATTGCCCGAGACCGGCATCGGTCGGCGGAGAATCAGGCGTCATGCTCGACCAATGGTATTTCGAGATCGGAGACGGACACACTTACGGCCCCTACTCCATGGAAAAGTTGCAGAAGTGGGCCACCGCCGGCAATCTGATGCCGACTCACCGAGTGCGCAACGCCGAATCGTCCGAGTGGATCATCGCCGCCTACGTGCCCGGCCTGGAGCAAACGATGGCCGCCACCGCGCCGGCGACTCCCTCGACGTCCGCCGCGCCGGGTGGAAAATCGGTCGGCTCATTGGTTCGCGGAATCGGACGTAAAAAAAAGAAGGGTGCTGCCGGCGCGAAGTTCGCCACTGGCCAAGCCGCCGACGGAAAGCAACCCGCGGTTTCCGCCGAGCCGCCCGATATCGTCGCCCTCTGCGACGAGATCATGGAAACCGCTTTCAGCCGAGGCGCCTCCGACATCCACATCGATCCGGAAGAGAACATCGTTCTGGTTCAACTGCGAGTCGACGGCGAGCTGGAACCGTTCCGAAAACTGCCCAAGGCGATTCATCCGCCACTGATCGGCCGTTTCAAGGTCCTTTCCAAGATGGATATTGCCGAGCGCCGCATGGCCCAGGACGGCCGCTTCGCCCATCCGCTCGGACCCGACAAACGCAAAATCCACTTTCGCTCCGCCGTCTTGCCGACGACGCACGGCGAACGAATCACGCTCCGCCTCTTGGCTGTCGACACGGAACAGCTCACGCTCAACAAGCTCGGCATGTCCGAATCGGCCCTCCGCATTTTTGCCGAGCAAGCGGCGCAAAAGCAGGGCATGATTCTCCTTTCCGGCCCGACTGGCAGCGGCAAGTCGACCACGCTCTACGCCGCGCTACGGCACCGGCTCGCCCACCACCCCGGCCGCTTCATCACCGTCGAAGATCCGGTCGAGTACGACGTCGTCGGCGTTGCGCAGTGCGAGGTCGACTCCGGCGACAAGCTCCGCTTCGACACCGTGCTGCGAAACATTCTCCGTAGCGACCCCGACGTGATCATGATCGGCGAGATTCGCGACGCCGAATCGGGTGACATCGCGGTCAAGGCCGCCCTCACCGGGCACCTCGTATTTAGCTCGATCCATACCAACTCCGCCGCGAGCGTGATCACGCGATTCATCGATATGGGGCTACAACCCTATCAAGTGGCCGCCACCTTGCGTCTCTGCATCGCTCAGCGGCTCGTCCGCCGCTTATGCCCGTCCTGCCGACGGCCGCGCCCGCTGACCGCCGCCGAGGCTGCCGTCGTTGGCCGTCCACAATCGGCCGGTGTTACAATCTATGAACCCGGTGCCTGTGAGCGCTGCAACGAACGCGGCTACCGCGGTCGCGCCGGCATCTTCGAGTTGCTGCCGGTCGACGAAGACCTCTCGCGCCTGATCGTCGAAGGCTGCGACGAAGCCGCTCTCTCACGCCGGGCTCGCGAGAAGAAAATTCCTAGCTTGCGCGAAGACGCCACGGCCAAACTCCTCGCCGGCGTCACCAGCCTTGAAGAACTGATGTCGGTCGCTGTGTGGTAAGAACTTTTTTGCGCTAGCTCACCATGAGATGCAATAAATACCCTACCGCGGGCGCCCCAAACGCCAATCCCGCGATCATCGCCGGCCAGCGGTTCAGCCATCTTTCTAGCGGCCGTCGCCCATTCTGAAAATCGGCCAACTGCTTCGCGACTTTGTTCCACTGGCCGACCAAATCGTCATATTGCGCCAGGTTTCGCGCCAGCTCCGCCTTGCGGATGTCGACCAGCACGTCCAACCGATCGGCGCCCGTCAGAATTTTGCGCGCCATCGACACCTTGAATCGTTTCGCCGCGGCGTCGCCGTCGACCCGCATTTGGGCCAGCGTCTGCGAATGCTCGGTGTCAAATACAAAACTGCGCTCGACCCCCGTCCGCCACTGCAACAGCTCCATCGTCATTTCCGAATCGATGCTGGGAATGCCGTACAGCTTAAGCTGCTCGATGTCGGAGGCCGACTCGACGCCGAACGACTCCAGCAGCGTGACGTGGGAAGTCGTCATGCCGGGAATCTGCGTATAGCTGTCGCGAACAAGAAATCCGCGCAGGAAGTCCGATTTTTGCAAATCGCCGCGCTGCAAGATCGCTCTACGGAGTTGATCGCCTTCGGCGCGATAACCCTTCAGGTCGTCGTCGAGCTCCTCTTTCGACCGGCGAAACGCCAGCTCCCGCTGCTGATGCCCCGCGGCGATCGATTGTGCCCGCCGCGCCAGGCCGTCTTGGGCGTTCGCCAGCCATTTCAAGTAATTCACCACCGACTTCCGCCGCCCGCGGCATGGCTGGCTAAACAACATGTAGCCCGCGCCCGCGACGGCAGCGGCCGCTCCGGCAATCAACACGCCGACGTACGGCGTAAAGGCACCAATCAGGCACGTCGCGCAGCCGGCTACCAGCACCGCGGCCGCCGTGTCCGGCGCCGTCCATTTCGGCCGTGCCTTCATCCGTTTCAAGGGCGCTAACCTCGGCAGCGCAATCCGCGTCGGCGATAGCGCGGGAAATTGTGGCTCGCGCATGAGCGCAACTTTGTCGTGCAGCCGCGCCAGCCGATTCTCCGAAATCGCGCTCGTGGCTCCGGACGCCCCAAAAAACGGCGGCCCACCGGCGTCTTCAATCCGGCACCAAGGACATTTGCTCAAATGATTCGAGTAGATATGGAGCGGATCAACGCTGCAGGTTGCGCGCCGCTTCAGCAGCAATTCAAGCTGCTCGATCCAGGCCATCGGATCGGGCCGGGCTCTGGCCGACGAATCGCCCCAGCGGAAAGCCGCCTCAAATAGCTCTCCCAATCCCGGCGGCAAATCCTCCAACAGCAGCGACGCCGGCGGCGGATCGACGAGCGTCGCCTCGCGGTTCTTCGAAAACGCAAACCGCCGCTCGGCGATCGCCTTTTCGATCGACATGTCCCCCTGCCCGCGAAACCGTCCCGCAAAAGGGTGCCGTCCGACAAACAGCAAGTGAAACATCAACACCGCCATCCCGAATCGGTCGTGATTGGCCGTCCGTTCCACCTCGCGAAGTCTTTGCGACTGCAGCTCCGGCGGCGTGAAATGGGGCGTGCCGACCGGGCAATTGAATTTCCTCCCGTTTTGCGAAACCTGGAACGAGTCGCAGTCGATCATCCGCACACACATCTGGTTGTCGACCAGGAGATTGCCTTGATTCACGTCCCCCACGACGATGCCCGACGAATGCATCGTTTGAAAAGCGGCGGCCGTGTTCCGCGCCGCTAGCACGAGATGATGCCAGCCAACGTCCGGAAAATGCCGCCGCCGATTCGTCGTGCCATACAGCTCGTGCAGCGGGCGCGCGCTCATCAGCTTCGTCATCAACAGGCCGCACGGCTTGCGCTTGATCGGATCGAACAGCATCGATCGCGGCCAAGCCGAAATTGCTTCGAGCGGGCCCGACCAACAGCACGCCAGCGCCTGCAGCTTCGCGACCTGCTCGTCGGAAAGCGGCGTTTTGTGATAGACCTTCGCCACTAGCGCAGGATCGTTCTCGACCTCGTACACGCTTCCTTCGCCGCCGCGCCCCAGTTGTTTCCCCAGCGGGACCGGGTTGCTGATGGCGTCAGACAGCGTGATCGATGTCGTTGCGTCGCGATGCAAGGATGAGGGTTTTGTCGTCATCAGACCTGGATTGAACCGAGTCGGTTCCCAAAAACCGACGCAGTTGCTCGCTCAGGATGTCGAGGTCTTCGGCTGCCCGGACCGTACGGAAAAGTGGATCGAAAAAGGGCGTATGGGGCGTCTGGCTATCGAACCGCAATGCCAGCCGCTCCAAACCATCGCTGAACAGGGCCACGTCCGACATACTGCCGGCCGTCGCTAAAAAATCCAATCGCTGCCGGTATTCATCGGAAGTCAGGAAGTTGGTGGTGTTGGCATACTCGCCCGATTGCGGCCAAAATACCACGCCATAAACTCCGCGACTCCCCAACACAATTGCCCCGTCGCCGATCTGAAAAAAAAACGCACGTCGCGCGCCTACGATCGCCACCACCAGAGTCGTCGCCAACTCCCGCAAGTTGCAATCCCGCCCAATCGCCTCGTCCCGAATCCGCGCGCGAGCGTCGTCGCACCAGCGAATCACCTCTTCCAATTGCAGCTCGTCAAATTGCTGCTTCGACTCAAAAAACGCCGCCGCGTTTTCGAGCACCGCGGCACATGCCATCGCCGAGCCGACGTCGCTATACTTCGCGCTGCCCGCCCCGTCGGCCACGCAAGCAACCAGCGTCTCGTTGCCATCAGCACCAAATACGCGCAGCGAATGATTATCCTGGCACGGGCTTCCGTCCGCGGAATGACTAGGCCCTTGCAGACTTTGGGCAATGGGACGCCACACGGCCGCTTCCTACACTTGGGCCCAGCCCCGTGGTCCGGACGTCGGATCCTCCAGCGGCACTTCATCGCCGGGCGAGGATCGGGACACAGCCTGCTGCGAGTTGGACAACCAACTGAAAAGTTCACAAAACTTCATACCCTGGAGCCAGAGCGGCTTCCGCACGCAAATCTCTTCGAGCACCGCCAGGTTTGCCCCCTCGACCCCCACCGCAAAAAAACTGAACGACTTCTGCTTCTCGCCCGCGTGGACCCGCGAGACGACCGGCTTCCAGTGGTCGTTTGGCTCGCCGTCGGTGATCAGAAACGCCCAAGGACGATAATACGCGATGCCGTGCTCGCGGTAGCTTCGCTTCCGTTCGTCGATCATGTCGAGCGCCGTCGAGATCGCCTCGCCCATCGGCGTGCCGCCAATCGGCTGCAGCGTCGGCGGGTGAAAGTCGGGAGCCGTCGTGAACTCGACCAGCCGGTTCACTCGGCCGCCAAAAGTGACGATGGCCACCTCGACCCGCTTCGCCGCCAGCGGATCGGCCAGCAGTTCCTGCTGGTACAGCTTCAATCCCCTGTTGAGCTCATCGATCCGCGGACCCTGCATCGACGTCGACGTGTCGACAATCAATACGCAAGGCACGCGTGGCTCCGGGTTTTCCGCGAATTCGACGGCGCTGAACGCGCTGTCGGCGGAAACCTGGTTCATTGGTTCGTTGGGCATAATACGGGAAATCCTGGAATAATGCCGGTGCCTAAAAAGCCACGCTTCTCCGTTCCAAGATTTCGCCTCTCGCATACCCTCGACGGGCTGTGCCGTCCGGATGGGGGTGCCCCAGTTCCGTTGTACCAGCGCTCGCGCGTCGATGCAATTGTCGACCGAAAGCGACCATGCCAGCTCGAAGAGTTGCCCCCGTTTCGCGCCGTTTTTGACAACAGCCCGCGGGAATCCTTACAATCCAGATTGGGAATCCACGGAAGTGCGGCGGGCTCCGGCCGAGCGCCGCCTTTTTTTCTTGACGCCGATTTGTGAGAACTGGAATTCTTTTAGACAAAATCGAGACCCCTGCGCATCTCCTCACTTAGATGGTCTCACAAAGCCAATTTGCTGAGCGGGTCCAAGAATGCACCGACCGACTCACGGCCACCGGAGTCGACGCCCTCGGTGCTTTGTTCGATCTCACGTCCCACCGCCTCGTGCGATTTGCCGTCGCCGTGACCCGCAATCAGCACGATGCCGAAGACGCCGTGCAAACGGCCCTTGTCCGTTTGGCGGGCAAACCCGAATTGCTCCGGCCGGTCGGCGCCCCGTGGCCCTATCTCCTGCGGATGGTTCGCAATGAGGCCCTCCTGGTTGGCCGCCGCAAGCAGCGTTGCCACGCGACCGGCGACCTCATCGATCTCGTCACATTCTGCCCGGTAGACGAGCTGGAACGTGAAGAGTGCCATCGCGCGGTCTGGTCGGCGCTCCGCACATTGCCTCCCGAGCAAGCCGAAGTCGTGGTGCTCAAGATCTGGGAAGACATGACGTTTGCCCAAATCGGTCAAATCCTGGAGACCTCGCCCAACACGGTCGCCAGCCGGTACCAGTACGCAATGACCCGCCTCACCAGACGACTGGCCGGCCAGCAGCGGGAGGCGCAGCGTGGCTAAAATGAGCAGTTGGAACGAACCGCTGAGCGACGTCGAGGCCATGGTGCGAGCCGCCAGCCAATACGTCCAGGTTTCGCGCGACCTCCGCCCGCGAGTGCTCGAGACCGCGCGGACCGAGTGTGGCGAACGCCGCGCGCGGCGACGTATCCGTCAAGTGGCCGCCTCACTCGTGCTGCTGGCCGTTTTCATCACGCCCAGCGGCCGTGGGCTGGGCACCGAGAGCGCCCATTATCCGACGATCTTGGCCGCAGTCGACTCGCGGCACATCTTTTCGCAAGCCGAGGACAAGGTGGCCCGCGGCGGCGACTTTAGCTGGGCAATGGTCGAAGCCTTCACCAACCTGCGACGCGAGCAGGCCAACGCCCTCCGCCTCGAGCTGTAGGGTTGGGAGGGCGAGGCTCCCGCCGAGCCCCAGCTCGATGCCTCATTTCTTTCACGATTCGCACACAAATCTGCCGCGCCCGCGCATCTTATTTGCAGGAAAGTTGAATAGGCATCTCATCGCGCGGCCTCCGTCCGAGTCGGGTCCTTGCCGCGCAGCTTTCGCTGCTTCGCGCGCCGTGTTGGCATGGAATCACCCACGCTCGACGATTTTGTCGCCTGGAACGATCAGCTCGCCGCGCTGATCCGCGCCGGCGTTCCGCTCGATGTCGGCTTGGACGCGCCGGGCAAGGACGTCGCAGAAACCCTCGAGAGAATCACTGCCACGGTCGCTCGCCGCGTCGGCCGCGGCGAGTCGCTCCGCGAGGCGATCGAAGACGACGACCGGTCTGTGCCTCCCGCCTATCGTTCGCTGGTCGAGCTTGGCCTTCGTAGCGGTAATCTGTCCGCGGCCCTCAACGACTCGAATCGCGTTGCCGAATCGATCGACGACTCCCGCTACGTAATTCAATCCTCGTTCATCTATCCGCTCGTCGTCTGTTTTCTGGCGTTTGCCGGGCTGATCCTATTTTGCCTGTTCTTTGTGCCGACGCTCGCGGCCATGTACCAAAGTCTGCGACTCCGGCCAGGATCAGGCTTGCGCGTAATGCAATGGCTGCGTGAAACGCTGCCCTATTGGAGCGCAGTTCTACCGCTGGCTCTTGTGCTGTTTCTTCTCCGGCTGTGGCGCACCAAGTCGCGCGATGGCGCATCCCGCGGCCGAGCCACTGGCTTTTTGACCCTGATTCCCGGCCTGTCGCAAGCCGCGTTTCAAGAGCGCTGCGCAAGTTTCGCCGAATCGCTCGCTTCGCTTGTCGAAAGCCAAGTGCCGCTCGAAGATGCGCTGCCGCTTGCCGCTGGAGTCTGCGGCGATGCACGTCTTGTGGGCGCCGCCCAGTCGCTCGCCGCGGCGCTTAAGCAGGGCCAAGTCCCCGATGACAACGATCCTGCCGCAACCGGGTTTCCCCCGTTCTTGCGTTGGGCCATGCTGCATTCCGAAGCAACTGTCGGCCGGCCGCGCGCTTTGCAAATGGCAGCCGACCTCTATCGACAAGCTGCCCAGCGTCGCGAAGAACGATTGCGGATCGTCGCACCAATCGTCGTCTGCGTCGTCCTCGGCGGCAGCGCCACGCTGCTCTACGGCCTTTCACTATTTGTACCCGTCGTCCAATTGCTCCGCGCCCTGGCATCCTAGGTGTAACTTGAATAATTCCAAATTGAATCTCGCTAGGTTCCTCTGCAGGTGACATATGAGGCAAGTTTTTTTCGTCACTAGCCTAGCACTGGTCCTCTACTCCGTGGCGGTTTCGCAGATTGTCCTATCCGGCCCGGATCTGCGCACGTTCCAGCTCACGCCGGCCAAACTGCCAACTCCGTCGCTGAAGTACAAATTGCTTTTTGATGGAATCGCGGAGCGCATCCCCGGCAATGCCGCAGTCCTGTACATCGACGCAATTCCGCTCATGGACTCGGACGCGGCCCCGAAGGCCGACAGAGCACTCGACGCTTACAAGACCGGCGACATGGATACTTTTCATTCGATTGCCGACTCCTTCGAGATTGCCCAGCTTCTGAAACAGCTCGAACTTGCCGGCCGCCGAGAAGACTGCAATTGGCAGACGCCTTCGCGCGAAATGGGTGGACAGACGCTGCTCCCCCACCTCGCGCCCCTTCTGACGGTCGCCAAATTGCTCAAGGTCCGAATACTCCGTCAGATCGATCAGGGCAACACGGATGACGCAATTAGCACGCTTCGTCTCGGCTACGAACTTGCGGACAAAATGAGTCGGGAGCCCATGAAGATTTCCGGCTTGGTATCGCTTCGCATGATGGAATTGATGAACGACGGCCTAGCCCAACTTATGAACCGGCCCGACAGCCCAAACTTCTATTGGGAACTGGCCCCCTTTCCAGATCGTAGGTCGGCCATCCGCATCGACATGGATGGCGCACGATCGTGGTCGGTCTATCCATCACCGGCCGTCGCCCACAGCGCCGGCCAAGACTTATCCGCCGACCAGTGGCGGTTGAAGCTCGGCGGTAGCGCCCTGGAAAATACTAGCCAAGAACTTTTGCACCGCGCACAGCAACAATACGCCGAATCGCACAAGGGCCGTCTCAGTGATGCGGAAGCGACCGACGACGCGATCGTGCTTGGAAACTTCTATTATCACGAATACGAAGTGCTGGCCGACGAAATGCATAAACTCCGTGGCTTCCCCTATCCTGTGCTGCTGGTCCTTGCCCATCGATTCGATGAAATCAAGTCAAACCTAAATGACGTTCAGCCCCTCAATCCATTTATTCGCGGGCCGATTGAACTTCACAATGTTGTGTGGCGTTTTGGGTATACCGATCGTCAACTGGCGGCACTAACTGCGGTGGAAGCAATTCGCTCGTACGCCGCAGACCACGAATTTCGCCTTCCATCGCGGCTCCAAGATATTATCGACACGCCAGTCCCCGATAACCCTGTGACCGGCGCGCCGTTCGAATACGCGCTCGAAAACGAGATCGCCATTGTTTCCGATCCACATTCCGAAGAGCCCCTCAAGTACACAATCTCCATTCGCCATTGATCTTCGGTTGCATAAGAATTCGCAACAACAATTGCTGAAGAACCCAATATCATCACGCGCCTAATCCCGCTCTATGCCCGCTTTTCACTACCAAGCCCTGAACGCCGATCAGCGACTCATCTCCGGCGAGCTGACGGCCAGCACGGTCGACGAGGCCATCACGCAACTCCGCGCAACCGGTTTGGCCGTGCAATCAATCAGCCTTGTTTCACCCACTCCCGCGAGCGCCTCCGCCACCGTATCCCTTCCACCAGCCGGAAACGTCGAGCAATCAACCCTCCAGGCCCACATGGTCCGCGTCCTGGAACAAGGAAAACCGATCGCGCCGGCGTTGCGAGCCTATGCCGAGGAAATGCCGCGCGGTCGCCGTCGCCGACAATTGTCCCAAGTGGTCGACGTGCTGGAGCGCGGTGATTCCGCGGAGGCCACCATCGCCCTATCCGCGCTACCCGAATATTGGATTCCGCTCTTGAGCGCAGCCACCACGTCGCGTGATCCCGGCCGCATCCTCCGCGAATTCCTCTCCGAATCTCGACAAGCGGACGAGCTCTCTCGACAGCGCTGGCTCACATTTGCATATCCGGCATTTATTGTGGGGATCGCAGCCGCGGTATTTGTCGCGCTGAGTTTCATCGCTCTGCCGTTTTTTGAAACCGTATTTCGCGACTTTAATCTTGAGCTGCCCGCATTCACGCGCGTCGTCATGACACTGGCATCATGGGTTACCGGCGGACAAGCGCTGGTCTTTGCCTTGATTTGCGGAGTCGTTGGGACGCTTCTTTGGAGCCTCAGGCGCCGGCTCCCCAATTCGGTCCACTCATATTTTCCCGCGCGATTCAGTTTGCCCTGGGATCAGGGAGCCGCCATCGCCAAATTCGCGCGCTTCACCGCCGACCTTCTCGATGGGGGACTCAGCATTCCAGACGCGCTCCGTATCGCCGGATTTGCGACTAAAAGATCACAGCTGCGCGCGGCGGCCTGGCGCTTGGCAAGTGAGATTACTTCGGGCCGCGAGCGAATGCAGCCGGCCGATGAGCATCCGCTCACCAACACGTTTCTTTACGCCCTACACGCCGACATGCCGACCTCGGCTCGAATTCATCTCCTCAGGGAAATCAGCAATTGTTATTCGACCCGATCGCGGATGTTCTTCTCCTGGACGCGCGGGCTCATTGAGCCGTTAAGCATCTGCGCGGTCGGTCTTGTCGTCGGCGGAGTCGTGATCGCGCTCTTCTTGCCTTTGGTCAGTTTGATTCAGGGATTAAGCAATTAGCGAACTAGATTGATTCCGCGATGTACGCCTGGTTTCCGACATTTCGACGCCTACTTTGGTCCCCCTGGACCGTTTCGGCCGTGCGCCAATCGCTGCTGCGGCTCATCGCCGTCGCCGCCGAAGAGAGTCTGCCGCTTACGCCGCTCGTCGAGGCTTGGGCCAGCGACGAGCGCGGGGCTCAACGAAAGCGCCTACAATCTCTCGCCGAATTGCTCAAAAACGGCACGCCTCTGCCGGATGCGGTCGAAGCCGTCCCCGGCATTTTGAGCGACGAAGACGTGCTGGCGATCCGCTTCGGCGCGCAATCCGGTGCGCTTTCCGCCACGATCCGTGACGCGCTTGCCGACCCAGCCCCCGTCGAATCTCCTTCGCGCCTCCGCAAAACGCTCGTCTATTGCAGCAACGTATTGTTTGTAGGCGCTTTCATCGTCGCATTTATTCATATCAGAATCGTTCCCGTATTTGAAAAAATACTCGTTGACTATAAACAACAGCCGCCAGTCATTTTTCAGTGGTCGCGAGCGGTTGGTACGGCATTCGTGCACTACTGGTACGTCGTCGCATTGGCCCTCGCTGCTTTGCTATTGTTCACCTACTCTGCGCGTCCCGGCAGGCTCCTTCGCCGCACGTTCCTCGGCCGCTTCCTGTATCCCGTCCGGGAATTCCGTGCCGCAGACGTGCTCGAAAAGCTCAGCGTGGCGACGGCCGCCGGCCGACCGATCGCGGGCGCGCTCTCAACGCTCGCCCGCTACCATTTCGACCCCGCGATCCGCAATAAGCTGCTCTACGTCCGCAATGAAGTCGAGCAAGGCGCGGAAGTCTGGCAGAGCATGGCCAAGGCGGGATTGATCACACCGCCCGAGGTTTGCGTCCTCGAAACTGCCGAACGTGTCGGCAATCAGCCCTGGGCCTTGACACAATTGGCCGCCGGCAAAGAGCGCCGCACGATGCGACGGTTGGACCGTCTCTCGGAGCTAATCTTGCCATTGCTGATTGTCGCAATGGGTGTGTTCGTTTTGTTTCAAGCGCTCGCGATTTTTGTGCCCCTTGTCCAATTGATTGAACACCAGTTGTAAGAGAACATGACGAGCGAAACTCCAATCCAACGTGACAAACGCCAGACGCCACGGCGCTGCCCGCGTCTCGCTACGAGCTCCATTGAGGTGCTCGTCGCGTTCACGCTCTTGAGTACCGCACTATCGCTCTCGCTGCCGCTCGTCATCCGGCACGGCCGCTTGCTCGAATCCTGTCGCCACTATCGCCTGGCCCTCGATGAGCTCTCCAACCAATTAGATCGCCTCACCGCGCTCCCGGAGGCAGGCGCCCGGACCGAGCTCAAGCAATTGAAGCCGTCTTCCTTCCTCGCCGCCAAATTGCCGGGTGCGGAGTTGACCGGCCAATTGCAGCCCGTCGACTTTGGTAGCCGCCTCACGCTCCGGCTCTCTTGGCGCGACATGCCCCAGCAGCCAACAACCGTTGCCATGGCCGCTTGGATTTTATCCGCCGCCTCGCAGCCAGACGGATCGCCATCAGGAGGCCCGCGGCCATGAGAAAAAGAAACGCCACCTCGCTGGTCGAGCTGTTGGTCGTCATGTCCGCCTGCACAATCATTCTGACCCTGAGCGCTGGGCTTGTGCACCGCGCCATGCACGCCCAATCTGCGACGCGCGCTTTTTTCGATGCCGAGCGGAGTGCGATGCGCCTCTCCGAACAATTCCGTGCCGACGTCCATCAGGCGACCGCGGCCACGATTGAAGACGGCGCTCACGACAAAGGCGCGTTTCTCCGCCTGGCTTTGGCCGACAAACAGTCCGTCGAATATCGGCAAACGGGTGACAATGTGGTCAGGGTCGTGTCGCAACACGATACCAACATCTCGCGCGCCGAGTTTGCTTTCCCGTCGCCCTTGGAACTATCGATCAACGAAGAGCTGGCGCCACATCGATTGGTCCTGAGTGTTTCTGCCGGGTCGCTCGCGAAGCTCGATCCCGGCAGCGGCCAGCAACCTCCGAGCGCCTATTCCATGCCGCTGAATGTTCAAATTGAAGCCTGCTTGAATCGTACCAACCCATTTCAACAGTTGCCGACGGCGGAGAAGGAGCCGCAATGACCCGCGTGCACACGTACTACCGGCAACAACGCGTACGCCGTCACGCCGGCCGGCGGCACGGTACGGTCCTCGTCGCGGCCCTCGTTTGTCTGCTCGTGATGATGACGATCCTGGGCAACATGCTGCTCGGCAGCCTGCGTGCCAGGCGCGAGCTTCACCCGGAGCGCGACCTGCGCCAAACGGAGCTATTGCTCGCGGCCGGCGCCGACCGTGCCGCTTATCGCCTGTCGACCCAAGCCGATTACCGTGGCGAAGTCTGGCATCTGCCCGGCGAGTCCATCGTCAGTAACGGCGACGCCCAAGTCACCATCGAAGCCACCCGCGATTCGGACACCAAGCCGTGGCAGGTCCGCGTCGTCGCCGAATATCCCCGTGGTGGCGAGCTGTCAATCCGCCGCTCGCGCACGTTTCTCGTCCCAAATCACTCACCTCAAACACAGGAGTAATCCCATGAACGAATTCCGCTTCGCTGAAAACATGTCCAATCCATGTGTGGGAGGCGTCTCCGACGCCGATTTCGCGCCGCAATTCAGACGTGACTGTCGCGTTCTGGGCCGCCAAGCCTTTACCCTCGTTGAGCTTCTCGTGGTGATCGCCATCATCGGCATCCTGGTCTCACTATTGCTGCCCGCCATCCAAGCCGCCCGCGAAGCGGCCCGGCGCACCCAATGCGTGAACAACGTCACAGAGATCGGCCTGGCCGTTCACAATTATGAATTCCAGTTCGAGGCGCTGCCGCCCGGAGTCACCGACGACAAAGGTCCAATTCGCAGCGAACCGATTGGCAAGCACGTCAGTTGGATCGTGAAAATCTTGCCCTACATGGAAGAGCTTCCGTTGTCTCGTCGGTTCGACCAAGCGGCCGGTGCATATGCCGCCGCAAATGCTCCGGTGCGGGCCGCCCAAATTATGCCGCTCGAGTGCCCCTCCGAGCCACGCGAGTTTCTAAACGAAGTCAGCGCTGGCGCGACGGTCGCCGAATCCAGTTACGCCGGCTGCCACCACGACGTCGAGGCCCCGATCGATGCCGACAATCACGGGTTGCTATACCTCAATAGCCAGGTCCGCTTCGCCGACATTTTCGACGGCAGCAGCAAGACAATCTTGTTGGGAGAGATTCTCCTTAACAAGGACGGGCTGGGTTGGGTCTCGGGCACTCGCGCCACTCTCCGAAGCACCAGCACCATCAACAATCCACGCCCATCCTTTACGCTGCCCGCGCAATCAGGTCAGGGCGACGGAGCCGCCGACAAACAAGGACCGCTCTTCGTCGGCGGTTTCGGCAGCTTTCATCCTGGCAGCGCAAACTTTGGCTTCGCCGACGGATCCACCCACACGATCGCCCAAAGCATCGATCCCGCCGTCTTCCGCCTCCTCGGCAACCGCGCCGACGGCGAGATTGTCCCGGCGTATTAACCCACCGCCTCCCCAATAGCCCGCGATGCCACCGTCTGCCCACTGGCCCGCCGGCCCGTGACGAGCCAACTAGATGCGCAGAAACTGAAATCGGAACAGAGCGGTAATCAGAAGCCTTACTTTGATCATCATTAGTTCGATGCGTCAGGTCGTGTTATTGAAAACACGCATACTTCCTTCGCCCAAAGGTTTTCTTCCGGCAATAATATCTTTTCCAGCGTCATTCCAACCCGCTCCGCAACGCGCTTCGAGCGCTCATTGCCTGGATTAATAAACGAGACCAGCTTCTCGCAACCGAGCTGACGAAAACCATAGTCCCGACATGCAGCCGCGGCTTCGGTTGCGTAGCCGTTGCCCCAATGCGAGCGACAAAAGAGATAGCCAACCTCGATTTCGTCGAGCCCGCGAATGTTTTGTGGTATCAAACCACATTGCCCGAGGAACTCGCCGGTTCGGCTGAGCATCACCGCCCACAGGCCGTGTCCCCTGCGTTCATAATTTCGCAGGCTCCAATCGATCCACTCCTGCGTCGCCGCGACGTCTTTCGTCGATGGATAGTGCTCCATCGCGATCGGATCAGAAAAAATCAACTGCAAATTGTCAACGTCCGAGTCCGACAATTCTCGGAAAGTCAATCGATCGGTAGCAGCAGGGCAGGGCATGGATTGATAAGCCTATTAATACGACATCCGAAACCCACCAAGAAAACCGGTTCCAGCTTCGCGATTACACATACCACTCCACAATTCGTCGGCTCTTCGCATCCACGTCGCGCAGATCG
>DASYDU010000116.1:0-8557 GCA_036499445.1 Lacipirellulaceae bacterium
AACATGTGGCGAGAGCAAGAGAACGGCAATGGAGCGACCGGGCACCGACTGGGCGAAACTATTGCCGACGCCGGTGACAGTGGATTGCACCGGATCGGCGGTCAGACTTGTAAGGTATTGAATTCCGGTCGTAGCCAGCAAATCGCCGTTGATGGTGACGGGCATGTTCTGGGCGGTCGTGCCCGGATTGATGAGCATCAAGGCGATCTTGCCGTCTGTGCGTTTGGCGGCGTAGACGATGCCCGTGCTGTTCTGCGTGGACGCGGACGATACAAACGTATCGCCAGGGCGGATGAAGTCGTGCAGCGCTTCCATGCCATAGTAGGAGCCCTGCGAGCTCGGGCTCAAAGTGGCCGTGTCGTTCAGAAAGCTTTTAGTCACCATTTCCCACATTTCAGCGCTGGCGACGCCGCTCTGCAGAAAGGCGACGTTGTCGATAACGGTCTGCAAACCCTCGGCGGTCGCGGGCAGCAGCGAGCCTCCATTGGAGAGCAAGTCGCCGAATTCAGTGATGAAGATGGGAATGTGACTTTTATCTACGCCAGCGTTCGCGTCGATGAAATTGCGGGAGCTGGTGATCGTGCTGGGAATATTTGTCACGCGAGCGGCGAGAAAACTGGTACCTGTACTATCGGTGTTGCTGTTGTAGGTTGGATAGTAATGGACGATGCCGAAATCCATCGCCTGAGCGGCAGTTTGATTTTGGAGCGTGATCGGGTTTTGAGCCGACGCCTTCAGCACAAAGGGATCGTAGTTCGAGGCGTTGTTTAACACGGCGCCGATTTTGATCGTCGGGTCGACCGCCTTCATCTGGGCAGCGAAGTTGACGACCTGCTGGCCGTAAAACGTGGGCGACAGATTCGGATCATTTTGGCGGGCGGCGCCAGTGGCTAGGGAATGCTTGTCGTTTTGCCAGTTAAGACCCGTGCCGAAATACCCGTTGCCGTTGAGCTCGTTGCCAATTTCCCAATACTGCACTCCGATCGGCGCAGCATGCTGGATTTTCAGGAAGTCGCCAATGTTAAATACGCCGCGAGCGCGCGGGGTCGGAAAGTCGGTCGACGGATCGAGCACGACGCCAACGGAGCCGTCCGTGGCCCAATTCGCGTCGGTCGGGTTAGCAGCGCGGAGGGCCGCCCAATAGCGAACAGTTCCCCACTTGTTGCCCTCACCGTCGGTGCCGAGCTGCATGGTTGCATTCGCGCCGTCGATGGTGCCGTTGGCGTATGCGACCCAGGCGGCCGCTTCTTGCGGCTGCCCGCCCATTTGGGAATTCAGGCTTTCTCCGTAGTCGACGCTGATCATTCCCTGTTTTGCCAGGCCATTGGGCGCGTTCAAGATGTTCTTCGCGAAGGTGCCAAAGTTGGAGCTCGGGGCCGCATAGTTGCCGGTCGCAACGTTGTCTGTCCAGTGATAGATATCGGAAAAGTTGCCGCCAGGATAGCGAACGATCGACACGCCAGTGTTATCGAGCGCCGGCGATATGTAGGAATCGCCGATATTGTTGTAGTAGACCGACGTGTTCATGCCGATCGCGATATTCGAGAGCGTGGCGGGGGTCGAGACGCCGGCAATTGTGTTGTTGACGATTTGGTTGGAATTCACCGTGATGTTTGCACCGACGGCCGGCGACGATAGGACATAGCCTGCGAACAGCGACAAGACGATGAGCGGCAGCCAGCCAAATAACGCAGTAACGCTGAATTGGCAGCTCGGCAGGCGCCTTATCTCCATTGAACGGATGGCCTCGAGAAAATCGACTCTGTTCATCATCCGCCTTTTCCGCCAACTGCACCTTGCGAAAGCGTTCTACCCTGATGCGTCCGCAAATCGAATCTTCGACCGGTAGTACAATTTTCTAACGAGCGCCACTGCCAAAGCATGCCAGCGGCTTTCGCATAAGAAAGCCGCCGCCCAGAATTATCAGTATACACGAAGACGGCTCCGGCACGGTTCCCTGGGAGTCGGCGCCGCTTCCCGAAGCCGTGCCAAAGTGATCGACCCAGAATTGGTAGTCGAGCGCGTCCACAACGCCATCGGGCGTGCCGCCAGGTCCGGTGCCGTCGGCGGCGAGATTCGCGCCGGTTTGGCCGGCTGTGTCTCGCCACACGGTGTAGTCGGCCGCGTCGACGATGCCATCGCCATTGTAGTCGCCAGGCGGCGGGAAGGCCTGCGGAATGATATAGGTGAAGAACGTTCGTCCGGGAATGCTCGCAACGTTGAACGAGTTGCCAAGGCCGGTGGCCGCAGCAGTCGTAATGCCAGTGCCCGAACTGCTATAGAGCGTGCCCGAATGGGACAGCAAATGACCGTTGATGCTGACGTCGACGCTCGCGGCGGTTGTTCCTTCATTGAGCAGCATGACGGCCACGCTGCCGTCGGCGCGCTGATACGAATGAACGCGGACGGAAGAGCTCGATGACGTGGTGCTCAAGGCAGAATCGCCCGGGTCTTCCGCGAGATTTAGCATTTTGATGGCCCAGAAGGACGAGCCGCGGGTCAGCGATGACGCATCTCCAACGAACCCGTTTTGGCTAAGTTCCAAGTACTGGACGCTGGTCACGCCGTTGTCGAGCCAGGACGCGTAGGAATCGGCCACGAAAAGCGAGTTGGCCGCGTTGGCGATGCCGGATTGCAGCGAGCCCATGTAGTTGAATTCCGTGATCATGATCTGGGCGTTGGGGATGCCCCAAGTGGCAAGCGAGTCGCGAATGCCGGCGTGCGTACCGGTATCAACGCCGGCCGTTGTCCCATTGATCATCAGGTCGATTTTATTTCCCGGGGCCGCGGCCAAGTTGGCGCCATTGGAATTGTTGCCGATCTGGGGATACCAGTGGGCCATGACGAAATCGACACTATTGGAAATCCCGGTCTGTGAAAGAACTTGATCGTTCCAGTGATTGCCGCTGGAGTCGCTGTCCCAGCTGTAGTCGTCCGGGGGCGTGTTGAGGACGGCGCCGATCTTGATCGTGGGATCGACCGCTTTCATCAATTGCGAGTATTGCACGACTTGTTGACCGTAGTGTGCGGGCGACAGTCCGGCGTTGCCGGAGCGCGTGGTGCCGTTGTAGGGGACTTGGTAGTCGGTGGAATATCCGTTTCCGTCTCTTGAGTAATAGCCCGTGCCAAAGGTCTCGTTGCCAATTTCCCAATACTTGATGCCGGCCGGAGCGCTGCGATTGACGGCGAGGAATGAGTTCAGTGGATCGAAGACGCCGTCGGCAGTGGCCCAGGTCTGATACTGCGCTGAGGTCGAGGCGCGAAGCTTGGCCCAATAGCCGGCCGTCTTCCAATTATTTCCCTGAGCATCGACGCCGAGGACTACATCATTTGCCGTGCCATAAATACTTGGGTTAGCGTTTGCGTAGGCGACCCAGGCCGCGGCCTCTTGGGGCTGGCCGGCGAAGTCAGGTGCTACGGCCGTCGAGCCGCTGAGTTTCATCGCCGAGCCATAGTCGACAGTAATCACCGCCTGCCCATTTCCCATGTTGTTCATGATGTTGAGCAATTGGGGAAAGGTGTTGCCCGACGCGATGTAGCCCTGGTTTGGCGGCGACGATCCACCAAAAGGGCTGTTTTTCGTGAAGTCCGTGGCGATTGACCAATGGTAGATGTCAGCGTATCCACCGCCGGGATAGCGTAGCGTGGTGACGCCGGCCTCGTTGAGCCGCGCGGCGAGATTGGCGTTGCCGAACTGATTGGCATAGACGGCCGTGCCCATGCCGAGACCTTCGAGCGGCATCACGGCCCGGACATTGCTGACGTCGACGCTGACGCTCACCGCCCACGAGGGTGCTGCAGACGCCAGGCCGGCAAATAGCGCGCAGAGGCGGACCGAGAGAATCAAACCGCTCTCGATCCGGCCGACGGCCACGGGAGCGGCAAACCGCCTCTTCTGCATCCTCTGGTTCCTCCGCCCGGCGAGATATGGGTTTGCCGGCGCCAACGATGATGTCCCGCGACGGCAAGCCCCCGACGTGTATTCAGCCCAACGACCGCGAATCTGACGATCGATGAATACCCGTCGCCGCACATTTCGATCAATCCACCGATTATAGACGAATTGCGGCGATAACTGTCGAGTAATTTACGCAGGGGTAGCGGCAGGCTTAGAATGCAACGCATGAGCCACACTTGGGCCGATTATTGCGTTTTTTGGAGGGAATTCCGCCGGTCGTTTCACACGACCGGGGCGATCCTACCCAGCGGACCGGCGCTGGCCGCGGCTCTGGCCCGCTATGTCCGCAATGGCTCGGACGGAAGCCGGTCGGCGAGGCGGATACTTGAAGTTGGCCCTGGCACCGGAGCCGTAACGCGACGAATCGTGGCCGGGCTGGGCTCCGACGACCGGCTCGATCTCGTGGAACGGAACGCGGAGTTTGTGGCCTGTTTGAGAGAGCGAATCACGGGCGATTCCGAATATCGGGCGGCAGCGGCGCGGATTCGACTGATCCATTCCGGCGTCGAGGAATTGAGCGAAGAGGAGCCGTACGATGTGATCATTTCGGGCCTACCGCTTAATAATTTTTCGGCTGAGCTCGTGGAGCGGATCCTGGCGAAGCTGCATCGACTCTTGGCGCCGTCGGGCACACTCAGTTTTTTTGAGTACTTGGCGATCCGACGGGTCAAAGCCGCGGTCAGCCGACAAGCCGAACGAGAACGGCTGCAGGCGATTGGCCGAGTGCTCGACGAAATCTTATCGAAACATGAAATTGGGCGCGACTGTGTAATGGCCAATGTGCCGCCGGCGTGGGTGCATCATGTGCGGTTTGGTAGTTAGCAGGGTTCAGGGTTCAGAAAATGGACGATGCGCGGCGTGTCATCCTGACGATTGAAACGACATGCGACGAGACGGCGGCGGCGGTTGTGACCGATCGGCTCGAAGTGCTCTCGTCCGTTGTGGCTTCTCAGCATGCTTTGCACGAGCGATTCGGCGGCGTCGTGCCAGAGATTGCGTCGCGAGCGCACGTCGAGCGGATTCTGCCGACGATCGACGAGGCACTGCGAAAGGCGAACGTCACGCTCACGGATTTGGACGCGGTTGCCGTGGCCAATACTCCGGGCCTGGCCGGCTCGCTCTTGGTGGGTTTGACGGCGGCCAAGACGATCGCGCTGGCGTGCGACATTCCGCTGGTGGCCGTGAATCATTTGCAGGCCCACATTTATGCCTGTCGGATGGCGAGCGGCCGAAATGTTTTCCCCTGCATCGGTCTGATCGTCAGCGGCGGGCACTCGAACATTTATCGCTGCGATGGACCGACCGATTTCACTCCGCTGGGCGGCACGATTGATGACGCGGCGGGCGAGGCTTTCGACAAGGTGGCGAGCCTGCTCGGGCTGCCCTACCCTGGCGGGCCCTCGATCGAGCGCGCGGCGGCGGGCGGCAATCCGCGAGCCCATCGCTTTCCCCGGCCACTGCTCGACGACGAGGCGCGGCTCGATTTCAGTTTCAGCGGACTGAAAACGGCAGTGCGGTATTTGGTGGTGGGGACGGGGAAGCTTGGAGCAGGGAGCAAGGTGCAGGGAGCGGGAAGTAAAGAGCGAGAATTTAATGTTGCCGATGTGGCAGCCAGTTTTCAGGCGGCGGTGATCGATTGCTTGCTTGGCAAGGCGGAGCTGGCGCTCAAACGGACTGGTTATGGAACGCTCTGCGTCGGCGGCGGCGTCGCCGCGAACAAATCGTTTCGGGAGCGGCTCGAAGTCTCGGCGGCCGAACACGGGTATGAACTGCACGTCCCGCCACTGGCGCTCTGTACGGATAACGCCGTGATGGGGGCGATTGCCGTGGAGCGGCTGCGGGCGGGGAAAGTGGCCGACTTGTCGCTCGACATATTGGCCGGCCCGGAACGCGCCTGATGCTGGGTGCAGCCGGGTTCGCTGCGGAAGGGGACGGGTTTTCTTCGAAGGGGACCGGTTCTTTGTGGGTGGCCTCGTACTGTCTCCCTCCATTTTTGACTGGATCACGGGATTGGAGTGGATCAACAGGATGGAATGCAGGGTGTTAACCACAAAGGCACCAAGGGCACGGAGGAAGAATCGTTGATTGATGATCGATGATTGTTGATTTTCATTCGACGGACTTTCGCGGTGTTTGCTCTGTGGTCTCGCTGTACTCTGTGGCTAGTTCTTAGAAAAAGTGAGGCGGCCGCCTCGGGCGAAGGGTTGAGGATTCAGGGCCCAGGGGCCAGAGATTGACCTCTGGACTGTTTCCTCTGGGAGCGCTAGCGCGCACGATCCGCCGGCAAGAGCACATGGGGAATGGGGAGTCGGGAGTGCGGAATCTTCTCCGCGCTCAGTCGTCGACATTCTTGCTTCCCGCTCGTTTCCGATCTTCGAAGTTAGCGAACCACTGCGGCTACCGTTAGCGGGGCTGCAGCTCGAACGCGGGCCCATCGGAAACGTGCGAAACACGTCGCTCTTGGTTCGGCGAACGTACGGGAATCATATTAACGATCGGTGGCTGGATTTGAAGTCCTCAGAATTGGCCACCGCGCAGAAAAGGAGACGGGGGTTAGGATTCAGCGGTCAGGGGTGGAACTTTGTGCGTATTTTCTGGCTGAGAGCTGAGCATTCGGCAAGCTCATGGCAAGCGGGCTAGTGGCTGAAAGTTTTTTTGCGCCTGGCCAAAAGTTGGGGATTGACCGCGGGTTCGGCCGACGACATCTGATCGAGCCCATACGGGTCGGAGCCGGCAACCGCACTTAGCATCGCCACGTACTGAGCATTCGTGACCTCCGTTTTTCCGATGCGAAACGGATACGCAACGGCCCCCACTCCGTTTGGATGAGCCGAGTTGACGTATCGCGTGTTGGCCGGATTGCCGGGATTACCGATCGGCACAGTTTCGATAGCGATGTTGGCGCGGCAAACCGTAGCGATCAAGAAGATACAACACGCAGCCGGCGCGACGAGAATTTTGGAGAGCAAGTAACATCGACGAAACATTAGATCCCCCCCAGCAGTGAAATAAGAGCGGTAGCGATGAGTCAGAGCAGGTCGCCGTGCTTCACTAACAGAGAATGCGGGGTGAGGGGGTCGACCCACTTACTTTAGCGGAGCGTACGGCCGCGTGCAAGAAAACTGCCGGCGGCGACCTGCAAAGACTGATCGGACGCCGCCCAAATACTCCGCGCTCGTTACGCGCGACGCGGCGCGGTCGATTTGCGGCGGGCAATTGCCGCGGCGGCGATCGACCCGATTACCGCGAGAACGATGCTGGCGGGCTCCGGTTCTGGTGCTGCATGCGCGTAGTCGAATCCCGAGGCCGACTCCACCGACCAGTCGGTATCGGGCTCGCCCGTATCGGCGTCGACGACGCTCGTGATGCCGCCCCAGTTGACGGTGTGATAATAATTGGCGGAGCCACCTGCTGAGCCGCCACCAGAATTGAGATCGAAGTTGTTCACGATCGCGTGGGCGGAGACCGAAATCGTCCATTGCACAAACAGTGATCTGCCGGGAGTGGCCAGAAACGAAACCGGTATCGAGGAGGGATTGTCATACTCCAGATGGTCAATGGTTGGCTGCGTGATGCCGCCGTCGGCTGTGTAGGAGTACGCCCACATGCTGGGATCGATGACCCCGCCATGCGGCGGCGGAATCGCTGGCGCAGACGGAACGCCCGTGCCTTCCAAGTAGAACGCAGATTCTCCCTGGCCTACGACGAAGTCGTAGTTTCCGTTGGGGTCAAATCCATGAGGACTGACGACGCCTTTGGCGTCTGAGCTCGTATATGACAAGGGAAATAGGGGCGAACCCCCAATTGAGGAGACCAAGTCCCAATTAGCATACACGCGACGGGTTCCGGGCTTATCCGAGTGGAATATCAATTGATCCGTCTCGGTTATGGTGACTTCGGTAGTAGCTTCCGCGCTGACTTTATTTAACGGCAGGAAGTTTTGGACGCGTGTGGAAAAGGCATCTGCGCTGGCTTTCAGGTGAAAACTTCCCACTTTGGCCTGCACCGCGACGGAGCCATCCGCCTCTTGAGAGTTCCCATCCGAGGCTGTGGGGTCCAATTTCGCGCTCAAGTCCTGCGCAGGAAAATCGACGACGCCGTTTGCGCCGATGGTATCGTGAGAGAAATTGAGCTTCTGAGGGGGCAGTGCGTCGAGGAGCTGGTAGTCGTCACGCGCAGTCAATTGGTAGTTATAACCTGCCTTAATGCTCCAACCCGACTGGCCGACGGCGCGAGATCCGCCGCAGGTGATCACCAGAAGGACGACGACGCGCGCTCTCGATTTAGTGGGCATTGGCAAGCTCGCAAGTGAAATGAGGTGCAATCCAAGTGAAATCGCACGACGACCAATCAGAACCGCAGTCGACGTCGGGGGCGTGAGGCCTGGGTTCCCACCAACGCAAAGCCGCCCCGATGGTAGCGACCGGGCCCGCAAATTGCAAGAAAATTACCAGACTAGGCGATGGGCTGCGGGAAATCGAAGGCACCGTGAGTCTGTGATCGCGCCGGCCAATCCTCCTCGCGTGGCGGCGGGTGCCACTGCTAACTTGTTAATATTGCCACGCCCCGTCCTCGGAAGCAGTGCCAAAGCTTGTTTCC
>DASYDU010000117.1:0-24463 GCA_036499445.1 Lacipirellulaceae bacterium
TGGCGTGGCCGCCGTATCGCTCTACCCAGGCTTGGTGCGAACGGAGAAAGTCATGGAGGCGGCCGCCTATTTGGATTTGAGCAATTCCGAGTCGCCGCGATTCGTGGGCCGGGCAGTCGCGGCACTGGCCGCCGATCCGAACGTGATGGCCAAAAGCGGGAGCGTAGTCCTGGCGGCAGCCTGCGGCCAGGAGTATGGGTTTACGGATGTCGACGGAAAACAGCCGCGGCCACTAACACTGGAGGACGTGTGAGGAGCGCGAAGACAAGGCGACAAGGCGAGCTCGGACAGAGCCAGAGGCACACGCGGTTACGTGGCGGGCGGCGGCGCCGGACCCATCAGCTTCGTCAGTTCGTCGCGGATAGTAGACTCGATTTTGCCTTTGAACATCATCGCGGCAATCGGCAAGTCGCCATCGAGGTCGAGTTGATGGTCGCTGACCGTGATCTTGCCGTTGACTTGGATGCCGTAGGTCTTGAAGCCGAACGACAAGACGTTGCCCTCCCAAGATTCTTCCAAGCCGCTGAGCTGATCTTTGTAGCGGCTCCGCAACAAATCGATGAAACCATTGAGCTTCGTAATCGCGTCTTGTTGCGAGAGGGGATGGGGAACGACGACGTGAAACTTGGGCATGGCAATTTCCCTGGAAGCGGAATGATGGTCGTGTTTCGGGCAACCCATCCTACCCGCCAAGCAAGCGCCAGACCACTCCCCAGACAGACCGGTTCCAGCGACGACTTGTGGCCAGATCAGGAGCGACGCGAGCAATCAATCGGTTTGCTCTTCGTAATCGGCGCGGTCGCGGGCGTGCCACAGCGGCAAGCCGGCATCGGCTCGTTCGGCGAGCACCCGCAGTTTTTCGCGCGTACCGGGAACAGCCCGCGTGGCGGCATACTGCTCGTGAGCAACTTCTTCCGGTTCGAAATCCCAATTCCCTTCCCGAATCGCTTCCAACACAGACTTCGTCACGACTGGTCCCTTCTGACTAGTGCGAGTCGCACGGACAAATATCGTTCGCAGACTCTGTTTTCAAGCACCAACCGACGAAAACACCGCTACGCTTTTCTGGAATGCGTTCTGCAAAGGGACAACGACCCAGCCAATCCTCGCTCAATGCCACGCTGGCCCACCGAACCGCCGCTGCCCCGCGAAATCGAGTATCGAGATTTGGTGGCTAATGTCAAGAAAATTTATCGCGCCGGCGTGCGAATTTGTTGTGCTAGCGTGACCGCGGCGCTAATCCGGGCGGCGCTGGTGAAACTACGCCCGGCCGAAAAGGAGATTGCGGCAATGGGTTGGGGCTTCCCGACTGGACCAGCAGGCTGGGGCCGTCCGCTTCGGCATGGCCTTGATTTTGCGCAAAAAAAGACCGCGACGGGGGTTTGCAAACTCCTTCGCGGCCCGTTGGGTTCCTTACGGAACTACCTGCCCATGCCCTTACGGTCGGCTGGTTCGACAGAAAAAATGAAACTTTCTTTCGGTCGTCGGAATCTCATTCCCGGGTCGGTTTTGCTGCGCGAGGATGGTTTGAGTGACAGACATATGTCACTGGATGACCGAACCGATCGGAGCTCTGGCGCCTGCGAAATTGGTAACACCTTTCACAAAGGGCAGTTGTGCGTCATCGAGCGCGGCGCGTACCGCCTCGACACGCGATCGCGAAACTGTGCCGCCGCGGTCGCCTTCGCAGACGGCGCCACGAACTGCGACCAATGCCGGCCGCAAGGAAACTGCTTTGGCCAAGGTCAATGGTTTGAGCGAGCCGGCCAAAACCAAGTGGATGCCGGCAGCCCGTACGCGATGGGCAAACTCGGCCAGGTTTTCGGCGGTCCAGCAGCCAAACAGATCGCCGAAGGACTTATTCCAGGTATCGACCAGAATAACCCGGCAGCCGCATTGCTGGGCGTGGGCGAGAGTTTCGTCGGGCGTCGGTGCGCGGGCGGCTTGCCAATCCGCGTAAACAACTGCCACGGACTGGACGCGGTCGTCGAGCGCATCAAATGCTTCCCGCCAGCGCGCCTGCCAATCGGTCTCGGCGGAACAGCCGGCGAGGCCCAATTTGACAAACGCCGCTCGGCCGTCAACTGCGTCGACAAACTGTGGCGACATGTTTGTTGGCCAATCGAGAAGCTCGCCGGCGGCCACGCTGATCGGCGCGCGGCCCGCCACGGCCGCGACGACCGCGGCGATTGCGTCGGTGTCGGCCGCTCCCAAGGAGCCGCGATTCGGCTCCTTGACGTCGATGACGTCGGCGCCGCCGTCGAGCGCGACGAGTGCCTCGGCGGCATCGCGCACGCTCACCAGCAAGCCCGTGCGTTCGCGGAACCGATTGAGCTCGTTCATCGAATGTACCTATTGGTTCGACTCTTCAGTTACTTCGCGAAGGCGGCGGTTGAGGCGGCGAACCAGCTCACCATTGAGTGGTTCGCACCAAGTACCTCGGATGGTTATGTAGCCGTCGCTCCAGCGTCCCAGGGCGGGTTTGACATCGTGTTCGGCCCACTGAGTTTCGCGCTGCGACAAACGAGCGACCAAATTTACGGTGGCATCGCCTCGCTTCTCAGGGCCGGGCAGCATCAGCGGCCCTTGACCGAGAAAGAAGGCCTCGACGATGCCTACCGGCACAGCGATCGGCTCACCGGAAACAACGTAAAACAATACGTGTCTCGCTCGATAGGCGATTCGCGGCTGGCGAATTTGGGCCAGCAGCGCCGCGACCAACCCGAGGCCGAAGACGATCATACCGCAGCCAATCCACAAGTACCAACTGCCGGCCGAATGAATGCCGATTGCAACAAGCCACACGCCCGCCAGCGCGCCAATCGCCGGTGGAACGGCCCCGAAGCACAACGCGCGGCGGTTGGTCCGTAGCCAGATTTCGGGGGCAGACATGGTTCGGGATTCCGCGGGCGGCCATTGGGTGACGTAGCTGTGGTCAATATTATCGCGCGTAGCTCGGTCACAATATGGCACAGAGCTAGACGTGGGCCAACCGGCGGCGGAGCGGGCCGCGATGAACCGCGCCGTCACGTAAGGTCGTAGACATCCCCTATCGGGTTTTGCTCGGAGCCCTTACAATAATACGGGAGGCAATTCGATCACCCCCTTCTGAACCGGGCGCTATCGTGACAACCGGCCGCACTCGCCGCTCGCCCGCCCATAACGTGTCGCACGAGACGATCACATCTCCCGCTCAATTGGCCGCGTTCTGTGGGCAATTGGCTCAGGCCGATCGAATTGGCATGGACACGGAGTTCGTGTCTGAAGACACGTTTCGACCTGAGCTGTGCTTGATTCAGGTCGCGACGAGGGACCTCTTGGCGGTGATCGATCCGTATCGCGCGGGCGATCTGGTCACGTTCTGGCGAACGCTGGCGGACGGCAGCCACACGACCATCGTTCACGCCGCGCGCGAGGAGGTAAATTTTTCGCTGCAAGCCTGCGACCGGCCGCCTGCCGGGCTATTTGATACGCAGCTTGCCGCCGGCTTCTGCAGCATGGAGTATCCCTCTTCCTATGGTTCGGTGGTCACGAAGTTTTTAGATCGCCAACCGAACAAGGGCGAACAGCGCACCGATTGGCGGCGCCGGCCGCTGACCGAAGCGCAGATTGACTACGCGCTCGAGGACGTGCGGTACCTGCTGCCGCTCTACGACGAATTGCAGTCGCAGCTGACCGAGTCGAAGCGGCTCGGCTGGCTCGCGGAAGAGATGGAAACGTGGCTGTTAGATCTCCAAGCGTCGCGCGAACGACCGAGGTGGCGGAAGGTCTCTGGAATCGGCAATATGTCGCTAAGGAGCCTGGCAATTGTGCGCGAGCTGTGGATGTGGCGGCAGGCGGAGGCCGAGCGACGCGATGTTCCGCCGCGTCGCGTGCTGCGTGACGATTTGATCGCGGAGCTCGCCAAGCGGAAGAGCGATCAACCGGACAAGATTCGGGCGATTCGCGGCATTCAGCAAAGCGTAAGCAAGCAATTGATGGACCAACTGGCGGCGTGCATTCGCCGCGGCTTGGAAGTATCGCTCGACGAGCTCGAACGCGAGCCGCACGAATCGATGCCATCGCAATTGAATTTGCTGGGGCAGTTTTTGTCGCCGGCGCTTTCGAGCATCTGTCGGCGGGCGAATGTGGCGACCAGCCTGGCCGGAACGGCGAGCGACGTCCGTGACTTGATCGCCTACCGACTCAACTTCGGTCGGACCAATACGGATGAGCCACCGCTCTTGGCGCGTGGCTGGCGGGCCGACTTGGTCGGCCATCTGATCGAAGAGCTGCTCGCCGGCAAGAAGTCGATTCGGATTGATGATCCGGCGAGCGAGATGCCGCTGGCGTTTGACGCGGTGGAGCTCGTCCGGCAGTCAGCTCGGCGCGAGCAATCGTAAATCGGCTTCTAAAGCGAATCGAATCGCGGTTGTGGCAATGAACTTTCGGAAGCCTTGGCGGGTAGATTGCGCGCGGACTGAGTGTCCGCGGGCCGGGTAATCGGCTTGGGAGGATCTGCCTTCTTGGCTTGAACCATGACGCTCGGGATTTGCTGGTCGCTTTGGCCGCTGGCGTCGCTCGAGTTGGTCGCTGCGACAGTTTTTGTGGGTGTCGTAGCGGGGGCGGTTTGCATTGTCGGAGTCGTCAGGCTGGCGACGGTCGTCGGCGCGGCTGCCGATTGGTGAGAGTTCGATGGCGCACCGGCGATGGCGGTCGCAGCCGGCAAACGGTGCAACTGCTTGACCAGGTGATCGGGAGACGCAAACGTCGCCTCGTCGGATAGGCCAACGACTGGGCGCTTCGTAGTTTGCGAGGGATCGACCGCGCGGATTTTCGCATCGGCTTGGCCGGCGATTGCCGGCCCTTGATAGATCGTGCCATGCTGGAACGGGCCGGCGCCAAACAACCAGACGTCGTTCGACGAGCTTTCTTGGATCGCCAGGCCCGATTGCCACACCGGCAGACCCGTTTGACGTTGGTAGGCGAACATTGAAATCTTGGCGATGCCGCGCTGATCGCGGCGTTTGGCGAGCGGCACCTCGGGAATGGCCGCGGGCACCCCTTGCAGCGGCAAGATCTGCGGCACATTGGTGGCTGGAATGCCAAACAAGAGATCGTTGCGGTCGGTGCCGACGGCGCCGGCGCGGGCTTCGACGATGAAATCGGCCTGATCCTTGGCATCCTTCAAAATGCAGCCGCTGGCGAGCATGTGCTGGCGGAGCGTGCTGACAATGTAGTTCTTGTCGACGACGTCGGCGAGCTTTGAATCGTCGAGATAAACGTTCTGCCCGGTGAGCGGGCCGAAGTTCACCGACTGAATGGCACGGTCGACGGCGTCGGAGACGAGAAGTTGCTCCGTGGCCGTGCGCATCGTGTCGGTCGACCGTGTCGTGCCGCAGCCAACGACGACCAGCGCGCAGGCCGAGAGGCAGGCCGAAAGGCGCAGCGAACTGAGTCGTACAAGTTGTGACATCGTAGGGTGCAAGACTCAGGTGGGGACAACGCTGAATGCCGCCGGGAAAAGAGAGGGCCGCAATTCGTGGCCGCTAGCGGTCGACGCGCGAAGCGCCGCGGATTATAGCGGACGTAAGAGGTCGGCCAAGTGCAGAACCGGCGGACGCTAGCAAATGGCTCGGACGCGACGCAGATCGCCACCGCTTACCGCGACTTTTGTTTGCCGCCGGTGGCGTGACTTCGCTGCTAGCGCGCCGGTTCCGATTCTTTTGCGCCAATCTTGGGCTGCGCCGACGGTTCCTCGTGGCTGAGCGTGTCTTGATAGAACCGGGTGGTTTCTTCCGCGGCGAGCTTGATCTCCAGGTCTTTGCAGAGCACCTCGGCACGGAACACGTGCGTGCCCGGCTTCACGGCCTTGGCATGGACGCGAAGCGTCACCGTTTGGCCGGCCGGAATTTTTTCGATGCCGTGGAACGACACGCGGCCATCCGACACGGTGTTGGGCCCGCCTTCGATGGTCGTCGGTTCGAGGCCGTCGGAGAACAGAGCAACGACGTTCACATCCTGCGCGGCATTGTTGCCGCGATTGAAAACGTTGATGTCATACACGGCTTCCTCTCCGACTGGGAGTGGGCCGGGCGGATCCTTGATATCGAGCTTGAGATCGGCCAGACCGACCACGTTGGTGGCGGCAACCTTGCTGTCCGTGAGGTCGCCAGCCGAGGTAGAGGCTGATACCTGCAATTTGTTCTTGCCGGGCGTGTTGACCGTGCATTTGAGTTCCGTATAGCAATCGTCGCCCGGGCGCAGGGAACCAACGCGCCACGTCACATCGCGCCGATCGGGATCAAACACTTGACCGTCGCTCGCGCTTTCAAATTTCGCTCCATCGGGCAGCGAAACATGCACCGTGACATCTTCGGCCGTCGCGGTGCCCGGATTGCGGACTCGGAAGTAATACGTGGCCGCGGTGCCGGCGTACTGAGAATCGGGACCGCGCCAGTCGACTTCAAGCTCCGGTTTGCGACAGAAGATGTCTTTGGTTGCGTCGGAGGCCAAACCACCTTCGGCCGACGCCGCCGCTTTGACACTCAGCTTGCCGGCCTGGCGGGCGGTGAGCTCGACTTCGACGCTCTTACTGGTGCCCGGCGCCAGGTTGCCGAGTTTATGCGTGCTGACTGAGCTTTCGTTTCCGCCGGGTGGCATCAAATCGATTTTGACATTTTCGGCCGGGCCAGTGCCGGGATTGGTCAGCGTCAAGCGATAGATTTGCGATTTGCCGAAGAGCACTTCGTCCGGGCCGGCGATCTGCAATTTCAATTTGGGTTCTTGCACTTCGACCACTGCCTTTGAGCCGATCGCGGCATGCGTTAGCGTCACGCCGAGCTCGAGTGGGCGACTCTCGTGTGGCACCAAGTGGAGCGTGAGGGTTTCGGCGGCTTGCGGTTCGAGTCGTTCGATTTGCCAGTCGAGGGTGCCCTGCGTCTTGCGGTCACTATCACTTGGCAGACGAACGACTCCTTTGGTCGCCGAGGTGTTTACCACGTCGGCCCAATATGGGATCTGAATCGATGCCACGAAATCGTCGGCGGACGCGCCTCCTTCGTTGCGCAAGAGCAGATGGTAGCAGGCATCGCGGCCGATCATGATTTGCTTCGGGCCTTCCATTTCTGAGGAAATCACGGGCGCACGATTGGTAGCCAGTACGGCCGTGCCATCCGGCTTTTCGGCGTCGTCCTCTTTGCTGGAGCCATTGAAGTGGCCGGCCGCAGCCTCCGACGATTTGACGGGGGATACAGTGACCGGCTCCGGTTTGGCTGTGTTCGGCTTGAGAGCTGCCTCAAAGGCCTTCGAGCCCGCGTCTCGAGTGTCCGGATCGCTGCCGCCCGCGGCCGGTTCGCTCTTGGCACTGCTGGCCTTCGCCGCTTCGCTCGCGCGACGACTCAACAGCTCGCTGACGGTCGGAAACGGCTTCTGCGAATCGACGGCACGGGCGGTCGCTTTGTCAGCAGCGTTGCCACTGTTGGTCGCGTGATCCTCGCGCGTCGGAGCGGGAAACGCCCCGGCAAGATCGTTTCTAAGTGCTTCAGGATCAAAATTGAGCGGCGCGCGCTGTTCCGGCGAGCCGCGTACGGGCGAGGCGGCGGCTTCGGCCGTTGGCGGGCTCGCTGTCGGAAGTTTGGCGCTGGATGGCTTGGCCACTGGCGTCTGAGGTTTCAGAGCTTGGCTTATCGAGTTTGAGTTCGCGGCGGATCCGGCGCGCGGGCGCGACGTGGCTTGCGGATTGCCGGACTGGTTAGATTGGCTGGGTTGACTAGTCGTGGCTGGTGCTTTTTTCACGGCTGCCGGCTTATGCGCCGGCATCGGTTGAGGTTCTTTGCTCTCATCCGTGCTCGTGGACGGCCGGCCAAAGAGATTGAACGGAATCAACGACTTGGCATTGATTTGCGGCAAGCCGCTTTGCGCGGCGGATGTTGTAGAGCGCGGCGGTGACGGCGACTGGCCGGTGGGCACAGGTGCAACTCCGGTCGAGTCGTCCTCTGCGCTGGCAGCATCGCCGCTACTCGCGCCGCGGCGCAATTCGCGGATGCGGTCGGCCAGCGATGAGCTGTCGGAGGAAGATTGGCTCCAAGCGCGTGCCGCGCATGAGATCACAATCATAAACATGCCGAGTTGAACCAATCGAATGTGCCGTATACGATTCATGTTCGCGTCCTTGCCAGCGGATGAGTCGGATATCCGTCGTCGTGTCGGCCGCGGACGGCCGATGTCATCTTCATTGACCGGTCGCCACTATTGCTAGCGACCGACGTATCCGCGCAGCGAGCACCGATACGATTTCTGCTGTCGGTAAACTATCGGCTGTATCGGTTGGGAAGAATTAACGGATTCGGGTCCAATTTACCGGTCAGCCAAAATGGGAGATTGAGCGGTGGCCCAGTATTGCGTTTACCTGGTTTTGCCGAGGCGAAACGAGCTGTGCTGAATTCCAAAAGCAACTGCGTTGGGAGTAAAGTTGGGCGCGCAACTTGCTAGCTTGTCTTTTAGCGGCAGTAATGACGCTTCGATTCACGGCGTTTTCGCTGCCTCGCGACGTGGCAGGGTTCGCTTGAACTGAATCCTGGTGCCACGCGGCACAGAATAAGGAGTGAAGTCATGCGAGTTATTATCCTTTTGGCATTTGTGCTTTTGCTGCTTGCCGTGGCCGGCTGGATCACATTCAGCCGCACTGGCACCAGAACGAGCATCAATCTCGAAACCAGCCAAATCAAGCACGATGCCCACGAAATGATTGATTCGGGCAAAAGTGCACTCCAGCAGGGGTCGGAACGAACTGCTTCTGAGCCAAGTCCACGAATCGAGGACAATGTACCGGCACCGAACGAGCCAATTCGCACCAGCCGCACAGCGCCCAGACCATATGAGCAGGTGCCGCAGCCTGCGCCGATTCAGTCAGCACCGGTTCAGACAGTGCCGCCGCAGCCAGCAACGCCGCCATTAACGCGTTAGCGGCATTCTTATGGGATGCTAGCGTGTCCTAGCGCGAGAAGCGGTGGGTTCGCGTTCTAGCTTGGCTAATCGAGGGCGCGTGTCTACAATCCGGCCCCAATCTCCACAGCAGGCGAAGCTGTATTCGCAACTTTCACCGTCCGCATTGCGGCTAAATCCTGCGCGGCGTAAGCCCCGACTGCTCATCCGAGTGCGTGAAATGGCCAGACAATTCAAATGGTGGTGCCCAGGAATTGTCAGCGCGAGCCTTACGATCACGAGCGGCTGCGGAGGAAGGGTAGCGCTGCCAGATTTGTATCATCCCGGACCGGCCGGTTATCAGCGTTATCGCGCCACTCAGCAGGATCCTTATCCGCTCGACGACGTGGCGGAGCCGGTCGTGGGCGGGCGCCCGCGCGAGTTTCAACGACCGGTGCCGGAGCCGGAGCGCGCGGTTCAATGGGATCAACGTCACGCCCAGGCGGCCGGCGTAGCGCCGGCTCCCACGACGTTCGCTCCAGCGCCGGTGGGACCGCCGCAGCCGCTGCCGTACTCGGTTCCGCCAGTGGCCGGTGCTCCGCCACCGATCGTGGGTTCAGGGTTCGGGGTTCCGGGTTCAGGCACGTACGCGGCACCTTTGCCAACAGCGCCTGCCACGGCGCCGTATCAGCTCTCGATTCCAGCGACGCCGGTCGCGCCGGCACCCTATCCGTACGGTTCCCCGACACCTATCTCGCCGTCGCCAATTCCGCAATTTCGGCCGCCGTACTAGGCCTCTTGCGAGGAAAAGTCGCAACAATCGACCCAAGACGGGTTGGCTATGTTCCTGATCGGGCCTGGGACGCGACACCGCGCCGGCATATCATGGGACTAACCGAGTGACCCGGCCAGGGATTCTGGGGCTCGCGACCAATACTTCGCATCGGTGCGCGCTCGACCCCAGCCGCCTGACGCTTCCGCCTCACCGAGACTTATGCCCCCGCGTAGCAAACCCCGTCGTAAATCAAAGCGTCCTCCGACGACGCATTTTGGTCCGCCCGCGCGTCGACCGAGACCGTCCGTCGCGCGCACGCCTGCGCCAGATGGCGCCGAGCGGCTGCAAAAGGTGCTTGCGGCCGCGGGAGTCGCCGGCCGGCGGGAATGTGAGCACTTGATTCTGGACGGCCGAGTTGAAGTCGATCGACAGGTGGTGACGGAGCTGGGCACGCGCGTCGATTCGCGAAGTCAAGAGATTCGCGTCGATGGCGAAACGCTGTCGCGGCCCAAGCTGGTCTACTTTGCCGTCAACAAGCCGGACGGCGTGGTTTCGACGTCGCGCGATCCGGCGGGTCGGCCGCGGGTGATCGACTTGTTGCCGCCCGACGCGCCGCGGGCCTATTGCGTGGGCCGGCTCGATCGGGCAAGCGAGGGATTGATCCTGGTCACCAATGACGGCGAGCTGGCCAACGGACTTACGCATCCGCGACACGGCGTCGAGAAGATTTATCAGGTCCAGGTCGCGGGATGGATCGAGCAAGCCGAGTTAACGTCGTTGCGGCGCGGCAGCCATCTGGCTGAGGGATTTGCCCACGTGAAGAGCGTGCGGATCAAGAGCCATCGCCATCGCTCGACTGTGCTAGAGATGGTGCTGGACGAAGGCCGCAATCGCGAGATACGCCGGCTGCTGGCTAAGGCCGGACATAAAGTGCAACGGTTGACGCGGATCGCCGTGGGACCGGTCCGATTGGGCGAATTGCCGGCGGGCGCGGTGCGGATGCTCACGAAGCAAGAGGTTAGCGCGCTCAAGCAGGCGGTGGTGGTTGGACGCAACGGCCAGCAGAAATCCGCGAAGAAAACAGCCATCCCAAAGGCGTCGGACCGACCGGAGGGAGTCTCGAAGAGGGAACCCCGAGGCAAAGTTCGGCCGGTGCGCAAGATCATATCCTAGGGAACGGAATCGCTATGTCATCGCAGGTTGCGACGAAAAATCCCACGACGGTGCCACCTTGGCCGGTCGTGGGGACACTGTGTCAGCGCGAGCTCGTGCGGTTTTTTCGGCAAAAGAACCGCGTATTTGGCGCGTTTGGCCAACCGATCGTGTTTTGGGTGCTGTTCAGTGCCGGCCTTCGCGGTACCGGCCTCGACTATGCTCATTTCTTTCCGGGCACGCTCGTGATGATTTTGCTCTTCACCGCGATCTTTGCGGACATCTCGATTATCGAGGATCGCCGCGAAGGATTCTTGCAGGGCGTGCTGGTGGCGCCGATCCCGCGCTGGTCGATGGTGTTGGGCAAGGTGCTCGGCGGCACCGCGATCGCTATGCTGCAGGGGATTGTATTCCTACTCTTGGGCTGGCTGACGGTGAGGGAGATTCATCCCACGATTTTCGGCGCGCTGGCGTCCCTGGTACTGATGTTTGTGATCTCGATCGCGCTGGTGGCGCTCGGCTTCATCATCGCCTGGCGGATGGATTCGACCCAAGGGTTTCACGCGATCATGAGCGTTTTCTTGTTGCCGATGTGGCTGTTGTCGGGGGCGTTTTTTCCGAATAACGTCGGCGGCTGGCTGGGCTGGATCGTGGCCGTCAATCCGCTGACATACGGCGTGGCCGGGTTGCGGTGGTATTTGCAGTATTCGGAGGGTGCGCCTTACGGCGCAGCCGGGATGCCCGGGCTTGGTGTTTGCTGGATCGTTTCGCTGCTGTTTGCGGCGGTGATGTTGACGGCGGCGTGGCGAATCGCCGCCACGCGAACGCGCGGAGATTTGTTATGAGTGACGAATTGCAGGAATTGCGTCAACCGTCGCCGCAGATCGCACCATCGTCGAGCGGCTCAATGTTGCCATTTGTTTTGGCGATCGCGGTGGCAATTGCCGCGGCATACGGCGGCTTCAAATGGTGGCAAGTGTATCAGTGGGAGGCGAGTCGCGGCGAAGCGATCTCGCTCACCGCTGCCGGACCCCCGCTCACGGAGTTTGAACTCGCCGAGCGCAACGGTGACACTTTTCGCTCGGCCGACATGCGCGGCAAGGTTTGGGTGGTCACCTACTTTTACGCAAGTTGCCCGGGGCAGTGCATCCGGCTGAATCAGAACATCAAGCTGATGCACAATCTGCCCGAGCTGAAGGACGTTACCTGGGTGAGTATCACATGCGACCCGGACAATGATACTCTGCCGGTGCTCCGCGATTATGCCGACCGCTGGCAGGCCGATCCGCAGCGCTGGCTGTTTTGCCGGGCCGACTTGCCCTACATCAAGCGGATCGGTCTGGGAATGAACCTGGATATCTATCGGCAGTCGCACAAAGACTACGCCGTGGTGATCGACAAGGCGGGAAAGATTCGCGGCATGTATGATGGCACGAGCCGAAGCGATTGCGAGCGGCTTGATACGCGGCTGCAAGAATGTCTCGAAGAGCCGGCGCCGCACGATGTGGTCACGAGCGGCGAGAAGAAGGCATCGAGTTAGCAGCTGTATCAACTGGTGATTAAGATCGCGTTACTCTTGGCCGTAGCTCCGCATCCGATCGTGCACGTCAACGCGGCGCTCAATGCCACGGCGACGGTGCTCCTGCTCCTCGGTCTGGCAATGATCAAGCGCGGCAATGTGACGGCGCACAAGCGGGTAATGCTCAGCGCCTTTCTCGTGTCGAGCGCGTTCCTGGCGTGTTATCTGTGGTATCACTACCACGTGGGCCACGTCGAATTCACGCATCCTGGCGCGGTGCGCTACCTGTATCTCGCAATCTTGCTGTCGCACATCTTGCTAGCAGTCACAGTGCCGTTTCTCGCCAGCTACCAGATTTACTTGGGGTATCGGGCAACGGGTTGCTGCGGGGATCCCGCAGATGCGGCGGAGTATACGGTCCGGCATCGGCGGATGGCCCACTGGACGTTTCCGATTTGGCTATATGTCTCGGTGACGGGCGTGGTGGTCTACGTGATGCTCTATCACCTCTGGCCACCAGTTTAGGTCTGCCGTATAATCTGGCGAAGTTGCCGGATGTGCATGGAGCGCGCCCACGGGAGATTTTGTCATGAACCGAATCCGCGGAATTCGATTCGCACTACTGATCGGCGCGGTTTTAGTTTTCGCGAGCGCTGCGCATGCTTGCCCAACGTGCGGCGAAGGCTTGATGCAGGCCGATCCACATGCTCAATCGATCGCGGCCGGTTTTAAGTACAGCATCCTCTTCATGCTCTCGATGCCGTACATCTGCTTGGGGACGCTCTGCTCGATTGCCTACTACTCGATCCGCCGCGCCAATGCGCAGCAAGCGGCCGCAGGTGAGTCGGCTGACGAACCAGCGAGCGTCTAGCGATCGTGTCGGCGGTCCCTTATTACAGATTTGATTGCCGCTCGATTTGCGCCTGCTCTTCTTCGTTCGGCCAAGGATCCCAGCGCTCGTCAAACGAGATCCAAAGCGCGCGGGCATAGCGAAAGAACCAGATCGGAAACAAGATCGCAAACAGAGTGAGGCCGTAGAGAAGTTGATTGCTGGTGAAGGCCTCGCTGAAGAAGCCGGCGAAGTACATCGCGGTGACTAGGAGCGCGGTCACGCCATAATTGAAATAGATTGATCCGAGCAGGTAACCGGGCCCGCGACGAAAGGAGCGGCCGCATATGGGGCACGCTTCTTCCATCGCCAACAGGCCGTGAAACATCTTCGCTTGGCCGCAGGCCGGGCAGCGGAGCCGAAGCGCCCGGGCGATCAGGCGGAATTGGCCTGGTCGGTCGCCGGGCACCGGATGATTGTCGCGGTCGTCGATCATGTGGGCCATCCTACGTCGCGGGCCGTGCCGCCGCCACCATTCCCAACGACCCGCCCCAGTGCCTTGTCGCGATTGGCGGCCGGTGTTAATTTGCTGGCCATGTACCCACTTGCCCGGCTGCTGCAGATTCTAGGTTTGGTGATTCCGCCGTGCGCGATTATTGCTGAACTGTCTCAATCAATTTCGACCGGCCAAATGTTGGGCTTCTTGGTGGTGTCGGTCTGCGTTTTTTATATCGGGAATCTGCTCGAGCGCTACTCGGGCAGCGGCAAATCGTAGACAAAGCATCCGGCGGCGATTGCCGCGCTACGCATCGTTTCCCGATTGCCGCCAGACCTCTATAATGCGGCAGATGACAACGCAAAGCATAAATCATGCTGCCAAAAGTTCGCGCCTGTTGGCGATCGGGGCCGCACTTCTTCTCACGAGCGGCGTACGCGGACAGCAATTCTTAATTGGCAATCCGAACGAGTTTGAGTTGACGGCCCCGCAACTCGACAAGATTTCCGGCACCACCGAAGCGCGACTGGAGCAGGTGCGGGCATTAGTGGCCGATAAAAAGTGGGACGAGGCCGTGGATACGCTGCACGACGTGGCGGCCTCGGATGCTGATCGGCTAGTGGCAGTAAACGAAAGTACGTTCCTGCCGCTCTCGGCGTACTGCCAGTTGGAATTGTCGCGATTGCCCGCGGCGGGATTGGCAGCGTACCGCCGTCGCCAGGATGCAATCGCCGAAAAGTGGTATCGAGACGGAGTAACGTCGCGCGATCCGGCGCTGTTGGGCCGTGTCCTCGATGAGGCTTTTTGCAGCAGCTGGGGCGACGATGCGCTCGTGGCACTTGGCGAACTGGCGCTGGAGCGAGCCGATTATGCCGGCGCGCGGCGCGCGTGGCAGGCAATTAGTCCGCAACTCCGCGATCCCTTGGGGCGGCCGGAGTGGGTTGCGCTGGCGTATGTGGACTTGTCCCAGCATTGGTCGCAGGTGGCATCGCGGTGGCAAGTGCGGAAGACCGCGCCGGATTGGCTCGCGTACCCGGACACGAACATCGATTTGGCCGACGTGCGGGCGCGATTGATCTTGGTCTCGATTCGAGAGGGCGATTTCGATCGGGCCAAATTGGAGCTGGAAGTCTTTCGGCGGCTTCATCCACAGGCAGTGGGACGAATAGCCGGGGAAGAGGGGCCCTATGTTCCGGCGCTAGAACGGCTGCTCAAGTCGGCGCGCGACTGGCCCGCCGCTCCACGCGACTCCGACTGGCGGACATTTGCTCTCTCGCCGACGCGCAACGCCGCGGCGCCGCTGGTGGTCGGCGTGCGCTATCCGGCCTGGCACGAGCCGGTGAGGTTGCCGTCAGTCGATGATCACAGGTTGGTCAGGATTCCGCCGGCCGGAGTGACTGGAAAGCTCGAGCCAATTCGTGAAACCGACCGCTTTTTGGCCTACCATCCGTTGGTGGTCGACGGCCGCGTGTTTTTCAATGATCCGAGGCGAATTCAAGCGCTCGATTTATCGACCGGTAAACCGGCGCTTACGGCCAGCGGCACTCTATATCAACTGGATGCAGTGCCCGGGGGCGAAGGGCCGGCCGTTATCGCACCCGCCATCATCCTCGGCAACGGCCGCGTTAGCATCGCCGGTGCGGTCGCGGGCGTGCCACGCTACACAATGACCTACGCGAACGGCGTCCTCTATGCACGGGTCGGCGAAGACGCAACTGGACACAGTCAAACGACGGGCCAACGTCGCGAAGAGCGTTTGGTGGGCATCGATTTGCGGCGTGAAGGACTGCTGACGTTTGAAGTGAAACCGGATGACGGCAGCTGGTCGTTCGACGGCGCGCCCATCTGCGACGGCCAGCGGGTGTATGTCGCAATGCGGCGCAGCGACGTCAAGCCGCATGTCTTCGTTGCCAGTTTTGACGCGGCGACCGGACGACGGCTGTGGCGGACTTCGATCGCGGCGGGGGACACGCCAAGCAGCGGCCGCGGCGAAGAAGTCACGCATGATCTGTTGACGCTCGTGGGCGACAGGATATACGTCAATACGAACCTCGGCGTGGTCGCGGCGGTGGCGACCGCTGACGGCCAAATTGCCTGGTTGCGGCGCTACGACCGAGTGCCGGGAACGATCCGCGAACCGACGCCGCTATGCTTCGACCGCGATCCGTCGCCATGTATGTACGATCGCGGCATGCTATTCGTGGCGCCGGCTGACGCGCCGACAATCTTTGCCCTCGATGCCGACACCGGCCAGACGCTCTGGGCGACCAATCAACTGGGGGACGCCGTGAATCTGTTGGGCGTGGTCGACGGGATCTTGATCGCCGGTGGCAATCGGCTCGCGTCGGTCGATGCTCGCTCGGGTCGCGTGCGATTTGTCTGGCCAGAAAGTGATTCGGCCGGAATTCGCGGCTTTGGCCGGGGCTTGGTGGCGGGGCACGAAGTGTTTTGGCCGAGTCGCGACAAGATCTACGTCCTCGACGCGGTGACCGGACAGCAGACCCGCAAACCGATCGACATCGCAGCATACACAAATTGCGGCGCAAATCTCGTGGCAGCGGATGGTTATTTGTTGCTCGCCACCCATGACCAGCTGATGGCGTTCGGATCACTGCCGGCGCCGCCGACCGAGCGCAAAGAAGTGCCCAAACAGCCGGAAGTGGCGGTTGCACAGTAGTTCCAACAAGAATCGATGGTGGACATGCAAGAATCAGACGACATCCAGGCGGTCGAGCGGCTCAGTGAGGCCTACCGCAACATCACCGACGAGATCGGCAAGCGGATCGTGGGCCAGCACGACGTGATCGAGCAGCTACTCATTGCGCTGTTTGCCCGTGGCCATTGCTTGCTCGTAGGTGTGCCGGGGCTGGCCAAAACAATGATGATCCGCACGCTTTCGGACGCTCTGTCGCTGGAGTTCAATCGGATTCAATTTACGCCGGACCTGATGCCGGCCGATATCACAGGCACCGAGGTGATCCAAGAGAATCGGACGACCGGCGGCCGCGAGTTTCGATTCCTGCCCGGCCCGGTGTTTGCCAACATTGTGCTGGCTGACGAAATCAATCGCACTCCGCCCAAGACACAGGCGGCGCTCTTGGAGGCGATGCAGGAGCAGCAAATCACGGTCGGCGGCCAGCGGCACATGCTGCCAAACCCATTCTTTGTGCTCGCGACACAAAATCCAATCGAGCAGGAGGGAACGTATCCGCTGCCCGAGGCGCAGCTCGACCGGTTCCTGTTTATGGTGCTCGTCGACTACCCAGACGAAAACGAGGAGCTCGAGATCGTGAAGCGTACGACGTCGGACGTAGAGACGAAGCTCACGGCGACGCTCTCTGCCGACGACGTGCTCAAACTTTCGCACATCGTGCGGCGCGTTCCCGTGGCCGATCATTTGGCTCGCTACGCGATCCAGTTTGCACGGCGGACGCGGGTCGGGCGCGAGGTCGTTCCGGAAATGGTGCGGAAGTACGTCAGCTGGGGCGCTGGTCCGCGGGCGAGCCAGTTTCTAATCCTGGCGGCGAAAACCCGGGCTGTGCTCAACGGTCGCTATTATGTGAGCGGCGACGACATCCGGGCCGTGGCGTCGCCCGTGCTTCGGCATCGGATCGTAACGAATTTCAATGCCGAGGCCGACGGGATCAAGCCGGACGACATTGTGGCCCATTTGGCCGAGACGATTCCTGTGGCCGCCGGCGACCATGCGGCGTAAATCATGTCCAGCGCCGCCGTTACCAGCAGCGAATTTCTCGACCCGCACATGCTGGCCAAGCTGCGCGGGCTGGAGCTTCGCGCGGCGCGGATCGTAGAAGGATACGTGGCGGGCCTTCACCGCAGCCCGTACCAAGGGTTTTCTAACGAGTTTGCCGAGCACCGCGAGTACACGCCCGGCGACGATCTCCGGTACGTCGATTGGAAAGTGTTCGGTAAGACAGACAAATTCTACCTCAAACAGTTCGAGGCAGAGACGAATTTGATCTGCTACTTGCTGCTCGACATCAGCGAGAGTATGCAGTATCAGGGGCCAACAGCGCCGCTGTCGAAGCTGACGTATGCCCAGTGTGTGGCGGCGTCGCTGGCGTATCTAATACTGCATCAGCATGACAGCGTGAGTTTGGCCACCTTTGACGACGATGTGCGACAACTGGTGAGGCCCAGCAGCAGCCCGACACAACTCAAACAGTTGCTCCACGTGATGGAGGGGACGTCGGCAGAACGAAAAACGCGTACCGGTCCGATCTTTCACGAGCTGGCGGAGCGGCTCACACGGCGCGGAATCGTAGTGATCGTGAGCGACTTGTTCGACAATCCGGAGGCGATGCTGGCCGGGCTCAAGCACTTTCGCCATCGGCGACATGACGTGATCGTCGTTCACCTTTTGGACCCAGCCGAGATCGACTTTCCCTTCCAGCACGTGACTCTATTCAAGGGGCTCGAGGCGCTCGGCGATGTCGTGACCGAGCCGCGGAGCCTTCGGGCCGCGTATCTGCAGGAAGTGGGCGCGTTTCTGCAGCAAGTCCGGACTGGCTGCCGGGCGCAGCAGATCGACTACTTGCAGGTGCGCACCGACGAGCGCCTGGACCAGGTGCTGACCACGTTTCTCGCGGCCCGCGCGCGGCGGATTAGGTGAACATCACAGTGGATCGATTCTCGCTGATACTTGCGTTTGGGTTCGGCAGCGCGGCGATGCTAGGATGGCTGGCGGCGGCCGCTGCGCCGCTGCTCATCCACTTGTGGAGCCGGCGGCGGTATCGTGAGGTCCCCTGGGCAGCGGTGACTTTCTTGCTCGCGGCGCTCCGAAAGAACTCGCGGCGGATTCAATTGCAGCAGTGGATCCTGCTCGCCATGCGTACGCTGATGGTGGTCCTGGTGGTGCTGGCGATTGCTGAGCCGCATGGGCAGAATCTGGCGGCGGGAGTCGGCGACGTGCCGACGCATAAGGTGATCGTGATCGATACGTCGTTCTCGATGGCCTATCGCGAGAGCGACGCCAGTCTCTTGACGAAGGCCAAGCAATTGGCTGGCGAGCTAGTCGCACAAAGTGGCACCGGTGACGCTTACACCGTGATTACGCTCTCCGACCGGCCGCGGCAGCTGGTTGGTCGCGACATGGTCGATCGCTCCTCCATCGTGGCCCACATTGAGGCAATTCCGCAGACGCAAGGCGGTGCAAACTTGGCCGCCACGTTGGATGCGGTTTCGTCCGCGCTCGAGCTCGACGCCAAGGAACGTGACCGGTGGACACGACAGGATGTCTATTTCTTTTCGGACATGCAGCGGAAAACGTGGGCGGCCGATGGCGCTGGCGTACGACTGGGTGAGTTGGCCAAAAACGCGAGTATTTCAGCCGTCGATGTTGGCGCGCCACGGGCGACCAATCTCGCAGTGACGGAATTGCGATCGGCCGCACCATTTGCCACGGTCGGCGAGGATGTCGCATTCGATGCCACGCTGCACGAATTTGGGGACGAGCCGCGAAAGGAAGTGCGCGTTGAGTTTTTGGTTGATGATGCGCCGGTCGGTGAGCAGACCATCGACGTCCCGGCCAACAGCGACGCATCTGTCCGCTTTACACATCGGTTCCGCGACGCAGGGAGTCACGCGGTTGCGGTACGTGCCGCAAGTGACCAGCTTGAGATCGACAACACGCGCTGGCTTGTGGTGCCGGTGGAACAGCAGATTCGAGTGCTGTGCGTGGCAGGTGAGCCGGAGGATGCGAAGTATCTCGCGGCGGCGCTGGCTCCTGACCCGTCCACCGAGTCGCCAATTCGTCCACAAGTGATTTCGGAAAGTGAATTGGTCGACACGGACCTGACCGGCTATGAGTGCATGTTTCTCTCGAACGTCGCTCAGCTTACGGCGGACGAAACGGAGCGACTCACGCATTACGTGGACGCAGGTGGCGGGCTGGCAATCTTTCTCGGCGACCGGGTGCAGGCGGAGTCGTATAACGCTTTGGCACGTGGAGAGGCACCGCTGCTACCCGCAAGGCTGACCGACGTGCGAACCGAGGTTCAATTTGGCGTCGACCCGCTCGATTATCGGCATCCCATTGCTGCACCCTTTCGCGGCCGCGAACGGGCCGGGCTCTTGACTACGCCGGTCGGACGATATTTCCGGCTCGAGATTCCCAACGAACACTCGGCGGCTGAAAAGGCACTCGCGCTACCGAACGGCGATCCGTTGGTGGTGACGGCGCCGCATGGACGCGGACGAGTCGTGCTCGTGGCAACGGCCGGCTCGCTGTCGTCGGTCGATCGGACGAACGGCGAACCATGGACGACTTGGCCCGCGTGGCCGAGTTTTCTGCCGGTCGTGCGTGAGATATTCGCTTTCGCAGTCGGCGGCCAACATGAACAGTGGCAAGCGATGATTGGGGGGCCCCTTACGGCGACGCTACCCTTTGACCGCGGAAGCGGCGATTTCGAATTGACGCGCCCGGATGGGCGTAAAACTTCGCTGCCGGTTGCAGTGAGTTCTCGCGATCAGCCGTGGCATTACGACGAGACAGACGTGACCGGCATCTACTCGTTAGGGCGAGGCGGCGCACTCGTGTCGCAGTTCGCGGTAAACGTCGATACGCATGAGAGCGACCTCGCCCAGATCGATCCGCATCAGTTGCCGGCCGAGATTAAGGTTCGCTCCGATTGGCGCAGCGCCAACGGCGTTGTCGCGAGCGGCGTGCTTTCCGAGGCGACCTGGAATCGGCCATTATTATGGGCGGCCGCGGCCCTGGTGCTCATGGAATTGTGCCTAGCCTGGCTGTTCGGCCGAGGGGCTGCATGACCGGGCGGCTTCCCGATTGGTTGGCACATTGGCTGGGCGGAGAGCCGGGAACCGGCGACGGTGTAACCTTCCACGTTGATTACTCGTGGCCGTTTCCACCTTGGGCGACGCTGCTCCTATTGCTGGCCGCCGTCGTCTGCGTCGCCGCAGTTTATGCCTACGAATCGTGCGCAGTAGGTGGGCGATATCGGACGATGCTGGCCGCAATGCGACTCGCGGCGATGGCGATCCTGCTCGTCATGCTCACTAAGGTGACCATGATCCTGCAGCGGACCGGTCCGCCGACGATCGCGGTCGTGCTGGATCGGTCGGCGAGCATGGGCATCGTCGATAAGTACGAAAACCCGCCGCACTCGCCATCAGTCGTCGACGCCCTGCAGCGTGCCGGTCTCGGCGAGGCAACTCGTTTGAACTTGGCGAAGGTACTGCTTACAGAAAATGGTTCGCGGTTGCTCAATCGGCTGGCGGACAACTACCGCCTGCACGTTTACTTGACGGCCGACGGAACCGAGCAGTTGCCAGTGGGCGACACAGCGGCAATTGCCGAGAAGATAGTGGGCCTAACTGCCGATGGGCCTGGCGCCGGAGCCACGCGCATCGGCGATACCGTGCGCCAAGTGCTCGACGATCTCCGCAGCGCGCCGCCGGCCGGTATCTTGCTCTTCACCGATGGCGTCGTGACCGAAGGCGCTTCACTGACGGAAGCGGCCAGTGATGCGCGGCAGCGTGGCGTGCCGCTCATTGCCGTCGGACTAGGGAGCGAGCAGGCGCCGCGCGATATTGAGGTCGCCGACGTGCTCGTTGATGATGCTGTATTTGTCGACGATCTCGTGAGCTTTTCGACTCAAATCAAGGCCACCGGTTTGGAGGGGCAGTCTGCGACCGTGGTTTTGCATCGAGACGGCGAGTCGAAACCGCTCGCCGAGCAGACGATTACACTCGGAGTCGACGGGCAGCCGCAGAGCGTTTACTTAACGGATCGACCGACGGCGGCGGGCGAAGTGAACTACGTCGTCGAAGTAACGCCGCGTGACGATGAAACGAATCGCGACAACAATCGCCAGACCCGAGTGGTTTCGGTCCGCGATGCCAAGATTCATGTGCTGTTGGCATTTGGTTACCCGAGTTACGAGTTTCGCTTTTTGAAAACACTTTTGGAGCGCGATGCGACGATTCAATTGGCGACTTATTTGCAGGATGCCGACCCGGACTACGCTGCACAGGATCGGACGGCACTGCGGTCGTTTCCGGTGGCGCAAGATGAGCTGTTTGATTACGACGTCCTGGTGTTGGGCGACGTCGATCCGCGACTGTTGCCGCGCTCGGTATGGACCGACTTGCGTACGTTTGTTGCGAAGAAGGGCGGGGGCGCCGTCTTCATTGCTGGACCACGGTCGTTGCCATGGCTGTATCACGATGTGCCAGACGCTGCGGCATTGTTTCCGATCGAGTTCGACGGGCTTGATTCGACGTGTGGTGGCCGATTGCCGGAGGATGTCGCGCGAGGATTTGCTGTTCAGCCGACGTCGCTGGGTTTGCAGGCCGGCCCGATGCAGCTCGGCGACACGCTGGCGGAAACGGAGCAAATTTGGCACAGTTTGTCGCCGCTCTATTGGCTCGCAATGGTCGAGCGACTCAAGCCCGTGGCACAAGTTTGGGCGGAGCACCCGACGCATGTGACGAGCGCGGGGAGGCACTTGCCGCTGATCGTCAGTCAATATTTCGGGGCCGGCAAGGTGCTCTTTCACGCGATTGACTCGACGTGGCGGTGGCGGGTCGGCGTGGGCGATATCTATTTTTCCCGCTACTGGGTTCAGACCATTCGCTATCTGGCGCGGGGCAAACTTAATGCCGGGCGCGGGGCGGAACTCACCACCGACCGCCGCGAGTATCGACAGGGTGAATCAGTCGCCGTGAGGATGCGGTTTCTTGACGAGCGCCTGGGGCCGGCGGGCGATGATGTGACGCTCGCGATCGAGTCCTCGGGGCAGGCGCGGCAGCAGATAGTGCTCCATCGCAATGCCACGTTGGGAAGCGTCTACGAGGGCTCGCTCGAGGGATTGCGATCCGGGAATTACGAGCTTGTTGTGTCCGAGCCACAATTGCCAGGGAATCCGCCAACGGCCCGATTTGCCGTGGTCACCCCGCCGGGGGAAATGGCCCGCATGGCAATGGACCGCACGGGGCTAGTTGCGGCAGCCGAGACGACGCACGGCAAGTTTTATACGATGGCAGATGCAGACCGGCTCGCCGACGAACTGCCGCACGGGCGCCGCGTGCCGATTGAAAATCTGCCGCCGCTGGCGATTTGGAATCGTTGGTGGTTGCTCGCGCCGTTTTTGGCCCTGGTGATTGGCGAATGGATTCTGCGGAAGCGAAAGGGAATGCTGTAGGCGATGCACCCGTTGGCTGCGAAAGTTGTCGAATTGCAGCGCCGCCTCGTCTGGCGAGGGCGCGCAGCGGCGGTCTGCGCAGCGGTGGCCACGGTTATCGCGGCGGCCGGTGCTTTGGGGCTAGGCGATTATTTCTTGCGTGTGTCGGATCGCGGCTTGCGGTTGATGATGACGGCTGCTCTGGCGGCTGCGACCGGTTACTCGATTTATCGCTGGTGGTATGTGTCGCGGCGCGAGCGACGGCTAGGCCCGCTGGCGGTGGCGCGACGCCTCGAAATGCAGTTTCCGCAGTTGAAGGATCGGCTGGCGAGCGCGCTCGAGTTCCTTGGACAGTCGGAGAATGATGCGACGGCCGGATCGGCGGCTCTGCGTCGGGCCGTGGTGATTGAAGCCGACCACGCGGTCAATGAGCTTCCTCTGGATGCGGTGGTCGATCGGCAGCCGCTACGTCGGGCGGCGACGTGGGCGGGAATCGCGCTGGCGGCAGTCGCGTTATGCGGACTTTTGGCCGGCGATGCCTTGCGGACCGCGTCCATTCGCTTGATCGCGCCGCTGGGATCGACCGAATGGCCGCGAACCAATCATCTCGAATTTCGCCAAGTACCGCGGCGAATCGCCGTCGGACAGGCGTTTGAAGTAGAACTTGTCGATGCCGGCGGAGCGCTGCCCGACGATGTGCAGATTCAATATCGAATACGCGATGGGCGTCGTTCGGAGATTCAAAACGAGCCGATGAATCGGGTTGGCGACGCGATGGTGGCGCGACGCGACGATGTGAAGTCGTCTTTTGATTTCCGCGCCGAGGGGGGTGACGATCATTCGATGCCGTGGACCAAGGTGGATGTGGTTGAGCCGCCACGACTCGCGTCGCTTGCGATTGTCGCGCGTCCGCCTGCGTATTCGGGGCTGCCGGCGGCGTCAACCGAGCGTCATTTGGAGGTACTAGCCGGTACGGGGATCGAAGTCTCGGGATCGGCCAATGAACCACTCGGCGCGGCGCGGATCATCGACGGCGAAAAGACCGTTGCGGCGACAGTGCGAGCCGATGCCGACGATCACGAGCGGCGCGGGTTTATGATTCCTGCCGAGGCGTGGGTCGCAACCGCAAGCGGCAAGTATCGGTTGGAGTTGGAGAGCACCGACGGCGTCGCTGGGACAGTCGCCGATGGAAATCTACAGGTGGTGCCCGATATGCCGCCGACTGTCACCTGGGAACGACCGCGCGACGATCTTATGGTGCTCACGACGGCGATTGTTCCGGTCGACGTTACCGTGAAGGACAATTTGGCGATCGCGCGCGTCGAACTGCATTACACGCGGTCCGATCAACCCGACGCGACGCTCGCGGCGATCGAACTATACGTCGGGCCGGACGCGATTGCGCCCGCGGATGCGGTCGCAACGCAGCAACATGGCGAGAGCCACGAAGTTAATTACGAATGGTTGCTTGAGCCGCTCGCGTTGCCGGAGGGCACGCAACTGACGCTCAATGTCACGGCGAGCGACTATCAACCGGCAATGGGGCAAACATCCACGCCGCGGCGGATCACGATCGTCAGCCGCGACCAGCTTGAGGCGCGGCTGGCCGGCGAACAGGCGCAGATCG
>DASYDU010000118.1:0-5985 GCA_036499445.1 Lacipirellulaceae bacterium
CGGCAATTCAAAAGCAGATCTCCGACTATAAGAATCAGTTGATTCAACAGATGTCGGGCCAGCAAAAGAACCAGCCCAACGTGCAACTTCAGGCTATAACCAAAGAATATCAGATTCGGGCCGGCATGCTCGGGAAGCAAAGTGCCGCACTCGACAAAACCATTCAGGATATGTCCGAGAAGCTGGTGAAGAAAGCCGGCAAGTCCGTCGATCTGGAAGTGCGCCACAACGCTTTGGAGCAATTGCAGGAAATCGCGAAAGACATGGGCGTCAAGTTGCAGACGTTTGACATTGAGGCCGAAGCGCCGAAACGCATCAAAGAAATTCAGCCCGCCATCGTCAACCAAGGCATCAACAGAGTCATTCGCTACTGCATTGCCGGCCTCGGCTTCTGTGGAGGCTTCGGCTTGACCTGTTTCGGCATCGCCTACCTCGAGTTTCGTAATCGCCGGCTAAATGGTCCGGATCAAGTCGACGAAGGTTTGGGTATCCGCGTCGTGGGGACATTGCCCGCCCTGTCGTCGCGTACGATGCTCGATCCGAATCATCCGGTGATAGCTCAACTTACCGAATCGATTGACAGCGTCCGCACGCAGTTGATGCACGACTCGACGTCGAGACGGCGGCAGGTTGTTCTGGTCACCAGTGCCAGCACGATGGAAGGGCGAACGACGGTCTCGAGCCAGCTCGCCGCCAGCTTGGCACGTGCCGGCCGCCGCACATTGCTCGTCGATGGCGACGTCCGCCGCCCGGCGCTCAATTCCCTGTTCGACGTCCCCTTGGAGGACGGCCTGTGCGAAGTCCTCCGGGCCGAGGTCGATGTGGCCGACGTCATTCGCCCGACGCACGCCGAAGGGCTTTGGTTGCTCACGGCCGGTTACTGTGATGTGGATGCGATCCACGCTTTGGCGACCGAACAGATGCAGCCGGTCTTCGAAAAGCTCCGCGCCGAGTACGATTTTATCATTATCGACGGCGCGCCAGTGATTGGCATGTCCGATGCCTTGATCTTTGGCCAATACTGCGACGGCGCGATCCTTTCGGTGCGCCGCGACTTTAGCCAAATGCACAAGATCAATGAGGCCGCGGCCCTGTTGCGGAGCGTCGGTATCCGCCTGATTGGCTCCGTCGTCAACGGCGTCCGGACCAAGTCGGACGATCGCGTCACCCAACTGCGGCTAATCGCACTCAAGTCCGAGCGGCAGTTGCAGTCTGCGTAAGTGAATTGCGGCAGCGGTGCCACCCACCGCGACCCTGGTCCAATCGAATCTAACGGCATCGGCACGCCAAATGGCTGCCGATGCCGTTTTGCGTTGGCGTCGGCGGAGTCCTGCCAGGACTTGGTCCAGGACGGCATCGGAACTGCTGGCCGGCGGTCGCCATCTTCGCGTCGAGCGACCGTCAATTTTTCTTAACGGGTCGTTTGCAACCCGCATTTCTTTCGCTACGATATCTGGTTCACGGGCGGCCACCTCAGCTCGTCGCGGCGGGTTGTGGCTGGTCGTTTTTTGGTAATACGTCAGCCAAAATCCGGCCCGAAAACGGTCCGTAAGTTTAGTTCTTCTTTCTACTCAATTTGGAGAGAACATGGCTATGACTCCACAAGAAGTCCTGGCAATGTGTCGTGAGCACGACATCAAAGCCGTCGACATGCGATTTATGGACTTCCCCGGCATCTGGCAGCATTTCACCATTCCCGTCAACAAGCTCGAAGAAGAAATCTTTGAAGAGGGCCTCGGCTTCGATGGCTCGAGCATTCGCGGCTGGCAAGCGATCAATGAGAGCGACATGCTCTTGCTCCCGGTACCCGATACGGCGTTTGTCGATCCGTTCACCGAGATCCCGACGCTCTGCATCATCTGTAATGTGCAGGATCCGATCACGCGCGAGGACTACACTCGCGATCCGCGCAACGTCGCGCGCAAAGCCGTTAATTATCTCAAGAGCACCGGCGTCGCCGACACGTGCTTCATCGGTCCCGAAGCCGAGTTTTTCATTTTCGACGACGTCCGCTTCGACCAAACGCCCAACACAGGTTACTTCTTCCTGGATAGCGACGAAGGTCAGTGGAACCGCGGTACGGACTACCGCTCGCTAGGCATGGGGCCGAACCTCGGCTACAAGCTTCGCCACAAGGAAGGCTATTTCCCTGTCCCGCCGGCCGACTCACTCATGGACATCCGCAATGAGATGATGATCACCATGATCGAGTGCGGACTGGACGTCGAAGCCCAGCACCATGAGGTGGCCACCGCCGGCCAATCCGAGATCGACCTCAAATTCAATGATCTGGTGCGGATGGCCGACAGCATGTGCATGTATAAGTACATCATCAAGATGGTCGCCAAGAAGTATGGCAAGACCGTCACGTTCATGCCCAAGCCGCTGTTCTCGGATAACGGCTCCGGCATGCACACCCACATCTCGTTCTGGAAGGGTGGCCAACCGCTGTTCGCGGGCAACGGCTACGCCGGCCTGAGCGAGACGGCGCTGCATGCGATCGGCGGCATCCTCAAGCACGCGCCGGCCATCCTGGCCTTCTCCTGCCCCACCACCAACAGCTATAAGCGGTTGGTGCCGGGCTACGAAGCGCCGGTCAACCTGGCCTATTCGCAGCGGAACCGCTCGGCCTCGTGCCGCATTCCGATGTACAGCCCGAGCCCCAAGGCCAAGCGGATCGAGTTCCGCTGCCCCGACCCGAGCTGCAATCCGTACCTGTCCTTTGCCACGCTGATGATGGCCGCGCTCGACGGCATCCAGAACAAGATCCATCCGGGCGAACCGCTCGACAAGGACATCTACGACCTGGCTCCGGAGGAGCTGGCCGAAGTGCCCAAGACACCCGGCTCGCTCCAAGATTCGCTCGCGGCGCTGGCGAAGGACCACGAGTTCCTACTCCGCGGCGACGTCTTTACCGAAGACGTCATCCACACTTGGATCTCGTACAAGAGCAAGAACGAAGTCGACGCCATGGCGCTGCGGCCGCATCCGTACGAGTTCTGCTTGTACTATGACATTTAGTAGAAACGTCTAGCGGCTGATGTGGCGAACGGCTCGCATTGAGCGCAACAGCGTCGGCAGTTGCCGCACGAGAGTGCTAAAAATCAAAAGGGCGGGCCGCTGGAGCGGCCTGCCCTTACTTGTTTCGCTTGTTTCGGTCTACATTTCGTGGAACGAAGCTATCGCTATCCAGCGCCACACGGCGCTGCTGGCACTAGATTGCATTCCGCCAATCGGTCTCGTTGTCGAATGCGGCGGCGAGGGCCAAATCGCTCAGCTGCTCCTGAGTCTGGGGCTGGCCGTCGTCTGGGACCGACAGCAAGCTGTCGTCCGACTGGCTGCCGCTGGGGCCGCCGAAATCGGCAATCGCCAAGTCGAGCAAGAGCAAGTTGGCATTCGACGATGAGTTGGAAACATTCGTCGCCGCCGTGAACATCGCCAGCTTGGTGGGCTGGCTGGCATTTAGCACGAACGGAAGACCGACCTGTTGTGACACAGCGGACGGAATTGTCGACGACGCGACCGAATCAGCTACCGTCGAGGCGCCCCCCGAACCAGCTGGCGGCGCCGCCGCTGGGCCGCCGACCACGTATTGGATCTGTGGCCCATTTGGACCGTTTACGGTCACAGAATGCCCACCCACCAATTGCAGCCAGGCGAGAAAGTCCGGCGTGGGCGTGTTAAATGCGGCATTACGCCAGTTCTGTACAGCAATTGCTTGCGCCAGCACGGCACTTGGATCGAGCGCTGCTGTTGAGTAAGGCGCTGTCGCGACATCAGCCTGCAACATTGCCGCGCTACCGGCTCCGGGCGATGTCTTATGATCCGCCCAAATTACGTAGTCGCCCGTATCCACGACTCCGTTGTGATCCCCATCCGCAATCAGGTTCGTCGTTGAACCGAACGTCGATTTCCAGAGATTGTAGTCTAAACTATCGACGGCTTGGTCCCCGTTGTAGTCGCCGGGTTTAAGGGGTGTCGTCGTGGAATTAAAGACATAGTCTTCAACTTCGCCGGCGTTTGGATTGGCTCCGGACCAGCTTTGTCCGAGATCACCCCACCGGAAACGAGCTGCGACCGTGCTGCTGGTTAGCGTCGACGGAGCGGTGATCGTGATCTGGTGCGAGCCCGGGTTGAGCGGCATATTCGTAATGACTTGCTCGCCCGAATCGAACGTCCCATTGTTGTTGAAGTCAATCCAGCCATTCAAATAGCCGCCGATTCCCTGAGTGACGATGGTCAGCGTGTCAAAATTGGGGCGAATCGCGCCGCCTACAATGCTCACGCCGTCTTCATCGTCGACGAGGCCGACCTGATCGTCGCCGACGCCATCCAGGCCCGCAATCGGATTGCCGTTGATATCAAAGGCGGACGAGCGCGTTTCCGCATCGATCTGGGTTCCCAAAGAAAAACCGGGGACGACCAGATTGTGCGGAGCGTTCGCACCATATGTCAGGAAACCCGCCGCCTGCAGGTCGCCATAGTCGTCGGTTGCGGTATTACGAACCCCAAAGATGGCGCCTTGGGATACTTGACCCGCCGCAAATGGGATATCGCGCACTCCCGACATGGGCGCAGTGATCACGAAGTTGCTATCGGTGGGGAGCGAAATTCGAACATGCACTATCCCGGACGCGGGTATCGGCACATCGTCAAAGTGATAAGCGCCGGCGGCATCGGTCGTCGTCTGCGTGTCGCCGCCGTCAAATACACCGTTGTTGTTGGCATCTATATAGACGGTGATGTTCTGCAGGCCCCCTTCGAATGCGGGTTGCTGCACGCCATCGCCGTTGAAATCATTGAACACGTAGCCGTAAATCTTCCCTGGGCCTTGCCCGATCGGCGAGCTTGGCGGCTTAAAACCAAAGTCAACGCCTGTCACAGTATCGCCAGGTGAGCCATAGGCCGGTAGAACCGGCGACGCCTTGCCCAACGCAATTGTCGGCGCAGTCGCCGTCCATCCCTGCTGAGGTAATACGTCGATCGAAAACGTATTGGGCGTATTCGTGGGAATCTGCAGCGTGTACTGGCCGTTCGAGTCTGTGACGTCTGTTGGTTCGCCCGGCTCCAGTAGCCCCGTATGATTCAGGTCTGCAAAAACGGTAAATCCAGAGGCACCGCCTTCGATCCCCTGCTTTTGGCCATCGCCGTTCAGATCGGCGTACACGGTGCCCTTGACGGTCACGCCCTGCGCTCCGGTCGACGTGGAGTTTAGCAGGAAGTCGACGTCGGTAGTCGGCTTCGCGGCCGTGACCGTCACATCCCATTGGGACTTGAAACTAAGACCGCCGTTTATCGACGACGTTTTGCCCGTTTCCGCAGTCCGGCCGAGTGCGTCTGTGACGCCGATCGTGTAATTTCCCGCGGGCAAATCGAAATAGTAGTTTCCGTCTGCGCCTGTAACGAATTGAGAAACTACCTGATTCGTCGCTTTGTCGACCGCGTACACCGTAACATTGCTGCCAAACTGCTCTTGTGTAAAGTCGGCAAATCGTATGCCCGTCATCGGGTCGGTAACGTAGCGCTGGAAATTGAAGTCGCCGTCATTGACCCCAAATCCAAAAAAGCCCGAGTCGACACCGACAACTCCCTGCACCCTTTGTACGAACGTCGTCGGGCTGCCGATGGGGTTGCCGTGAAACGACGCTCGCACGCCATTGAGTGACAGCCCAGTCTTGCTGTAGTTCTCGATGTAGAGCTTAAATACTCCATCGCCGGCATCGCTCCGCTCGCCCCAATCGCGATTCGTGGAGAACGTATATTGAAAATGGTCGCCGGCGTCACCCGTCAGCGTTCCGGGTGGATCGACCAACAGATTACCAGGGAGAACTTGGAAATTCTTCCCCTGGTCACCTGGCAACCCATAGACTGGATTCAATTCGGATTGAGTGCCGTCCGGCGCTACCAGGATCAGCCGGAGTGCGTCGAGTGCATTGGCTGAGCCCGTGATGTCGAGCTGAATGTCGATCGACTCAATCGACATCA
>DASYDU010000119.1:0-3570 GCA_036499445.1 Lacipirellulaceae bacterium
CTTCGACGATTTCGCTCGCCAGCGGTGAGCAGGCCGTGCTTAGCGGTTCGGTGACGATTACCGGCGCCGGCACGGGAACCGGTAACGGGGCGTTCCGCTGGGGCTTGTTTAACGACACCGCCGCCGCGGGGACCAGCGGCCCAAGCGCCGCCTGGTTAGGGTATTTGGCGAGCAATTCAAGCGGCGGACCGAACGGCCGGCTCGACGCCAAGAATCCCGACGCCACCGATTGGCTGACCGCTTCGCATATTTCCACCAATAGCACGGCGAATTTCGAAGGTAACTGTATGAACGGAACCGCGAACGACGGGTGTGGGGCTCGCGTGTTCAACCTGGCGATGGGCGGGGGCAACGACTCCTTTGACGACGATACCTATAACTTCAAGATCTTTGTCGGCCGGTATGGAGACGAAGTGACCGTCAGCGCGACCATGCAAGGCACAGGGCCGGCCCCAGGCGACTACAACAACGACCACGTCGTCAATGCCGCCGACTACACAATCTGGCGCGACCATCTTGGTCAGACGTTTCAGCTCCAGAATGAAGGCCAAGGAGTAACGCCGGGGATGGTCACCCAGGAGGACTACAACACTTGGCGGGCAAACTTTGGTCGGACAACCGGGTACACCTACAACCTGGGCGGCGGCATCGACAGCAACACGTTGCTGCCAAGCAGCCCGCCAGGCGGCACAGCAGCGACCACGGTGACGCCGCACGTGACCTTCGATTTCAACCGCGTTTCGCTGTTTTTCGCCAATCAGTTGCAGGCCGATAAGGCGGTGATGGCGGGCGTGGACGTTTCGAAACAATCGATCCAGACATTGACGCTGTTCGTCAATCCGGCCAACGGCGCGTCGACGATTTTGAACGACCCAGCGAGCTCGACTCAAAGTTTCAACATGATCTATTACGAGATCACGAGCACGGCTGGATCGCTGGTCAAAGCGAATTGGACGAGCTTCGATTCCACGGAGGGAGGCGATCCGATCGGCACGGGCTGGGACGAAGCAGGGGGGAGCGGGGCGAACGTGTTATCGGAAATCAATCTCAATACCAATGGCCAGAAGACGTTTGGCATTGGCGCGTTAGCAAACTTGGGAAATATCTTTAATACGGCAATGGCCCAGGACCTGCGGTTCTTCTTCCTTCAAGCAGACGGCTCTCTCGTCCGCGGCGTTGTCAAATACAGCGCGGCTCCGGGGGCTGGAAACGCGGCCGCGGTGCCTGAGCCGGGAAGCTTCTGCTTGTTGTCCGCGGGCGGCCTGTTGCTGGTTACCTATCGACGGAGGCGACGGGCCAATTAGCGGCCCACGCCACGCCTGGCAGATAATCGCGGATAGCAAAATTGAGTAAAAAAGTTGCGCTTTTGCGATATATGATTGTAACGCCTGTAAAACTGTTTACACTAAAAATTGACGTAATGGTAGTGGAGGCTACACTTTTCACCTTTGCGGAGTTGGCACCAGAGAATGTGTGCCATGCCTCCGGCAGCGCCTTTTAGAGTTCTTGTCTTGCGTGCGTTTAGTTTACTGTACCGAGTTACTGGTTTTTGGTTGGTTGCTTAGTGACGCTTGTTGATCGATTCGTTGTGACCGAGAAGTCGGTTCCGCGAGCGTTGACACCCTAACCGAGGAGGTTTGCTTCTAATGAAACGAACTTGTTTGACAGCACAGGCCGCACTCGTCGTCGGCCTCATCGCGATTGCGACGAATGCTTGGGCCGGGCTCACCTATTTCGACGCCCAGATCACCGACATCACCGTGAATACCGGGAAGACGTCGACACTATTTCCGGCCAATACGATTTTCGCCAACGGAACTTCATTTACGGCGGCACCGTACGATGCAACGACTAATCCCACCGGCAATTGGACGCAGGACAATACTGCTCCTGTCCCGCCCGGAACGAACAACGGTTCTGACAACGCTTGGCGTCAGCGGAATAATGCAGCCTTCGGAAATGTTGACGCATCCACGAATGGCACTGTCTACGAATCGCGCGGCGTGAGCGGCGGACCGAACACGGAGCAAGCCCCCACGTTGAAAACCACGATCAGCGTTCCGGCAGGCCTGCAGGGTGCATCGCACGCGGTGTACGCCATGTTCTGGAGCGACGGTTCGCAATGGCAAATTGGCGCTTCGCTCACACAGCAGAATGGCGACTTGATGCCGGTGTACGTTGGCGGTTCCAGCTTTACGCCCTCGGGCTACACCTTTGAAACGTATGACCAGGGTGAGACGTTTACGACCCTGGCCGCCGGCTACCCGGTTTCGGGAGCTCCTCAGCAGTTTATCAACGACGCGTCTCACTATACAAGTTCGGACGCTGGCGCCGGTGCCGGCACCGGCCGCCACTTTTGGGCCGCATATCTCGGCGACGTGACGCTGGGATCGTCGCTGACCGCATATATTGACGATAGCCAAGCTCTGACCGCGACACAGATGGCTGACAACGGTGGCGCCAATCATCGCACGTGGTATGACGGGCTTGCGATTGGCGATGCTGCACTAGGCCTTGCTCCGCCACCCGATCGGGCTCCGCCTACACCGGAGCCGGCCAGCATCGTGTTGCTGGGCATCGGCATGGTCGGATTCGGTATGTTAGCGCGGCGTCGCGCTTGCTAAAGCGAAGCGGAATTGTCGGGTGTCTTGGCGAATCCGACTCCGCAACAACGTTCGATTGCCCCGCGGTCTAGTGAGACCGCGGGGCTTTTTGTTGCGCTGAGACTTCGATTTGAAGACGAAGTGGAGAAAAGGCCGTGACCCGAACGGCAGCCGAGCTCGCAATTGGTTCTATTCCGCGGAGCGATGTCGCTGAAACCATAGCCAGTCGTTCTTGGCACGGGCGGCCAACGGGTGCTCGACGGCGGCATAGGCTTTGGCCCGCGCCTCTAAAACTTCGGCCGTCCAAGGCACGTTCGGCTCGAGTTCGCGGAGCGCCTCGACCACGCTCTCGGGGCTGAGTTGTTCGGCGACCATAAAACGTGCGAGCGTACGCAAGTAATCAAACCTCCACGACGCAAATGGGCGTGACAAGGACGTATTCAAGCGCCGCGCGGCGTCGTGGTCTGCCTTTGCCACGTCAATCGTCCGTGAGGTTGCGGTCTCGGAGACGACCGGCAAAACCCACGGGGAATCGGCGAGAAGCGTGTAAAATCTTTCAAGGGACTGGGCGGCGTCGGCCGTCTTTCCTGCCCGCCACTGATAAATCGCGCGCACAGCCGCGGCGTCAATCGGATACCGCTTCTCGGCCTCCATGATCAACTCGAGACACTCGGGGCGAGCCAATTCCGCGTAACACCGGGCCAGGACCAATTGCTGGATATGTCCTGAAGGGGCGCGGTATTGCGTCGGCCAGAGTTCGAGCACACCAGCAAAATCATTGTCTCGATAGCGATCGAATGCCTGGACGAGAGCTCGATCGTCGGGCCTGGGCAGTAGAGCAAGAGACAGCTGGCCGCCAAACAATAAGTTGAATTCTTGGTGCCGGAGTTCGACTAGGTTCCAATCGAGGGAGTCGTCTACGAGAGCAGGCCGATGGAAGCCGGCCGCGCGCAATCGATCACGAGTT
>DASYDU010000120.1:0-11708 GCA_036499445.1 Lacipirellulaceae bacterium
GCTCCGCGCCGCCGACGTCGAGGGCGATGAGGCTCTTGCCGAGGCCGGGGTCGCCGACCAGCAGCGTGACTTTGCCGATCGGAATGCGGCCCGGCCAGAGCCACTGGACGGGCTGGGCGGAGACGTCGGCGGCGCGGCGCACGCCGGCGAGGTCGTTGTCTTTGCGCACGCGGGCATCCTCGTGGGTGAACGTGGTGAATTTGGGAGTGCGCGTGGGAGTCATTGCATTCGGTCCCTTGGGTTCGTCGGTTTGGCGATGACGATAGGGTAGCGAAGGCTGGCTCAGAAGTTAGCTGGCTAAATTGGCCGGCTTGACAAGGTGGCCGGGGGAGGGGGAGGACGGGATTGCGGATTTGCGATTTCGGATTGCGGGTTTTTGTGAGGATTTAGCAAAGGAGGTCTCGCGCGGATGCGCGGAGACACAGAGAAAGCACGAAGAGATCAGAAAGATCGGCGGCGATCTTTGATGTCTCAGACAGATAGCCCTGGTGCGTCGCGAACACCGGGGCGCGGATCGCTCACTTATCGAACCGTTTCCTCCACCCCCAGACCAAGACACAGGCCGCGAACGCCAAAACTGCCGTGCTTGGCTCAGGAACGGTTCCCACACGGAATCCGAGGGTGAAGTCCACACTCAACGGATTGACGCTGCCCCGGAACGACGACGGCAGGGCGCCCGCGACGTGGGACCACGAACCCCCGCGCATGCCCCGAGACGAGTCGCTGAACAGCGCTTCGTTCCATTGAAACACGTTGCCGGTTTGGTCGAATGTGCCATAGGGACTGGCAGAGCTGGTGTACGTCCCCACGTCGGTCAGATAGTTTTTATTGCTGCTGTAGCTCGTGGAAGCCGTGACGGCGTAGCCGGTGGAGCTGTCGTAATAGTTCGCCGTATTCAGTGCACTGCCGGGCGGAGCCGAGGTGGGCGTCGCGTTGGATCCGGTCGCATAGGTCCAGTAGTGCCCGGCCAGAGGATCGTAGTAGGCCGCTTTGTACCATTCGCTCTCTGACGGAATGAACCACTTGGCACCGGCGTTTCGCGTGATCGCGGCCAATGCATCTGGGCCAACCGCGCCGTTGAGCGTGTAGGCGCCGGTTTCGGTCGTGCCCGGCCCTTCGACGCCCGCGGGCTGGCTATTACTCAGCCAGTTGGCGAAGCGAGCCGCGTCTACCCAGCTTACATAAGTGATCGGATGATTCGGGGAACCGATCACGCTGTAGGTGTGTGGCGATGACACGCTCTGGGCGATGCCGGCGATGTTGAGGTTAGTGGCCATAATCGCGTTGTAGAGGCCGTACGTGTCGGTCGCGGCCACGGCGTTGAGAAAGGCAGTGTACTGTCCGACGGTCACGTCGTTCTTGCCGATTCGATAACTGTAGGGTACCCCGCCGTAAAGCCCACCCGTAACTGGATCATTGGCGTTGCCTGGCTTGCCGATCAGCACCGTGTCGATCGTGATGGCTTGGCCTGCCCCCGGAAACAGCGTGCAACACAACACTAGTATTAGCAGACGTTTCGCAGACATTAGCTGTACTCCTCGTGGAAAAAAAAGAATGAAGCCAACGTTTTCAATATATCCGCTGCCGCAAGTTTTCGGCAGAACCCCCGTCTCCGGGCTGGAACATTGCTGAATTCGCACCCGTGCGTCGAGTTATTCCCGCCGGGGCCTTTGAGCAATCGATTTTCGGATGCGGCTGGCGAATTGCCGGTGTTTTGCCACCCCATTTCGGGCCGGGCCGGTTGAACTCGGCGCAGCGCTCGGCCGCGAGCCGGGGATGGAGATCAGCTAAACCACGCGGCGACAAGTTCGAGTGCGTGAGCGGTATGGCGCGCATATGAGCTCAGGGGGAATTCTTGGACGACGGCGTGTCGATGGGTGATCAGTCAGCTGGGGGCCGTCAGACGCGGCGGCGAATCGATCCTTGACAATTCGGACAGATAGCCGCGCGGCCTCGCAAACCGCGCGGCGTTGTCGGACAGAAGTTGCGTCGAAGGAATCGGCGGCCGACGATCATCCCCTGGCTACTGCGAGTCGAGCCGATGAGGCGAGAGCCGGCGGCTATGTTAATGGAAGTTGAAGGGAAGCTTTGAGGCGCTGGCGGCAGGTGGCATTCTCGAACACCACAGAAGCTCAAGGGCAGTGAGGACCAGCACGCCGGTCCCCGGTTCAGGAACGAAGGTTGCCATGCGGAATCCAACGCGGCAGTTAGCCGCCTCTTTGCTTGGCCGACAAGGTGAACCAAAGGTTGGAGAACTAACCGCCACGCACGGCCCGATATGAGCTATCAGTATCGCTTCGTTCCACTGATAGACACTTTTTCCTTGCATTCCGGCCGTCCCAAAACGATAATTGGCCCCACGGTGGCCCGCTTCTCTCAATGTATTCCCTGATGCTCCCAATCCGATATTCGGATTTGGTTTTCGGTGCGTCGACGGATCGTGTGGCCACGAGTGTTCGCATTGCCAACATTTCGAGGTACACCATGTGGGTTAAATACGTCGGTTTGCCAGCCCTCCTATTCGCGATCGCGTCCGTTGGCCTGCCGTGTCACGCGCAGGTCGTTAATAGTCAGTGGGTTCCCGCCAGCGGCAATTGGAACCTGGCCACCAATTGGAATCCGAATGGCGTGCCGAATAATAACGGCGCGATCACCACTTACAACGTGCAGATCGGCACGTTGGCGCCATCCAACGCACAGGTCACATTCATTCCCCCGACAGGCACCAGTGCCACGATCTCGACCCTCAGCTTGACCGACGGCGCCGACCTGTTCACCAACGGCAGCCAACTGAATGTGATAACACAAACGACCGTCGACGGTGCGGGCACGACGGTCCGCATAGACCCCCACACAACGCTCGGAACTGCCGCGCTCAACACGGGCGACCTCGATCTCAACAATGGCGGCGCGCTGGTGATGAACGGGGGCATCGCAAACGTATCAACCCTCTTCGAAGTAAACGTCGGCAGCGTTCTAGCTGGCAACGGCATCGTCAACGTCGGCGACGCCGACGGCGTCGTCGAACAAGCCTTTGAAAACTCCGGCTTGATTCAAGTCAACGGTGATACGATCGCCGCGCGCACGCTCACAATCCACGCCAATGGCGTCGATACGATCGACCTCGATGGCGACACTGAAACCGGCGTCGTCGACGTCGACAATGCTGTGGCAAACACAAATCTCGACACACTTACGCTTGTCGTCGACGGGCCTTTGTCCGATTCTTTTGGCGCTGCTGCCGGCGCCACCCTGCAAATTGGGCAGCGCGACACGGTCATGTTCAATCGAGATTTCCAGATTTCCGCCGGCGCCGCGATTCAAATGAATGGCGGCAATAGCGTCGCGACTCTAAACGGTGCCGGTGCCATCACCTCAATCGCCGGCGCCGCGTTCACCGTATCCGGCGCCGCCGTTATCGACAACGACATGACGTTCACCGGCACCGCCAATACGATCACCGTCCCCACCGGCTCATCACTAACACTCAATGGCACAGTTACTATTCCCGACGCCTCGGCGATCGCCACGGCCGGCACCGCCCAAGTCATCATCGGCGGCAGCACAACCGTCACCGAAGCGGCCGGCGATTACGACTGGGATGGCGGCGGAGCCGTGACCACGACCGTCAAAGGCGCCGGCCTATTTACGCTCAACGTCTCTCACATCGACGTCGGCAACGACGTCTTCGACGGCACGCTCAACCTGAACGACGATGGCGACGCCGCCATCAACCCGATTGCCGCCACTTGGACGATGAGCGGCACACTGAACAAGAACAACTCCGGCACCTCCACCCTTAGCGGCAAAGCTGTCAACGTCAGTGGCGCGGTCAACGTCCACGGCGGCATCCTCTCCACTGGCACGATCACGTTCGCCGCTGGCTCCCATCTCACCGTCGACGCCGGCGCGACCGCCAACCTGTCGGGCACAACCCTTTCGGCCGGTTCCAACATCACCGTCAACGGTACACTCAGCCTCGGTACGGCCAGCGTCTTGGCCGGGCCCACGACGATCACCGGCACGGGCCTCTTCCGTCTCAATTCCACTTCTTCCGTCACCGCCAACACAACGATCGACACCACTTCATTCGATTGGGACGGCGTCGGCTCCGGCACGACTCACACGATCAACGACGGCGTCGTCTTCACAGTCAACTCTACGATCTGGGATGCGGATGATGCCGGCGACGTCGACGACCCCATCAATCTCGGCGGCAGCGGCGCTCAAATCATCGTCAACAACGTTCCCACTTGGACCATGGCGCGTACCCTGACCGCCAACACTTCAGGCCTCGGCATCGCCACGCTCGGCGGCAACTCGCGGCTGATCTTCAGCGGCGCTACGGCGATCTTAACCGCCAACGGGCAGACGGTTGCCGATGCCCCTCTTACGTTCGGCACTTCCTCGACCGTCAACATTGCCGCTGGTGGGTTTGTGCGACTCAACGGCGGCAATGCTGTTTCCACTTTCAACCAGATCGCGGGCGGCACGATTAACGGCCCCGGTACATTCACCGCCGCTGCCAATCGTGTCTTTCAAGGCTTCGGCACCATCAACGCCTCGATTGATTTCGATGGCTCCGCTGAATTGTCGGCTTCCGGAGGCACGCTTAACGTTTCCAGCTCGATTGCTGATGTCGGCACCATCGGCACTGCCGCCAACGACGGCATCCTCAACGTCACGCCCGCCTGGAATTCCAGCGTTGCCGACAATGTCGTCCTCAAAGGGGGCGAAATAAAGGGCGGCGCGATCACCGTCGCCAACGCCAATGGCATCACAGGCAACGGCCTTGTCTCCTCTCGCGTCGTCAACAATACCCAGCTCAAAGCCACCGACGCGGGAAAAACTCTCGTCTTCGAAACGGCTGCGAACGATAACGATTGGGACGGCGCCGGAAACATCGGCTTGCTCTCCGCCACGGGCGGCGGCACGCTGGAGGTGCGAGACAACGCCACGTTCAGCTACGGCGGCACCGTGACGGCAACAAGCGGCAGCCGCGTTTATGCGAAAGGTTTTGGTTTCAACTTCGGCACGATGTCGGCGATCAACCTGACGGCGGCAACCCTAGATTCGGACGAATCGGCCAGTTTCGGCGGCGCTATCAATACGCTCTCCGGCGGCGACTCCACGTTAAAAGTTCAGGTCAATCGCTTCCTGACCTTGGCATCCACCAGCGTCTCCACGCTCAACGCCAATTTGCGGCTCGAAAGCAATAACGCCGAGATCCAGGCTGGCGCCACCTTCAGCGGTTCCGGCGCAGTGATTGTCCCGCAGAACAGCCATCTCGTAGCCGACGCCAACGCTAACATCAACACTCTCTTAGACAACGAAGGCACCATTCGGCCCGCCGGCTTCGACACCGTCGGCCGCGTCGATATCAAAGACTATCAGCAGACCAACACCGGATCGCTGTTTGTCGAGCTCACCGGCACATTGCTCAACCAGTTCGACCGCTTCGTCGTCAACGGCGCAGCGGTTCTCGATGGCTATCTCAATATCGACATCGACGGCAGCTTTATTCCAACGCTTGGCCAAACCTTCAACATCATCACTGCCACGAGCGTCACGGGTAAGTTCGACCACTACGACGTCTCAGGCGTTCCGGCCGGCGTTACCTTCCACATCAACTACCTCTCCAACGCCGTGCAGCTGCAAGTCGTCAATGCGGTCTTCAACTCCGCCGACTTCGACCACGATGGAGACGTGGACCAGACGGATTACATCATCTGGCGCGGCGCCTTCAACCTGAACCAACTCGGCGACGCCAACGGCGACGGCAAATCCGACGCCGCCGACTACACGATCTGGCGCGACCATTTCGGCACCATCTCCGGCGCAGGCGCCGGATCGCTCAGCGCGTCCCACATCCCCGAACCGCCCTCGGCGTGGATATTGACGTTTGGCACTACCGTGCTCGCTTTGCGCCGTCGAGGCGAAGCGCGGACGCAGTTGCGGCCCTCAACGTTGTACATTCCGGCACAGAGGCGTCGTCAAGTTTCATTCTGCTAAAAGTCTCGTGTCAAACACGGATGTGCAGTGACCGACAGCTCGGACAGGTAGCCCCGGCGAGTAGCGACCGCAGGGGCGGTAAAGGCCGCGAGACGAATAGCCGAACGGTCGCCTCCAATCGGCGCGAGCCGACCCTAGCCGGAGCTTATACGGTCCGCTGCATCACCAGACGCTCGCCACTGTCCAGGTCGAAAAGCCTTCGGTAGCGGATTGATCTATTGGCGGGCAGTTTTTAGTATTGCGGGTTGGTCGAGTTTGGATGCAGGGCGGCAGGTTCAGAATCTTGGTTCATTTCTTTCAAGGCTGACGTCTTCGGCTTCTTGTCGCTTGTGGAGAACGTTCTTTATGAGACGGTTTTTCGCGGTGGCTATTTTGGGACTAATGGCGCTTTCGGCCCGGGCAGCGGCACCCGTGGTCGATGGGTCGCTCGACGCGTCTTACGGGCCAGCGATTGCCCTGCAAACAGATGGGACGGGGTTTGGCGATCCTAATCCGCCGGGGAGTCTCGGTGGCAGCGAGCTGGACGCTGCGTATGCCACAGTTTCCGGCGGCCGGCTCTATTTAATGCTCACGGGCAACCATGAGCCGAATTTCAACAAGCTCGATATTTTGATCGACTCGAAGGCGGGTGGTGAAAATACGCTCACCGGATCGCCACAATACGATTTCTTCAACGGCAGCAGTTGGAACAGCCAGGATTTGGCCGGCCTGACATTTGATAGCACGTTCTCTGCCGACTATCACTTGTTCTCGCGTTGGGTAAGCGGGACCAGTCCGTATGAAGTCGATTTCGTGAATCGCAATGGGGTCGGCTCGGCGCAAGTTCCCGGATCGACGGGCTCTTCGCCTAACGCGGTTGGCTTGATCGCGGCCGGTTCGATTCCTGCCGGACAGGTCGGCACCAATGCTTCGGTCTCGGCGCTGACGCAGAATCTCGATTTTGCGATCAACGACAATAACTCGGGCGGCGTGACCGCCAGCACAGCGAGTGCGGCGGCTGCACTGGCGGTCACCACGGGTATGGAGTTCTCGATCGCGCTTGCGGACATTGGCAGCCCAGTGCCTGGTCAGACGATCAAGATCGCCGCAATGATCGACAACGGCGATCACAACTACCTGTCGAACCAAATCCTCGGACCGCTCAGTTCGGGGACAGGGAATCTCGGCGGCGACGGCGGGGGCAATTTCACCGGCAATCTCGCGGGCGTGAATTTCAACCAGTTTGCGGGCGCACAGTACTTCGAGGTCCAGATTAGGTCGGCGCCCGGCGACTACACGCTCGATGGCAAGGTTGACATTGCCGACTTCGATTTCTGGAAAGCGGATTTCGGCTCGACGACGGAACGGAATGCGGATGGAAACAACGACGGTGTGGTGGATGCGGCAGATTACACGATTTGGCGAGACAACGTTGGCACCGGCCTGCCGTCTTCGCCGGGCTCGGCCAGCCTGGCCGGGATACCCGAACCTTCGACGACCGTAATCATCACAATCGGAATCGTTTTGTCCGGACTCATGATTCGGCGGCGATAGCTTGTCGCCATGCAAGCCGAGCTGGGGCGCGTGCTGAAGCGGATGGAGAAACGCCGCTTCCCGCCGAACGATGAATTGCAGGCGCTCACTCGCGAGGCAATCGACAAGCTACCACACCTGACGATGAAAGCGCACTACTAGGTTGTACTGGAGTTGGGGTGCAACGTGGAACGCAGGCTACGCCGCCCGGCTCCGATTCTGCTCCTAGATGACGCGGGTTTGGTCCGACTCTGGTGGACTATCGGATGTCATGCTTCGGCCTCTTCTCAACATCGCGTCTATCGCCTGTCTCGCCTTGTGCGTGGCGCTGATGGGGCTGTGGGTACGGAGTTATCGGTCTCAGATCGTGCTGCATACACGCTTTTGCAATGCGTGTGGCGATGGCCAAAAACCGATTGTGTTTTTTATGTTTTCATCCCTGGGCAGGCTGTGGCTGAGAATACAGGGCGAAGCCGGCGAATTCGGCCTTCTTAGTGAGCACCATGCTGTTGAACATGGCTACCCCAAAGGACGTTTGGCTGCTTTGGGATTCAATTTGCAATTCTCACGAGCTTACGAATTCCAGTTTCTGATGATGCCGTATTGGTTCCTGGTCCTTGCGAGCGGATCGCTGGCAGCGGCTTTCCAAATGCGCTGGCCGCTGCGGTTCACTCTCCGCAGTCTGTTCATTGCAACGACGTTTGTGGCCGTCTTGATGGGGATGATCGCCTGGCTGGACTGGGCGTGGATTGGGAAGTGAGGAGACGGTTCAGCCGGGGCAAGGATGGGCGGTGGACGCCTAATGCGTCCATCGACCGGTTTTGGCGTAGCGAAGCGACAGTAAAACGACGGCCGTGAGTACGCCCGCGACACAAGCCCACTTCCTAGTCTGCTGTGGCGAGACTAGCACGCCGATGACAAGTCCTGCAACGCACCACGTGATGGTTTCGATTGCCTTACGTGTAATTGCTTTCATTCCGATATTGACCTCCATCGGACAGTGTGGCAGAGGGGGCGATTACACTGGCTAGTTAGTGTGTGGGATGTGAGCTATTTGTATCCCGTCCGTCATGTTGTTTTGGCGTTGATCGATAGAGTTTAATCCCATCGGCCTGAGACTGGCCAGTCTTGAGATTGACTGTCACGCGCACGGCTGATGTTCGATTGTCGTGGTCATTAATCGTTCGGTCCATTATTACAGGCGCGTCAGAAGTTCCTGCGAGTACAAGCCGCCCGGATTTGTTGTCAAATGTCGCGTGCAGTGCTCGCGCTTTCAATCCAATCGCTTCGACTGAAACTCCCTCTGCGCCGGCCACGATTTTTAGAGAATCAATCTGCTTTTGTGCATCATCCGAACCAGCTGAAACAACCATCGCCAGAGCTATGATCAGATAGTGAGCCATGACTCGACCTCCATTGCCAGGTTTTAGGATATATCCGCATTCTCCAACATTTCTCGGATCGACCAGACCTTGCTGGTAATCCCAGCCGCCATCGCAGGCGTCTGCCCCTAAATGGCTTCGTGCTTCCGACACAGATTGTACCGCGCGGAACTATCACCCGCGCGAGAGCATTCAGCGCGATTCGACCGCGACTTTGGCCTCAGCCAAGCCGACGCCCATTAGTTCGCGATAAAGTTTTATTGCGCTGATCTTCTCGCCGGCCGCAGTAAGGTCGCGAACTTGTTGAAGCCCGTCGTCGGGCATTTCGATTTCGAGATGGGCAATAATCGCATCGAGCTTGCGCTCAAATCCCACAAGCGGAGCCAACGCCTCTGGATCGGAGGACGAAAACAGGCTCATTAAAATCTCCCGCACGAGATTAAAAGCCTGGGGCCAGCCGTGGCCGTCTCCGCCTTCCTTCTTGGGCAGCCAAGCAGAAAGCCATCATAGGCCCCGGCGGGTCGTCATTTCAGTTAGCATCGCCAGCGCCATTTGATCGTCGGCTCGGGATTGGGCCGCCCGGCTTCGAGAACCGTTTTTATTTCGTCGGCCGACATTCCGCGGTCGAGCATGTCCCGTTTAAGGTTGGCAGCGATTTCCTCGGACCGGACCTTGTGCCAAATACCTGCGGCGATGCTCAATATGCCGACTAGCATTCCACCGCTGATTGCTACGAGGGCGATCGCATCCCCGGAACTGAGTCTCGACATGAATTCCGTCATTGCAACACCCCTATCGCATTTCATCTTCTAGGCCAAACGCCCAAGATCCAGTGTAGTTCGTTCGCGGCTCCTGAATATTGGGGCGTCTTACCAAAAATCGCTGATGGGATCAACTAATGGACCCATCCAAGCTCGCTGCAACCCGTCGACGCTTGTTAGACGCGATCCTGGAAGGCAAATTTAGCGGCGACGTGCGCCCAAGGCCAGGGCGAGGCCGATCGTTGACTATTCGGCCAAATAGCCCGGTGAGAGGCGACCGCCGGGGCTGTCATCTGTCGGACGGAGACGCGATGGAATTTCGGCGACGGATTTGCGGCCAATTGCCGCAACGCCGATTGGCGAACGCAAAGGCATGCAATGCCGATGCTTCGAGCAGTAAAGGCGATCCGCGTCAGCTATTTTCGCCAATTCGAAATCTGTGACGCAGCCACAGACAACTGAAAGCTGACAGGAGCATCACTGCTGCGCTCGGTTCCGGAACTGAACTCGCGCCTAGGCCGCTCGAAGTCTGATGGTCACGCCATACCGTGTAATCAGCTGCATCAATGGTCCCGTCCATGTTTCCGTCGGCTCGAAGATCGCCTGAGGTCGAACCGAATGTCGATCTCCAAAGTTGGTGGTCGCTAGGACCGACAATCCCGTCATGATCGTAGTCGCCCGTCAAGCCGACCGCCGATAGATTCGCTTCATAGGCGCGACGAAGTAACGATGCAGGGTCTGTCGGATCGAGGTCGTCATTCAGCGACCAAAGAATAATGTTTTTCAATCCCATGCTATTGGCGAAATCAACGCGCTGCTGCGCCAGATCGGGTCCCGGAATCCAAACCGTTTGGTCACCCCGCATATAGTAGTTGCCATCGGTCGTCGTCCAACCGCCGGATTTTAGGTCTGCATAGGAGACGGCTTCGCTGGTATTGATGTCGCGGCCGTAGAGCGGCAGGCCCACGCCTAAGTGGTTTGTCGTTGTATCATTTCCCCAACTCGTGAACGCATAGTCGCGGTCTACCGGAATGGGCGAGCCAATTGGCTTTGTCCAGGCGTCGACGGAATCGGCGACATACTGCGGCAGCGAGTGCTCGCCGGTATAAGGATCCTCTGGATCGTTTCCCCAGTAGCCCAAGTCGTAGGTCATCAGCGATACGCCGTCGATGGCATTTGGACCTTGGAACGCGCTGGGTGGCATGAATCGCTCGGGGGTCATCGCGGTGTACACACCGCGCGTCGAGCCGACCTCTTGTTTGATGCGCTGCACCATAGAGGAATAATTATTCAATTCTGTCGAGGTATTTGCCGGGTGCTCCCAATCGATGTCGACAGAAGTGGCGCCAACTTGCATCAGCAATGCATTGATGTTTTGAGAGAGCGCTTGTCGCAGGTTTGAATCCGCTGCGATTGTGGAGAATGCCGCTGCCTCGCCCGCGCCGCCCAGCGTGATATCAAGACGTGGCCGCTGGCCAGCCGGAAGACTATCGATCTCGGCCTTCAGATCCGAGATGTGCTGTAAATGTGAGTCTTTGTCTCCGCTTCCCGCCAGAGGTACGACCGCACCGGTCGCGTCGACTGTCAGACCGAAATAGCGAACTTCGTTCACCATTTGCAATTGTCGTGGTAGGGTCGTTGTAAAATAGTCGCCATTCATGCTGTAATAAGGGACATATCCAATGAGATCCACCGCGTTTGCGCGGTTGGAGACGCCAACACAGAAAACAGTTAGCGATAAAGTGCAAAGGGACGCATTGCGAGCGTGCCGCCAATATCTCGCTCGATTCATATGGGAGACCTCATATGGTTAAGTTTTAAAGCTTCGCGTTTTTGCGAGCGCTGAAGTATAACTGCCGTCCTTTGCGTGGCACATGCGACAGAACGTCACATATCGCTTGGATATCGGTGCGCAGACGAGAGAGGAGGCGACGCGGATCGCAACCGCGGCTTCCACGCGGACGGTGAGGTGATGGCGCTGATCGTCGCGGTCGATCTTGCAATGCAAAACCTGTGCAACGACCTCACGATTCGCACGATG
>DASYDU010000121.1:0-24028 GCA_036499445.1 Lacipirellulaceae bacterium
CATCAACGTGTTCGGCGAAACCTTCTTGACATTGATCCCTTCGCTTTGCACGAGCGCCGGAATCACCGGCAGCGCCAGCGATACGCGATTTTGCACAAGGACCTGGGCGATGTCCGAGTCTGTGCCGAGGCGGAAGGTGACGGTCAACTTGTAAGCGCCGTCGTTAGTCGATTGGGACGACATGTACATCATCCCTTCGACGCCGCTGACCTGCTCTTCGATCGGCGCGGCCACAGTATCGCGCACGGTTTGCGCATTGGCACCGGGGTAAGAGGCCGTCACCTGGACAGTCGGCGGCGTGACTTCGGGGTACTGCGCGACGGGCAGCGTGAAAACCGCGACACCGCCCGCGAGCACGATGACCACTGAGATCACCGTGGCGAAAATCGGGCGGTCAACGAAGAATTCGGCAATCAAATTCGCCGCTCCTTGTCCCTAATACGGTTCCTGATGGGCGGTGCTCTGCTCTATTTGCTCATTTGCGGCAACCGACGCAGTTGCAGCAACCCCAGCACGATAAACGCCCCTGCGGCCGCGCCCACCAGCGGCGCCCAAGGCAAACGACCCACGCCCAATTGGGCCAGCAAAAAGCCGACAATAAGGCCGACCACTGCACCGACAATCGTCGAACCGACGGAACGGGCAATTGGCGAAGACATTAGCCGCGATTCGCCGAGCCCTTCGATTACGTAAAAGAAGACCGGTGTCAGTAAAACGCCTAGTAGCGTCACGCCAAGCATACCGCTGAAGACGGCGGTTCCCAGCGAGCGGCGCATTTCCGCGCCGGCGCCTGTTGCAATCGCCAGTGGAATGACGCCAAATATGAAGGCAAACGAGGTCATCAAGATGGGCCGCAATCGGAGCCGTGAGGCTTCTTGAGTGGCATCGAACCGCGACCGGCCTCCCTTTTCGTGAAGTTGCTGAGCGAACTCGACCACCAAAATCGAGTTCTTGCAGGCCAACCCCACCAGCACGATCAAACCGATCTGTACAAAGATATTCACATCACGGTGCGTCGCCAACACGCCGAAGACCGAAAACAGCAGGCAGAGCGGCACGACCAGGATCACCGCCAGCGGCAGCGACCAACTTTCGTAGAGCGCCGCGAGCGCTAAAAACACGCACGCCACGGACAAGAAGAAAACATAGATCGACGTGTTGCCGGCTCGCTTCTGCATAAACATGAGCTCTGTCCAATCGGGCTTCATGCTCAGCGGCAGCGATTGACCGGCCAGCTTTTCGACAGTGGCGATTGCATCGCCGGTGCTGATGCCCTGTTGAAGATTGCCGGTGATGGCGGCCGCGGTATAGAGGTCGTAGCGCGTGACGCTGCTCGGCCCATTGATCTCGCGCAGGCTGGCGAGCGTTCCCAGCGGCACCATTTCCCCGCTGTTGTTTCGTACCTTGAACAAATTAATGCCGTCCGTTTGGTTGCGATATTTGCCCTCGGCCTGGACGACGACCTGCCAATGACGGCCGAACTTGTTGAAGCTATTGACGTAGAGTGAGCCCAGGAAAATGTCGAGCGTCTGATTAACGTCGGTGAGTGCGACGCCCAGCGAAGCGGTCTTTTGTCGATCAATGTCGAGGAACAATTGCGGTGTGTTTGAACGGAACTGCGTCGAGACGCCCACCAAGCCTGGCACGCTCTTCTGCAGTTTTTGCACCAGCGCATCGGTTTGCTTTTGCAGCGCTGGGAGCCCGAGATCACCTCGATCTTGAATCATTACCTTGAAGCCGCCGGCCACGCCGAGCCCCGGCACCGGAGAGGCCCCGTACACAGTGACGATTGCGTCCTTAACCTTGGCCGCCCACTGTTTGCGCAGGGACGCCATGATTGCGGTGTCCGGGAGGTTCCTCCGTTTATCAAATGGATCGAGGACGATGAACATCGAGGCGAAATTCGGGCTCGTCGCCTGCAGGACGAACGACAACCCGGCAATGCCGACTGTATGTGCCACGCCTGGCGTATTTCTGGCAATGTGGGCAACGTCGGTGAGGACCGCCTGCGTTCGCTGCAACGATGATGAGTCCGGCAATTGAACGGTCACGATGAGCCGGCCCTGATCTTGCTGCGGCACGAATCCGGCTGGCGCCCGAGCAAAGACAATATACGTGGTAACCAGCAGCACCACGTAGACCGCCAGCACGACTAAATTGATATGCATTAGCCAGCCGACCGTTCGCGAGTAGGCGGCGGTGCCGGCGCCGAACACTTTGTTAAACAGCCCGAAAAGCCAGCCGAGAGTTTTGTCGAGGATCCAGCTAAGTGGGTCGCGGTGATGCTCGGGTGGTTTCAGCAGGATGGCCGCAAGTGCCGGACTGAGCGTGAGCGAGCTAATCGCCGAAAAGACGGTCGATACAGCGATTGTCACGGCAAACTGTCGAAAGAATTGTCCCGTGATACCGCCGACGAATGCGCAGGGCACGAATACCGCGCAGAGCACCAAGGCCACCGCGATGATCGGCCCGGTCACTTCGTCCATCGCTCGTCGCGTAGCCTCGCGCGGCGGCAGTCCTTGGTCTAACCAGCGTTCCACGTTCTCGACGACCACGATCGCGTCATCGACCACGATGCCAATCGCTAATACCAAGCCAAATAGCGAGATGTTATTCAAGCTGATGCCGAGTATTGCCATGACCGCGAAGGTGCTGATGATGGCCACCGGCACCGCGATGAGCGGGATGACCACGGACCGCCAGTTCTGCAAAAACAAGAGCACGACCAATGCCACCAGCACGATCGCCTGGAGCAGCGCTTTGACGACGTCGGCGATTGATTCGCGGACGTAGGGCGTAGTGTCATAGGCAATCGCGTAATCGATACCGGGGGGAAAGCGCGACTTGAGCTCTTCCATTTTGGCGCGGACTCGGTCGGCTACTTCCAACGCATTGGTGCCTGGAAGTTGAAACACTGCCAGACCGACAGATGGTTTCCCGTCAAATAAGCATGATTGGTTATAGTTTTGAGCCGCCATCTCTACGCGCGCCACGTCCTTGAGCCGCACGATCGCCACCGATGGCTGGCCGGGACTACCGTGCGCCGCCCCGCCTTCCTGTCCTTCGTCGCCCAAAATGCTGATTTCGTTTGCTGCGCCGGTCGTCGCGGTAGAGTTCACGGTCGTGCTGCCGCCACCCGTCATGCCGCCACCACCGGTGGTACCACCGCCCACGGCGCTCCCGCCTCCCGCTGTATTGACGCCGAGCGTACCGGAATCGCTTGTCGAGCTACTCAGCAAAGCGGGCGCGGCGATGGTCGTTGGCGTACTGTTGCTGGTTGTCGGCGAAGGGCTGACGGTTGCCATTGTCGTCGTGGGCAAACCGCTCGTCGAATTGTTGGCAGTTGAGCTGCCGCCGGCGGTGCCCGTGGTGGGAGAGAAATAAGTTGATTGCCCGGAGACAAGTCCAGTCGCTGTCACGCCGGTCATTGCGGAATTAGTACCCGTCCCCGCCGCACCACCACGAGCCACGACCGGTCTCCTCGAACCCGTTGGCGCCGGCGCCGGCGTCGTCGGCATCACCTTAATCACGATATCGCCAAATTCGTCCGGCTCAGCTAGGCGTCCGACCGTGTCTACCGGCAGTTGAAACGACTGCCCAGTCGGTGATGGTTGCTCGCCAAGTTGCCCAATCGGCGCGTCGAGATTTTGTCTGCGGATGGCATTGGCGACGTCTACCGCCGTGATATTGCGAGCGGCTAGCTTTTGCGGGTCGAGCCACGCGCGGATGCTATAGTCGCGCTGACCCTGGTAAGAAATATCGGAAACGCCGCTCACGCGCAACAATTCATCCTTGATATGAATCGTCGCGTAATTGCTCATGTAGATGTTGTCGTAGCTGCCGTCCGGTGAGTAGAAGTTGATGACCATCAAGATGTCGGGCGTTCGCTTGCGGATCGTGATGCCCTGGTTTTGCACCTCCGTGGGGAGTTGAGGCATGGCGAGCGTCACGCGGTTCTGCACCATCACGAGCGCGGTGTTCAAATCCACGCCAATGTCGAACGTGACCGTAAGCGTGTAGGAACCGTCGTTCCCCATTTGCGACGACATGTAGAGCATGCCCGGAACGCCGTTGACTTGCTGTTCGATCGGGGACGCCACCGTGTCGGCCACAACCTTGGCACTCGCCCCGGGGTAGTTGATCGTCACCGAGATGCCGGGCGGCGTGATCCGCGGGTACTGGGCAATTGGCAGGTAAAACAGCGCGATCGCGCCGATCAGCGTGAACACAATCGAAACCACCGACGCAAAGATCGGCCTGTCGATAAAGAATCGTGAAATCATAGCCGCCCGATCTCAACGTGGCGATTCTTTTGCCGGCTGCGTTCCCTGCGAGGCGCCGTTTCCAGCAGGCGGCGATTTCTCCCCCTCGGCTGCCGAGGATGTTGATTTCGGCTTCCCGGACGTGTCGGATGCTTCCCGGCCGGCCGTTTCCGCCGACGGCGATGCCGACTCCGTGGGTGCCGCAAGCGACGGCATGGGCTCGCGATCTGGTGTGATTTGCATCCGCGGCCGGACTTGTTGAATTCCGCCGACCACAACCAGCTCATCCGGTTTCAAGCCGGCCGTGATCACGCGCAGTCCATCTTCCTGCAACGCGCCAGTCTCCACGCGACGCTGCTGCACCTTATTCTGATCGTCGAGCACATAGAGATATTTTAAACCTTGGTCCGAAGCCACTGCCCGATCGACGACCAACAATGCATCGTGCGGCTTGCCGATGGGCAGTCGCACGCGCACGAACATTCCGGGTGACAGCAGTCGAATGCCGTTGGCGGGCCGCGGATTCGGCATCACGCCGCGGACGGTGATGCTTCCCGTACCGGCGTTCACTCGATTGTTGACAAAGTTGATGCTGCCCTGATGGTCGAATCCTTCTTCACCTTCAAGTCCGATGTAGACCGGGATTTCACCCTGCGCATAGCGCTCGATCTGCTTGTCGTTGATCGCCCGCCGGATTCGCAGCAGCGTCGTTTCGTCCATGTCGAAATACACATATATCGGATCGACCGAGACGACGGTCGTCAGTTGCGTCTGATCTTGATTGACCAGGTTACCCACCGTTAGAAAATAGCGACTTACCTGGCCGTCAATTGGGGAGGTGACTTTGCAGAAGCTCAGGTTGAGCTCGTAGATATCCAGGCTCGCTTTGGCAGCTTGAACCGCGGCGATCGCTTCTTCTTCAGCAGCTTGATAACGATCTAGGTCTTGCTGGCTGATCGCGCCGGGAGTCTTGGCCAGCTCCTTTGCACGCGCATTGTCCGCCGTGGCCTCCTTCACGCGAGCCTCGTTTACAGACACCTGTCCTTCGGCCTGACTGTATTGCGCTTCGTACGGCCGCGGGTCGATCTCAAAGAGCAGATCATCCTTCTTGACCTCCGCGCCCTCTTTGAACGATATCTTCACCAGATAGCCGGTCACGCGAGGGACAACGCTCACCGACTCAGTCGCATCGGTGCGACCGGTGAATTCCATGAAGTCGGTCACTTCGCGCTGGACCGGCTTGCTTACAGGGATAGCCGGCGGTTCAGACTGGGCAACGTCCGCCTGCTTTTGATTGCAACCGCCGATGGTGGCGGCAAGAGCTAAGCCCAAACACGCCGGGAGGGGTCCGGATCGATAGATCATCGTGTGCTCAACGAGAATAAATGTTGATGCGTCCCCTGGCAGCCGTCCACCGGTCAAATTATTTACAGAATTCAGCCATTGGCAACCTCTAATAGAGGCTAAATGAAAGGCAACCGCGAACTAACTTGTTCTGTAATCGCAATTTGACCACGATCTACCATCGGTTGCGCCAGAACGACACGTTACTTGTCCAGCTAACGGCGTGCAAGCGGCGTTCGGCGACCTCAGCCGCGAGCGAACCCAGAGGTGGGAAGACTGCATTACGTGGACGCAGTCGTATGGTCAATTAGGAATGCTCGGAACCGAGCAAGATGTTGGCGTCCCGAAGAGTCCTTGGAATCAATGATGTGGGCCGACAAACTGGAGCGCACACTTTTTCGTCGGCGGCCAGGCAATACGGCTCCGGCGGTTGACGGCGATCAGTCTCTTACATCGCCAAATTCCACACCATCGACATACACCGCTCCCTTCTCCTGAGCCGGCTGCGTAAACACAAGCGCAATCCGCGCCTCGACCGCGCCCGCCGGCACATTGGCTTCGAGCTCGTGTTCCTGCCAGTTGTCGGTCGGCGACGACCCGTCGGCGATCACTTCGTCCTTGACACCAAGCATTGCAGAGCTATCGAATTTCGCGCCGAATTGATTGTAGAATTCGATTTTGAGCGTGAGGTGGTTATCGGTTTTCGCGAGGCCATCCTCGGCGCGAACCATGGTGGCACATTTCGCTCGCACGCGCTTGGCGCCGGCGATCGAGATTCCTTGAGCTACGCCGGAATAGCTTTCGTGGTCGGCCGATTGGCCGGAGAGCTTGAGCGCGGCCACGTCGTCGTGTCTCACGTTCGACTCGACGACGACATTTGGATCGTCGGCAGTGCGAGTGCCGAACAAGGTCCAGCAGGCTAGCGAGCCTCCCCCCTCATTGAAGCTGCCATTGCGGAGCTTCCGGGTTGGCTCGCTGGCGTCGCGCTGGTAGACGCGGACCCAATCGACTACGAATCTCTGCGGCCAAACGGTTGAATCGTCTGGGCCGGGCAAAAAATCGCCGCCGACGGCCGTATTGATCATCAAACGCATGGGCAATGTATGGTTGCTGAGAAAGTTGCCGACTTCGTCGTCGTAAACCGTGTAGTAGTTGGCGTCGTCGACGTAGAACCGCAGTTGATCGTCAAGCCAATCGACGGCGTAGATGTGAAAATCGTCGGCGAAGGAGACCAACTTGCCGTCGCGCGTGGTCTGCTGCTCGTTAACGACGAAGCTATGCGTAAACGGAGGATTGGTGCCGTAGTGAAACGCGCTCGAGGTGAGGGTGGGCCGATTGCCGCGGCTTTCCATGATGTCGATCTCGCCGCCGCTGGGCCAAGGGACTTTCGATTCGGTGGGGAGCAACCAAATCGCGGGCCACATGCCGGGCGTCGCGGGCAGCTTGGCTCGCACTTCCCACCGCCCGAGCCGCTGCTCGTGGCGACTAATGATTTGTCCCGAGCGAAACGGGAGTTCGCCTGCCGGCTTGTTCTCCGATTGGATGATCAGGTCTCCGCCGGTCGCGGTCACTTCGTCAGGCAGATAGGCGTGTTTGGAGTGGTTCGTCGGCCGATCGCTTTGGATCTTTTCCCATTTCTGGTCGTCGAAGGTATTGAAGTCGTCGCTCCAGACGAGCTTCCAACCGGGCGGATCGGCCGGCGCGGTCACCGGCATCATCATCAAAGTAATTGTGGCCATCAAAATGCCGAGGCGTGACGCCCCACTCCACTTTTGAAATGCAGACGCAATTCGCCGCTGCCCGCTGAGCGCTGAGATCGAAAAGTTCATGTTGTGACTCTTACGGATGGAATACTATCGAGCGGCGCCCGATACCAATTTAAAATCTAGTTCATTGCTACCCGGCCGAATATCGGCTTCCAGGCCAGATTCCTTTGCGTTGGCATATTTGCTCGACGTAAGCGGTCGGCCGCCGGCCGGCATGCCCTCTACGTTTGATCGAATGATTTTGGTCGCCGAGACGGAAACCAGATATTTCCCCGGCCGTATTCCCGCGGCAGCACCCGTCGAAAGCGAAAAATGTCCCGCGCCATCGAGCGCACCCGATCCTATTGGACCGCCTCCAACCGGCGTAAAGCAAACCAAGGCATTCACATCGCGTCCCCCGGCGATCGGCTGACCGTCAAGCGTCACGGCGCCTGTCACGCTTGCCAGTCCACCCCCACAGCCGCATAGCGAGCAAACGAACAACATTGTGAGCGGACCGTAGATTCGCCATGGACGACTAGCGAATGGTAGGCGAGAGGTGTTGATGCCGTCAGAAAACACAATCGCGCTCACCATTTGCCGCCGTCACCATCAAATCTGGATAATGTACGCGTCACCAATTTCCCGATACGGATTCGCTGCCGTTGCGGGTGCAACTGGTGCGAAAAAGATCGGAATCGACGCTTTCAGCCACGAATCGAACGGAGCCGTCGGCGGCGCAAAAGTGAAGTCCGCCTGGGTGGCGGCTGCGAAAACCCTGGGCGTCCCACCAGGCTTGTGTGAAGGCGTCGAGTGCAACGGGATCAGTAAGCGTCAGTCCGTTGTTGAGCGGCGTGTTGCAGCTGCAGACGTCTCCATTTGCGTAAAATGCCGTGGAATGTAGATTCAGTTCTGGCACGTCTTCGCCGATCATCAGCGTCTTGCTTGTGCCGTCGGTGATTTGGCTGATTTTCACCGGGCTCAGCCAGGTGTGCTTGTAAAGAATGCCACGGCAACGAGTTCCGGCGTAACAATGTCGAATGTTGGGATCGCGGTCGTACGTTTTGCCGCTCGGATACTGGGACCCGTCGCTATTGTAGATGCTGTTATAAAGCTCGCCGACATATGTATCGTCCATCACGCCTTTGTAGCTCGTGACGGCCACCGGGCAACCACCCCATTGTTCCTCGACGCTCAACAGCTGTGTCGCGTTGGGGTCCGACGGGCAATGAATCACGGGCAATTGCGTTTGCATCAACTGCGGCACAACAATGCCGTTTTTCTTGGAGCCCAAGCCAACCCCTTGCCGCGGAATTCGGCAGATACTTGCGATGTATTGTCCCTCGAAGGCGCCACCGAGAACGAATTGGTCGTAAAGTGGTTGCTCTTCCAGCTGGGGCAAGATCGAGAGGATCCAACCCTTACCGGTATTTCTGTGCTTATTAATCCCGGTCGCCGCTACGATATTGTCTTCATCTTGCTCGGGATTCGACCAGCCGTCGCTGAGCGGAAAATGCCCTTGGTTATCGTGATGATTGAGGACCGCTAGGCCGAGGTTCTTCAAATTGTTGGTGCATGTAGAACGCCGCGCTGCTTCGCGGGCGGCTTGGATGGCGGGCAAGAGAAGCGCCACGAGGATGCCGATGATAGCAATCACGACCAAAAGCTCGACGAGCGTAAACGCTGCGCGGTTTCGCTTGCTCCCTCTCTTGAGCCCGTCGAACGGGAGCCAGTAGAAAGGCAGCTCGACCAGCTTATAAGCGGTCGTGTACCTACGGAGTTTCATCCTAGCGGCCCCTTGATTTCAGCCATAAACAACGGACGCCAAACACGAGTGACCGGTCCGCCTTGAAGAAACCTTGCCCTCCGGTCACTACCAGCGGCTCTTGTCCGCTCCGAGATTGCGACGTGATATCTATTGAGCTAGTTGGATTGCAGCGCGAAGTCGAATGTGTTGCTGCCCGGTTTCACCTCCGCCTTGAAGCCGGATTCGCCTGGAGTCCCATACTTCGGTGGACTCAACTGTTGTGGCCGCGTCTGCCCACCCGGAACGTCGGGCGGCAAAATCTTTTTGATGGAAACACCGACTAGATACGTTCCGGGCTCGATCGTTTGGTGAGAGCCGCTGGAGAGAGTGTATTGTCCTATGCCATTGAGTGTGCCGGTCGCCGGCACACCGCCGCCATTTTCATGATAGAAATTAACGATTCCGTACAGCTCAGGACTGCAATCGACCGGTTTTCCATCCAGCGTCACGGTGCCGCTCACAGTTGCCAGGCTACTGCCGCAACCCACGGAACTCGCAATCCAGAGCAGCGCCAGGATCGGCCACAGCCGAGATCCGCGCGAGACGCTGCCGCGGCAAAGCAATTCCCTTCTAGCTCGGCGACAATGCATTGGTGCAGCTGCCTTTCTACAACGAGGTCGGCCACGCTTCTCCGCTGCCGCGCGTGCAACTCGTCCGATAGGCGATATTATCAACGTCCTCGGAAATGAAGCGTACCGATCCATCGGCAAAACAGAACTGCACCCCGCCAGGATGGCGACTTCGGAAGCCTTGCGCATTAAACCAAGCCAGAGAAATGGTATCTGGATCTTGGGGCAGACCATAGTTCAAGGGCGCGTTGCAGCTGCACCAACTGCCGTTGGAATAAAATGCAGCAGAGTGCTGCATGTTGAATTCGGGAACGTCCTCGCCAATCATCACCGTCTTGCTCGTACCATCGGTGACCTTCGCGATAGTCACCGGTTTCTGAAATGATTGGCGGAAAAAGAATCCTCGGCAACGTGTGTCGCGATGGCAGTCATGTTGCGTGGTCCAGCCCGGCGCCGGATCTTCATAATTCCCGCTCCGAAATTGATCAGGAACAAGGTTTGTAAAATCGGTACCCGGGTTTTCATTCGCCATCGTGTCGTCAATGACTCCCTTGTAGCTTGTCACTGCGAGCTGGCACTTACCAGGACTCCATTCTGATTGTTGATCGCTCAGGATGTTGGACTTCCCGTCGGAGGGACATTGCAGAACCTGCAGCTTCGTCTTCATCAAATCGGGAACTGCAATCCCGTTTTTCGATGAATCGAGTCCCTTGTTGAGCTTATCTGTCCCCGCCACAGCCGTCTGACAAATGTTTGCGGTGAACTGGCCTTCAAAAGCGCCAGCCAGCTTAAACTTGTCGAAGAGCGCTTGCTCTTCCATTTGGGGCAACATGTTCAGGATCCAACTCGCGGCCGACTGCGGTTTTCCCACTGCCTCGGTGGGATCGTAGGCTCCCATGCAAACCGGAAAATGTTTGTTGACGTCGTGATGATTGAGTGCTGCCAGACCGAGGTTCTTCAAATTATTAGAGCATGAGCTGCGCCGTGCCGCTTCCCGCGCCGCCTGGATTGCGGGCAACAGCAAAGCCACCAGAATCCCGATGATAGCGATTACTACCAGTAGTTCGACCAGCGTAAAACCGCCTGGCGATGTCGGAGGCTGGAGGTCAGAGGTCCGATCGCATTTCCAGCCTCTCCGGGACCAACGCAACCGGCCGCCGACGCAACTTAGCTGTTTTGATTCGTGATGTTCCATATCTACGACTCCTCTGAACAATCAGCATTTGCGCAACTCAAGCGCGGCCATCCTTGACAGCACAAGTTAGATGACTCAGCGAAGTGTCAGGATGATTGGCGGCTGCGGCGGCAATAACCGCCAAGCAGAGCCAGAGCGAAAAACGCGAGGCACAGCGAGCTTGGTTCCGGCACCGCGCCGCTGCCTAGACTGCCGCTGCCAGCCGCGCCGAAATGACTCTTCCACGACGTATAGTCGGCCGGGCCGACAGTTGGGCTGACATTGAGCGGATCACGATTGAACAGCGTGCTTCCCGGTTGCCCGACATGGTCGCGCCAAACGGTGTAGTCGGCGGCGTCGACGTGTCCGTCATTGTTGTAGTCGCCGATGGTGCCGACGATTTCTGAAAGCGACGGATTCGGGTTATTGAGCGGCGTAACCGACGCTTGGTTCTTAAACACCTCAACCATCGCGTTATCCATCAACATGTTGCCCGGCCCGGCTACGTCGCCGCCAAAGTTGCCGAGGAACATCACGGCGTCGATGGCTTCAACTTTCGTGACATCGTCGGCGCCGAAAGCAGAAGATCCGCTGCCAAGCCAATTATTTGGATCGGCCGTATATGTGGCCTGTGCTAACACCCAATGATCCGTCGATAGCGGCGCAGTGAGGCGTCCATTGGCCACGGACGCCTGTGGTGGGTAACCCTGGTCATGGGCGACCGAGCCGTCGCCGTTGATATCGACATAGGATGGGGGATCGGGCGCGCCGAGCGCGTATCCTTGTTGGTCCTGATCGTACAATCGATCGCCAAAGCCCGGGGCCCCCTGCGTCAAGTTCGTATCTTGATTGGTGCTGAGCGCTTCGGTCCACACCTCAAACTTCAAGATTGGCGCGACTTGCGGCTCGGCCGTGATCGGATTGGCCGGATCGGAGCGGAACCAAGCCGAGAAACGAAACACGTTGCCAGCCTCTAACTTCCCTGTCGCATTGCCGATCGTGTTAAAGGCTGAGTTGGCTGCCGTAGGGTTCGGAACGTCGTTATTCACGGTGGCGCCGTCCATATGGGAATCCGAGCCGTTCTCACCATTTGAGACCGGAATAACGACCGAGACGCCATGACAACAATCGCCGGTGCCCGGCGGATCGCCGATCTGTTGCTGAGTAATCGATAGGACGTCATTGCCATTGAGTTTTGCCGTGGAATTCAGCGCATAATGGCCGAATGCCGACGCGGCCGCGGAGCCAAACGCCGTCGGCACGGCATTGATATCAGTGAAGAGTGAGTAGGCGTTCGCCGCCCGCGCGTCGTTGGCCCACAAACTAACGAATGCCAATCCGAGTGCCACGCCGCAAATCGCCCGCATGTTAGCTTTCATCGAGATAATCTCCTCGTCGATTTTCGCCCCGCCAATGAGGCTCCCTTGACGCGTCGCACCGGATCGATCCGGAACAAACGGACGCCGTGTTCTCACCTCAAACGCAAGTCTTCCGGTCAACTATCCCTTCAGGTTCCGTTTCCTCGTCCGCTTAGTTCTTTGCCGCTGGGCAAGAATTGGCTGCCCCCTCCCCCTCGCGCGCCCGAGGGGACAGCCAACGTAGTCGCCGCTCATCCGCTAGGCGCTGCGGTCTGGCGGCACGGCGGTGTTTTCAAAGCCATTGATCATTACTACCCGTGGGTCGAACAAACTACCGACTACGCCGCCGGCAAGCTAGCACCGCTGAAATCACGGCGATTCCTGCCAAAATCAAGGACGACGGCTCGGGAACAAGTGACAAATTGTGAAGTGTGACATCCAAAGTCTTGCCAGGATCGCCGTTGCCGAACGTACCCTGGAAGTGCCATTGGCTGATTGCCGACAAATCGAGCCCCGGGGTTGTGCCCGTGGCAGCGACCACACCAGCGCTGATCGGCAACGTCAACGTCTGGCCGGCGCCGGCGGACAGGTTTCGAAACTCAAATCGCAACTGCGTCGGCGTCGGGTCATTGTCAAATAATACGACGTTAAACTTCTCGGCCAGCGGATCGGTTGCCGGGTTAATGTCAAGCTTGAGTTGCACTGCGGAATTACCCGATCCGTTGATCGTCGGTGAGACGAAGGTGTACATGCCGCCAAAGTCGCCAGCGACGATATAAAACCCTGTCGGCGACGATGTCAGCGTGCCAGTCTGAAAATTGTTGTACGCCCCCGAGATTGCTAAGTTGTTGAAATCGCTGATCAAGGTATTTGCCTGCGCTTGATCGCTTTTGACTAACAACAGCGCAATCATCGCCACAAAAAAACCGGCAAACATCTGCTTCATGAGAACTACCTCCGCGTTGTTAATAGGATCACGTGTTGACGTGACCAAAACTGCGCCGCATCTGGGCATCCTGGCCGAAGTCAGCAAATAAAAAGTGCCGCACCCCGATCGCATCGATCCTCCGCAATGCCGCTTTTCTCGTGTAATCTCCAAAATCAATTTGCAACTGGTTAACGCCGCCCGAAATCAGCGGCGCGCTTGTCGCAATGCACCTCTGCGTCGCGGGTTGCCGGGACGGCGTTTTATTCGTCCGAAGGCCGGCCCGCCGCAACGGCCTTGCGTTCGCCTGTTCTTAACAATTCACCTGTCTTGACGAGACCCGCTGACTTCGTTTACTCGCTGGATTGGCCCGCGCCGTGCGAGAAACCTTTGCGGAACTGTTTCTCAGTTTAATCGCAGTTAGTCGGGTTGTCAACAACTTTGTTGGAATTTTCTGTCCGTCGCGCTGAGTAACAATTCCGCTAGCACCACGCGAGCAAGAGATTTGTGATACGCCGGTCCAGCCGCTGAGCGAAAGAGAAGCAGAAACGATTAGGCCCCAATCGCCTCTAAACGGTCACCATTGGGCAAAATTCGTATTTGCCGTTCCGGAGCGCGCCCCGTGGTGTGGTTAATTTCGAGCCACGCCTTGCCGGAGATTGAGTCGATCGCGGTGCTCTTGGCCGCGCAGCGTTTCACCAGCGCATCGTATGCCAGCCGGCCCAATTCGCAGGAGTCCTGGCAAACGGCCGTCATCGACGGAAATACGGAATGCCGAGTGTCGGTGTCGTCGAATCCGAGAATCGAGAGATCCTCGGGAATCCGCACTCCAATCTTATGGGCCTCATTGATCGCGCCTTCGGCGGTGAGCGGATCCGCGATGAAAACGGCGGTCGGCGGCGTGCTCAGACTCATGATCTTGCGCATCATTTGTGCGCCGTCCAATCGCCGTGCCGGAACCCGGAAAACCAGCCGTTCGTCGAACAATTTGTGGGCCATCAGGGCGCCGCGATAGGCGTCGCGCCGGTCGATGTGGTCGCCGTCTTCCGTTTCATTCGATGCAAAAGCAATTCGCCGATGCCCCAGTGAAATCAGATGTTCGATCCCTTCGAAACTTGCGCCGCGCGAATCGTTGAAAGCAAACGCCAAGCGTGGATCGTCGAAGTGGTCTCCCAGCACCACCGACGGAAAGTCTTCCGCCGCGATCGCCTTTGCCACGTCCCGGTCGGCAGACGTTGTACGCACAATGGCGCCACGAATTCCCTTACGCATAAAGAACTGCGAAAAAGTTTCGTCCGGGCTCTTGTCACGCCGCAAGTGAATGATTTTGAGGTCGAACTCGGTTTCGATCATTGCGGTGACCATGCCATCCAGACAAGCCGCATCGTACGGCGAGCCAACGCTGAAAGGGCCGGCATAGACGAGCGCGATCGACGCTTCACTGCGGCGGCCAACGGTCGGCGCATAGCCGCAACAGCTGACAGCCTCAAGCACGCGCTCGCGCAGCTCGGGCGCGACGCTGGAGCTCCCGTTAACGACCCGCGAGACCGTGGCGATCGAAACACCCGCCCGTTTGGCAACTTTTCGGATGGTACTCATGTGGCAAACTGCGAAACTGCTGAGAAACTGTTACACTCTCTATAATGGCTTCGGTTCCCGGAAAAGTCAATTCAATTGATTCGCCCTATATCTTACGACGGCACCGGTCGGACGAGCAACGCTTTACCGCCGACCTTTCCGGACGATCGCAGGAGTCGATTCGCGGCCAAACTTCCTTTCACGCCGGCACGCCGAGACCGCGTCCATTTACAAATCTGACGATGTCGAACCCGAAGGTGTCGGAAACGCTATCGAATAGATCCGGTTGAAATATCTCCTGGGGTCAGTTCGTTTGGAAGTTTTGACGGCGCAGCGTGAGCTCACGATCAAGATCGATCTCCATAGGCCTGTCGATCCGGTAAAGCCATAGGGCGGCACAGCCGATAAAGAATGCGATCGCCGGATACACACTAAACATCCACACGATTCCGCGCACCGCGCGCGCCGACTGTTCTGGCTGCTTTTCTGCGAAGCCGTACCACCGTAGCAGCCAGCCGTTTAGCCCGGCTCCGATGGCCTGACCGGTGTTTAAGGCGAACATCATGGTGGCGAAGACCATGCCGGTTGCCCGTCGCCCGGTCCGCCATTCCGAATAGTCGGCCACGTCCGCCATCATCGCCCACAAAAGTGGAATCGTCGGCCCATAGGACAAATTATAGAGAATCTGACACGCCAAGATCCAAGCTACGGCGTCGGACGGGATGAATACAAACGCGCCGATAAAACATGCCGAAAGAAACAGGCAGACGAGGAATACGTTTCGCTTTCCGAAGCGGGCGGCCAACCAGGTCGACGTAATCACGCCGATTAGCGTCGTGGCAATGCCCAGGCCATTAAACAAGGATAGGACGTGAGACGTCTCGATTGAAAAGACTTCCCGCCCCAATGTGCGACTTTCCCAGTTATTGAACCAAGAAACAAAGCGTGTTCCGTCCACAAAATAGTTGAAGTAATAAAGCGTTGTTGCGCCGCGTAATGCGAGATTGATGAATTCGAAAAGCGCGAGCATAAACAGTGCCCACCAAGGGCCGATGGCGATCAAATCCTTGAGATCTCCCACAAAGGAAGTACTTTGATTTGGGTCGGGCTGGACTCGCTCCTTCGTGGTCAAAAACGTCGCAGCGAAGCACACGACCATCACGACGGCATACAAACCGACCGTCAGCTGATACCCTAATTCCTGATTCCCTCCGCCCAATCGCCGCACCAGCACCGGCGTAAAGGTCTGCACGATGAAAGTCGCCGTCATCGCTGCGACGAACCGCCATGACGCGAGACTGGTTCGTTCCGCGGAATCCCCAGTCAAGACGCCGCTCATTGCGGAATAGGGGATATTGTTTACGGTGTATACCAACACTAACAAGATGTAAGTTGTGTACGCCCAGATCAGCCTTCCGTTGGCTTCTAAATGAGGCGTCGTGTAGGTCAGTACGAACAGCACGGCAAAGGGTACGGCCGACCACAACACCCAGGGCCGAAATCTTCCCCAACGCGAGTTTGTCCGATCCGTGAGGGCTCCCATCATGGGATCGATCACCGCGTGCCAGAGCCGCGTGATGAAGAACAGCCAGCCCATGGCCAACGTCGAGATCCCGAATACTTCCGGATAGAAATACGGCAGAAACATGATCTGCATCTGAAAGACGAAGTTGGTCGCCAGATCGCCAAGGCAGTAGCCGATTTTCTCCGTCAGCGATAGTTTCTGCGATTCGGCCGACATGGGACGCTTCGAGTTGAAGAGAGAGGAAGCAAAAGCTGTTGCTGAGGAGAACGCGCCGTAACGGCCTTACATTGTACGGCCGTTTGGTCGCACGCGGATGGCGCTGGTAGCCGTCGGGGCGGTTTCATTCGAGTGTCAGTAAGGCCGACTCGTTTGTCAAACGAGCGACGGAAAGCCGACTGCGTCGATTCTCAAGGCGCAACGTGCTAACGGGAGAGGAACGCCGTACCCGCCGACTTTAAGAACCGGCGGCCGTCTCCCAAAACCGAGCTGGAAAAATCTCAAAAAAAGCACTGGTAAAATGTTACGAATCAGTTACAATACGGCTGGAGCGGCAATCCTGATCGGGCGGAGAAGCTGGAATGGCAGCGTGTCGATTTGTATTTTACCGTCTGCAATTTATTCTCGTCGGTCCGCTCTGGGCGACATGCGTTTTGACCCTCTCGGCCACCGCATCGGGGCAGGTCCCTGATTTTCCCGGCTGGCAACTCGCTTGGCACGACGAATTCACGGGCACGAGCGTCAACACTAACACGTGGAACGTGCTAAACCTACAGAATAGCCAGAACAACGAAAAGCAATACTACATGCCGTCGCAGGCAACGATCATTAACAATGACGTGCTGCGAATCACCGCATCGCAGCCGACAGCACCAGTCGGAGGAAAGTCGTACCTCTCGGCTCGACTCGAAAGCAAGGGAACATTCGGACCCGGGAGTTACTTCGAAGCGAGGATCGATCTTCCTTCTGGCAAAGGAATGTGGCCGGCGTTTTGGCTCAATGCCAATGCAGTTCAATGGCCGCTCGGCGGTGAAATCGACGTGATGGAGAATAAGGGGCGTTTATCGGGCGACGTCAGCAGTGCCTTCCATTACCAGAAGAATGCCGGCCCTTGTTGCGGCCAGCATTTTTATGTTGTCCAAGATTACGTTCCCTCGCCTGCCGTCGACTTTCAAGCTGACTTTCATAAGTACGCGGTCGATTGGGAAAACAAGCAGCTCAAGTTTTACGTAGACGACCATCTCACCTACACGGTGAATGAGAACGCGGCGATGTCGGACGCCAATTTCCTCACGGCGAAGAATATCATCTTAAATCTGGCCGTCGGCGGCATCTTTGACGGAGATCCAGATGGGACGACCACGTTCCCACAGTTCATGGACGTCGATTACGTGCGGATGTGGCAGAAGCAAAGCGGACTCGTTGGCGACTACAACAAAGACGGCGTTGTGGATGCCGGGGACTATACGGTGTGGCGTGATTCCGTTGGACAAAGCGCTATCGGACTTGCGGCCGACGGCTCCGGCAATGGAACCGTCGACCAGTCAGACTACGACAAGTGGCAATCTAACTTCGGCGCCACCGCCAGTGGCTCTGCCGCGGCTGCAAACTCGGGCGCGGTGCCAGAACCCGGTACTTTTATGCTGACCGTGACCGCGCTGCTTTCCGTGATCGCATTTGCAGCCCGCTCAGCGGGTCGCGGGCAATCCCAGCGGATCGAGTAGCCGTCGAGGTCGGTTGCAAAAGCGGTCGGCCCGGCGATTCGGGATACAGACCGCCCCGCGTGGCAAACGGTTGACGTTGCCGCTATCTTAAGTCTTTTCGCGGCAGATCTAATACGCGGCATCCATAGCGACTATCCGTCGTGCAGTCGTATTTGGCGGCAAGCGTCGGTTGCCTTAGAATGGGCTTCTTCCCGGCCGACTGGAGACCTCTATTGAATTCACTCTGGCTCATCGTTGGCTCGCTGGCTGCCTTCATGGTGGCCTATCGTCTTTACGGCGCGTTCCTCGCCGCGCGCGTCGCCGTGCTCGATGATCGCCGGCCGACACCGGCGCATCGGTTGTGTGACGGCTGCGACTATCATCCCACGAACAAATTAGTGCTCTTCGGCGTCCATTTCGCCGCTATTGCTGGGCCGGGCCCACTAATCGGTCCGGTGCTGGCGTCGCAGTGGGGTTACGCTCCTGGATTCATTTGGCTAGTGATTGGCGCATGCCTGGCCGGGGCAGTCCACGATTTCGTAATTCTCTGGGCCTCGGTCCGGCAGGGCGGGCTCAGTTTGCCGCACATCGCGCGTGAGACCATCGGCCCGGTCTCCGGCGTCATTACCAGCATCGCCACGCTGTTTATCATCATCTGCACGCTTTCCAGCGTCGCCATCGTCGTCGTCAAGGCGCTTGCCGAAAGCCCCTGGGGCATGTTCACGATCCTCGTGACGATTCCCGCCGCACTCGTGACCGGACTATGGATGTACAAGATTCGCCCCGGCCGCATTGGCGAAGCCTCGGCGATCGGCGTCAGCTGCGTGATGGCGGGCGTCATTTTCGGCCAGCCGTTCGCCCATTCGGCGTGGGGCCACTGGCTGCTGTTCGATCCCAAGACCCTTTCACTGATGCTGCCGATTTACGCGGGCATCGCCTCGATCCTGCCCGTTTGGGTATTGATGTGTCCGCGCGACTATTTGTCGAGCTACATGAAGATCGGCGTGATGGTGGTGCTCGGCATCGGCATCATTGCCGCCCATCCGATTCTGAAGATGCCCGCGACAACGCCGTTCATCCACGGCGGCGGGCCGGTGATCAGCGGTCCGTTGTGGCCCTTCGTCTGCATTGTCATCATGTGCGGCGCAATTTCGGGCTTTCACGCGCTCATCGCCTCGGGCACTACTCCAAAGATGATCGACAAGGAATCCGACATTCGCCCGATTGGCTATGGCGCGATGGTGGTCGAAGGCTTCGTCGCAGTGACGGCCTTGGTGGCGGCTTGCGCGCTGGAGCCCGGCGACTATTTTCTCATCAATGCTGATCAAAAGAGTCCTGCCCTTCACGCCAGTTACGTTGCCATGACGCAAACTAGCCCCGATCAGCTTGGCTTCGACCCGCAGCCGCGCGAGATCGAACAGCTGGAACAAGGCGTCCAGGAGAAGCTGGCCAACCGCACCGGCGGAGCCGTGACGCTCGCCGTCGGCATGGCCAAGGTGTTCGCGAGCGTGCCGGGAATGCAGACGTTGATGGCATATTGGTATCACTTCGTCATCATGTTCGAGGCGCTGTTCATTCTGACGCTGCTCGAAACCGGCACGCGCGTGGCGCGATTCGTGTTTCAGGAAGCGTTTGCGTCGTTCGGCGCGGGTAATACGCTGACCAGGGCGTCCGTTCTCGGCGGGCCTTCGGAACTTGCGCTCGAGGCTGGCTCGGAAACAGCAGACCCTCGCAGCTCATTGGCCGCCCGTCGTCCCCATTGGGTCCTCAACATCGTGATGAGTATTCTCGTCTGCTCGGCGTGGGGCTATCTGCTCTACATGGGAACGCTGGATACGTTGTGGCGAATGCTGGGTATTGCGAACCAACTCCTGGCTGCGATTGCGCTGGCGGTTGGTACAACCTACCTGCTCCTGCATGCCCCGAAACGCCGCTATGCGCTCTGTACGGGCATTCCGTTCGTGTTCGTCCTGGTGACCGTTCTCACCGCGGGCGTGATGAGCGTTCATAGCTGGTGGGTCTATGAGCTCCCGACCGCAACGCCCGAGGCGGCATTCCTGCTGAAGCTTCTCTGTTTTTTGGCGTCCGCGATGTTGGTGATGACCGTCCTGATCGCCGCCGACGCCATGCGGCGCTGGGTTGTGATTCTTTTCGGTACCGTTCCGACGCGCGACGCCGAACCCGTCGCCGTAACGTAGAGCAAGAGTAGGAGGACGCGGGCCGACCTTCTTATCTATTCCTTTGCGCTGAATTCAAGGATTTCGGCTGCATCTTGCCGCTACGGTAAGTTGCGCGGACGCGACCAAGGTTGGCGTCATTCCATATCACGCTTCAGTCCGGAGTGGGTTGCTCGGGCCGTGAGTGGATCGTCCGGCCAAGCGTGCTTGGGGTAGCGGCGGCGAAGCTCCTTTTTCACTTCTGGATAGGTGTTCTGCCAAAAGCTGGCCAAGTCGGCTGTGACCTGTTGCGGGCGATAGTTTGGTCCGAGTAGATGGAGCAATATCGGCACACGTCCGCCGCCGACTTTCGGCGTCTCGCGCATCCCGAACAGCTCTTGAATTCGCACCGCCAACACGGGCGTTTTGCCGACTTCGTAGACAACGGCATGTCGGTTGCCGCTCGGCAGCTCTAGCTCGGGCGGGACGAGCCGATCGATGTTCGTTAGTCGATCGTAACCGACGAGGGCCTGAAACGTCGTAAGCCAGTCGGCGGTGCGAAGCTCATCGATTGATCTCAGACCGTGACAGACTTCCGGCAACATTTGTTCGAGCTGGGCTTGGTCGAACGTCGGCAAATTCAGATCCGGCAGCGCGTCCGCCAGCCAGCGAACCCGCGCCAAAAACTTTCCCGCCGCCGAGTCGGCCGCCGGCAGAACGCGATCGAGTTGTTGCCGCGCGTGTCGCGCCAGCAGTTCCGCAGCGGCCATCATATCCCGAATCGCGACCGGCGTCTCTTCGACGACTAAATCAACCCAGTACGTTCGCGTCCGCGCCTCAACCTGTCCGCGCGTCGGATTGAAGAACAGCTCGTCGCCCGTTCGCAGCCGTTCGCCCACAAGCCACGTCCGCTCCACCGCCGAAACCTGGCGAGCCCGCGCTTCGCCGCGCGAATCGTCCAGATCGATCGCCAAGAAAAATGCCTCGCCTCGCACTCGCGAACTGCTATCGATCCGCACGCCGCGTCCGCCAACCATCAGCGCGCGGTCCAATGTACCGGGACGTAACTTGGCAAGGCGGTCGGGAAAGGCGTCCAAGAGCGCGTGCATCAGCGCGATGTCCGGATGCTCGGCCCGTGGTGCTCGAGGAAAATCGGTCAAGTAAAACAGCTGCTCTGCCGTTCGTAGCACGTTGCGCGCTCCGCCCGGATGTAGTTCAAGATCGGCGTCGTTCGAGGGCTTGTCGGCGTGAAATACCTGTAAGGCGGCCACGCGGTCCACAATATCGGACCGACTCCGCACCGTGCCATAATCGCGGGGACCGCGCCGTCCATGTTCCGCCGACCGATATGGATCGCGTTCGGAAAGCAGTGCGGCCGCGACTGAAGTTTCCCGTAGCACGCCGCGCTCGGCTCCCGCGAGCAGCATGCGACCGAGCCGCGGATGGGCCGGCAACCGCGACAGCTCCTTCCCCAGCGGCATAACTCGATCTTGTTCGTCCGTCGCACCGAGCAGTCGCAGCAAGCGCCGACCGTTCTCGATCGCGTCGGCCGGCGGCGCGTCGAGCCAAGGAAATCCCGCCAGCTCGCCCAGCGCCAGCAATTGCAGGAGCGGCTCGGCCAGATCGCTGCGCAATACCTCAGGCGTCTCGGCGGCCGGCCGCCCGACGTGTGACGACTTTTCCCAAAGTCGCCAACAAATGCCCGGGGCGGTTCGCCCGGCGCGGCCGGCGCGCTGATCTGCCGACGATTGCGAAATGGGAATCAATTCGAGCCGCGGCAAACCGGTGGCGGGCGACACGCGCTTTTGTCGGGCCTGCCCCGAATCGATCACTGCGGTGACGCCCTCGATCGTGAGCGATGTTTCGGCGACGTTGGTGGCCAGGATGATTTTGCGCTGTCCGAGATCGGTGAGCACACGGTCTTGCTGTTCCGGCGGCAGATCGCCGAAAAGGGGCAATAGCGCGTGCCCCTCGCGCTCGGCCCAGGACGCGAGCGCCTCCTGGCAACGCAAAATCTCGCCAACGCCTGGCAAGAACACGAGCACGTGCCCTGGCGTTTCCCGCAGCGCTTCTGGCGTGAGCGCAGCGACAAGCTCCGGAAGCGGTCGTTGCTGGCCCCGCTGCAGATAGCGGATCGCGACAGGAAAGGGCCGCCCCTCAGCGTGAATCACGGGACAGTCGCCTAGCAAATGCGCCACAGGGCCCGCCGCGAGCGTCGCACTCATCACAACGATGCGCAGATCGGGCCGCAACGTCTGACGAATTCGCACAAGTAGCCCCAATACAAGGTCCATCTCGATCGTTCGCTCATGGAACTCGTCGAGGATGACGGCACCGATGTCTTCGATCGCCACATCATCGAGCAATTGCCGCAACAAAATGCCGGTTGTCACCACGGCGAGGCGCGTGTCGCGACTGACGCATGAACCGAATCGGACCTGATAGCCGACTTCTCCACCGAGTGGAACGCCACGAAGCTGCGCGATCCGCCTCGCAACAGCCCGAGTAGCCAAACGACGGGGTTGAATTAGCACGACCTTCTGGCCCGCGGGCACGTCATCCAATATGGCCGCCGGCACCAGCATCGTTTTGCCCGAGCCGGGCGGCGCCGTAACGACGACTGCGCCGCCGCGCGACGCTTCAACGGCATCTCCGAGGATAGCTGCTACGGGTAAATCGGGAGAGAGAGTGTCGCTCATGCAATTCAAGAGACAATTATTCGGTCGATTTTGGTCGATACAATTCAGCAAGCGTTTTAAATCTCTCGACTTGTTCCGCCTGCCAGGCTGCGTCCCGACCTAGTTCGGACGCAAGGAGTTCGGCCACTTTCGGCGCCGCCGCCAGAGCTACCTCTGCGTCAATAAAAAGCACCCTCATGCGGCGGCCCAGCACATCTTCGACGGTGCGGGCCATTTCATATCGTGCGGCCCAGATCACTTGTCCGGCAAGATAGGGCAATCGCGGGTCGAGCGGTTGACTCCAATCCTGCCGCGAGGAGGTGAGCTGCTTCACCGCTGGCCCATCTGATCCATATAGGGCTAGCACGCCGTCGACCGCTCCCCCGCGGCCGCCATGAATCGCTAGTGCCATCGTTTGGCACGGCTTAGGCGGCAATTCGGCAACGCGCGCGGCAACGTCCACGCAGTCCTCGGCCATCTTGCGGTAAGTCGTCCATTTACCGCCCACGACGGAGACCAATCCTGACGATGAGACGCTGACCGCGTGGTCGCGGCCAAGCTGCGAAGTTCGACGGCTGTTGCCGCTCTTAACCAGTGGCCTCACGCCGGCAAACACCGTGCGGATGTCGCGCCGCTCGGGCTTCTTAGCCAAATAGGGCGCGACCTCTTCCAACAAGAAGTCGATTTCCGTTTCGCGCGGCTGCGGCTCCAGCGGCGCGTCGGCCAGTGCGGTATCGGTGGTGCCGACCAGCACGTGATCATGCCACGGGATCGCGAACACGACTCGCGCGTCGCGCGTTCGCGGAACGAGCAAGGCCGCGCTGCATGGTAGAAACTCGCGGCTCAACACAATGTGCGAACCTTGGCTGGGCACGATCCTGTCCTCTGCTTCAGGATTGTCAAGCCGCTGGACCTGATCGCTGAAGGGGCCTGCTGCGTTGACCACCACGCGCGCCGCGATGTGAAACGTTCGCCCCGTCTCGCCATCCTCAGCCACAAGCCCGCAAATTCGGCCCGATTGTTTCAAAAGCTCACGTGCCGGAGCGTAGTTCAGACAAACACCACCGAGGTCGACGCTCGTTTGCACGAGGTTGATCAGCAGGCGAGCATCGTCAAATGCCGCATCAAAGTACGAGACGCCGCCGCGGAGCCCGCGTGGCTCAAGAGTGGGAATCTCGCGGAGGGCCTCGGCCGTGGAAAGGCGCCG
>DASYDU010000122.1:0-2842 GCA_036499445.1 Lacipirellulaceae bacterium
CAAGCATTTTCTCGCCAGGAAAATGGTCGCCGAAACAGGCTTTGTTGCAACGACGTAAAACCTTGCGGCTTAGGCAAATAGGACCAGCTTTGTCGCGTCGATTCATACCCGCGGCGCGGCCTTTTCGGGGTAGATTGACACTTGGCAAGCGGTCCTTCGATGCAAGCGGCGAGCCGACAACGGGGGGTGCCGCGGTCGCTACGAGAAAAGAGGGCTACGAATGACCTGGATTCAACGGACCATCGAACTGCCGCCGCGATCGCGCGGATTTCATCTCGTTACTCGCGAAGTGGTCGCTGCCTTGCCCGAGCTGACGGAAATCGGCATCGGGCTGCTGCACGTTTTCGTCCAGCACACGTCTGCCTCGCTGACGATCAACGAGAATGCCGATCCGGACGTGCCGGCCGATTTAGAATCGTCGTTTGCCGCGATCGCGCCGGAAAACTTCCCCTACCGGCACACAAGCGAAGGGCCGGACGACATGCCGGCCCACGTCAAGGCGTCCCTCTTAGGCAGCAGCGTTTCGATCCCGGTCGCCGGCGGCACGCTCTGTCTCGGCACCTGGCAAGGGATCTATCTCTGCGAACACCGCCGCCAAGGCGGCCGGCGTCGCCTGGTGCTCACGCTCTGGGGCGAACATTAGTCGCATCGCTCGCGCTTTCGTGCCGGCAAAACTCGCTGGCGCTCGGGGATTGTTGAGTTTTGTTTGGCATGTTTGCGCGCTGAGCGTCGTAACACCTTGTCGGCCCTCGGGATGCGTTTTGTCGGCGAAACTGGGGTCCCAACTTTTTCCTGCAAAAGTCCATCCTTTTGCACCACGCACGAACTGACATGGCCTGCGAATCACGAGCAAACACAATTCCCTCGGCCGCAAAACTAGGGTGAGTTTTGTCCGCGCAGAGGCCGAAAGGTGCCGAGAGGAGTCGAGGGTCAAGGGCTGAGTGTCGAGAGCCAGCGGGCGCGCAGGCTGAGCGCGATCACTGGTCACCACGACCAACGACTTTGTCCCTCCGCCTATCACTTATCGACTTGTCAAAGAGCTGTGGCTGAATTGCAGCATCAACCCTAGCAGATAGTGGACATACGTTCAAGAGCGATTTGGGCCACGGAGTGAGCTCGAAGCAAGGAGCAGGGAGTGAAGAGGGGCCAAGAATCGGGAGGTTGCAAGAAGAGTGACCGCCGACACTTCTCGTAGATCGCGAAGACTTGACGTGGACACAGGGAGGAAGTTAGGAGTGCTGGAATTCCGGCCGCCGAGTTCGCCTTACGTCTCAGGCGTCTTATCATTAATAGGAACCAGTTCATTAATAGGAACCAGTTTGGGAACTTTCGCTGGGCTTCTCGACAAACGAAATCGAGCGGCTACCACTTGTAGATGAGGAGCGGAGCTTTAATTAGCGAAGAATTGCACAATTTGGCGTTTTTTTATTGACTTGCGCGCGTTCCATCGAGTATTTTTTCCCTGGACGATCAGGTGACTGATTCCCCAGAAGGCTCTTCATGACGCATTCGCGATGGATTGGCGATATTCGAGCGGCGCTCTTTTTTCCGAAACTTCCGCGTGGGCCGCGTCGCAAGCGACCAAAGGCGCTCACGCGCTGCGCATCGTTCGAACTGCTAGAAGATCGGACGATGCTAGCGGCCGATTTCGGCGACGCGCCGGATCTTGGAGCCGGCACCAGCCACGGCAACTACAACACGCTGCTTTCTGACAATGGCCCGAGCCATACGATCGTCGCTGGCATTAAGATCGGAACGAACGTCGATGGCGACAGCGGTACTTTGCAGAATGTCGCCGCCAACGCCGACGATGTGAACGGCGCGCTGCCCGACGATGAGGACGGGATCACCAATCCGGCGGCCGACCTCGTGCTCACCGTCGGCGATCAGCCGAAGGTAAACGTCCGCGTCACGAATACGACGGGTACGGCGGCAACGCTCTACGGCTGGATCGACTATAACGCCGACGGTGTGTTTGATAATGCGACTGAACGCGCGTCGATTGTGGTGCCTACGGGGACTAACAACGGCAACAAGACGCTCTCTTTTCCCGTGGTGCCAGGCGGGTTCACTGGCAAAACTTACGCGCGGTTCCGATTGAGCAGCGACGCGGCCGCAGCCAATCCCACTGGGGCGGCAAGCGATGGCGAGGTCGAAGACTACCAGGCCACGATCGCCAAGCCGAGTATTGGCACGGCCGACAGCGCAAAGACTCGGAAGATCGCCGGTGGCATCGGCGGCGGCCCGACCTTGGCGAATGGCGACTACTTCGGCCGTTCGATTGCCTCATTGGGAGACTTAGATGGCGATGGCATCTCCGACATCGCTGTTGGGGCCGACAAAGACGATACGGGCGGCAATGCTCGTGGTGCGGTGTACGTGCTGTTCTTGAACGCGAACGGCACGGTGAAGAGCAGCGTCAAAATCGCCAGCGGCACGAACGGCGGCCCCGCACTTAGTAATAATGACTACTTTGGCAGCTCAGTGGCATCGCTAGGGGACCTGGACTGGGACGGCGTCGCAGATTTGGCCGTTGGGGCGCGTAATGATGGCGGGCACGGTGCAGTGTATGTGCTATTCCTGAATACCAGTGGCTCGGTGAAGAGCAGCCTGAAGATCGCCAGCGGCCTCGGCGGCGGGCCGACGCTCGCCAACGGGGACTACTTTGGCGATTCGGTGGCATCGCTGGGGGACTTGGACGGTGACGGTATCACCGATCTTGGCGTCGGAGCCGATGGCGATGACACCGGCGGCAACAAGCGTGGTGCCGTGCATGTGCTGTTCCTGAACGCCAATGGGACTGTGAAAAACACCATGAAGATTGCCAGTGCTACCAATGGCG
>DASYDU010000123.1:0-2906 GCA_036499445.1 Lacipirellulaceae bacterium
GCATACAGGTTCAGCGGAAGCAGTCCGGCCTTCCCTGCGCAATGGTTTTACGGCTTATTTCGCGCTCTCCTTGGCGACCGGCTTTGTTGTCACCATCACCAGTGTGATGCGCGAGCGACATCACTTACGTGATGCGCAGACATCATCACCGACTTGACGCCAGCATCGGGGCGTCAGGACCACACGACTTCGCCGTCCGCTTCAGCGCCGTTCGTCAAAAGCGCCGCCGCGTCCACCGCATCCCGCCCCACGTCCGTGACGATCGCGAAACGCCCCTCGTTTGGGACGAGATGGCGGGGAATAAGCCGGTGATTTGGGTCGGATGTGAAGCGGATTATTTTTTGAGCGAGGACTGGACAGGCATGGCACGTTGATTCCGTTCAACAAACTCCGATTTGCGCGCAACGGCAATTGTTCGCTGCAAGAGCAGAACATTGAGCGACTGCATGCACAATCTTCCTCTGATGGATGGCACAGGTGGTTTTCGGCGTGACGTACTTGGTCGCGGCTACAATCTCCGCAGTTGTAATGTCCTCGCGGTGGGGGAGCGGGCGTGCTCTTTCAAGGCGATCTCCGCCGGCATGCTATCGTCGTTGGGCATTATCTTCGGATTGTTCGTGGTGTTCACCGCTGCCCAGGTATGGCAAGATAACGAACGGGCCAACAGGAACGTCAGAGCCCCGCAATGCGCGGCTCTAGCGACCTGATCGAGCTGAACGGCGACGACCTTCGCCGCGACCCGCTCAACGTGCGCAACGCGAACGCTGTCGAGCGACGTCCTCGTCGGTTCAAACTCAGCCCGGGTCTGACGTCGGTTAGGCGCCGCGGCCCCGATCTCGAACGGGCGAATAGTGCACAAGCAATTCAAGGGAGCGTATCAGCTCAAAGGAGCGTATCATGTATCACTGCGCCACCGCTTTAATCGCCGGCATTGTCGCCACGGTACTTGTTAGCGGCATTGCCATGTCTATCCCGGCGCAGGCTGCGAAGCTGTCCAGGGCTGATAGGGTTGTCCTGGAAAAGGCGACCGCTGCATGCAAGGAGGAGGCGAAGGGCATGAAGCTCAGCTGGCACTGGTTGAAGCACCGGAAATACGTCAAAAATTGTATCATAAGGACGACTATCCACGCCGATCCCGGCATAGACATCTCGCAGCTCCGCAGGGCGGTGGATATGAAGGCTCTCCGGCCACAGCGCCCCGGGGAATGGGGATGCGATCCGATGTGTTGAACGCGTGGGTTCAGTTCGTAGCAACCATTAAAGCCCGCAATGCTTTAATGATTGCTATGAGCTCTCTACTAACAAACAAGCGGACACAAGCAGTTTAGCGTGAACCAAGAAGTGCTTGCCGCATAATCGCCGCCACCGATGACGCGGTATCCCGCCGCAGGCAATGCCTGCGGCGGGCCAATTGTCGTGGCTCGATCGTGTCGGTGGACGCGTTAGTGGTTGTGATCGTTATCGTGGCCGTTATCGTGGCCGTGATCGTTGTCGTGGCCATTGTCGTGACCGTCGTTGTCGCCACCCGAGACGACCGATCCAGTGACTGCATCGAGAATGAGAGGACGCGTATTCGGCTTGCCCTTGAAGTCGAACATGTTAACGATCGAATTTGCCGTCCGGTCGACGGAGCCCGTACCCGTCGGCGGAGCAGTCGGGCCATCGATGAATCCGAGATTCCAATTGTCTTCGATGAAGCGAAGAACCGAAGCCTGATGGGTCAGGGTGTGATCGACGAAGTTCGATTTCGCATACGGCGAGATCACAAGCAGTGGCTGGCGCGGGCCGAGGCCGCAGCGTGCCTGCTCAGCGCCGGGCTGCGGCGTGCCGCAATTGCCGGGGCCAAAGAGGAAGTCGAGGTTGGTCGCCGACGGGGTCAATACCGGAGGCATCACGTGGTCGTACCAGCCATCGGAGTCATCCCACACGATGACGACCGCGGTTTCCTTCCAGAAAGGCGACTGCTGGATCGCGTTGATCGTCTGCACCATGAAGGCCTGCTCTACGAGCGGGTTGGAACTGTTGGGATGGCCGTACTGATAGACCGGCGCCTTGACGTAGCTTACCGACGGCAATGAGCCGGCCTTCAGCGACGTGAAGAAGTCCGAAATATCGTACATATGATTGGCCTGGTCGGTCTTGCCGATCATTTCCGTCGAGGTCGGCCGCAGATGGTGCGGGTTGCGGGTGCTCGCAAACTTCATGAACGGCGTCACGCCGGTGCTGTAGTCCCTGGCGAGCGGGTGAATGTCCACGCCCGGGTTGTTCACGCTCGGGTTCTGCACGAGGTAGGTCTTGCCGTCGATGTCCATCTGGTGAGCTTGGTGCGCGGTGTTGCAAACAGCAGGCTGCAGCACATTGCCGTTCGCGTCGAGCGTCGCGGGCGTGCTCGGCAGGAAGCCACCCTGGAAATAGCCCCAGGTCACATTCTTCGCGTTCAGGAGATCGCCGACATTCTTGCCGGTGAATTCAAACGTGCGGCCGGGGCCGCAATCGTCGAGATAGCCAGGCAGGTTGGCGTCGACCAGCGTGACCGAATTGTCCTTCGGATTGACGTAGAAGCCGGAGGTGTCGGGGTTCGCGGGATTGGCGGGATCGTGAATGATGATGCCGTGCGTGGTGCCCGCAATGAGATTGGCGTGGCCGGGCACGGTCGGCCCGTAAGTCGTGGAGAAGGAATTGTCGCTCATGGCGTAGTACTGAGCGTAGTTCCACATCGCTGTGACGGTGTTACCGTCGTAATAAGTCATGACGGTTGTGCCGTCCGGCTGGCAAGCCAAGCCCTTGCCGGCAGTGGTCTCGGGGAATTGATCGGCCTTGCCGCCGTTCAACGCCTTCTGCTCGGGCTCGTAGTCGTGGCCCATGTCGCAGGTGACGGCGTCGGCCGGACCAGAGCGCGTGGGATT
>DASYDU010000124.1:0-43200 GCA_036499445.1 Lacipirellulaceae bacterium
ATCCAGTCGCCAGATGTAGGATTCGTTGGCCGAGATTAATTCTTGGATGAGAAGTGAACGATCGTCGGGCGAGAAGCTCATGGCGCCCCAGCCGCCACCCTTCATCTCCGCGAGTATGCGGTCGGACTTTCCGTCGGCCGGGTTCATGATCCAGAGGTCGACGTCTTTGCCAGTGCGGCGGGTCGATCCGTAAACATATTGGTCGCCGGCGTTGGACCAGACGCCGCCGGTGTTGCGCGATTTGCCGTCGGTCAGCAGCGTGATCGCGCCACTAGCGACGTCAAAGGCATATTGTTGAAAAAACTCGTTGCCTCCGCTGTCTTTGCTGAAGACGAAGAAATCGCCGTTGGTCGGCTGGTAGTTGGCGTCGTCGGCCGTATCTTTGAAGAACGTCAACTGGGTCCGCGCTCCGCCGGGGAAATCGACTTGGTGAATCTGCCGGGTATCGGCGAAACTTGTGGTAATGAGCATCCGGCGATCGACGGGATGCCAACTCGTGAGGTGGGCGCCGCGGACCTCCGAGTAATGACGCAGGTGCTCGGCAAGTTCGGCGGGGATTTTGGGGATGCCGTCGACGATGAGGTGGTCGCCGGGCGGGAAGATTTCGTCATCGGCGGCGCGGACGATTTGCGAGGCGATTAGGATTTGGCAGAGGACAAGGCAGAGTCGAAGGACACGGTTGAAGGATGGTCTGAAGAAAGTGTTTCCAGATGGCATAGGAGTGAAGACCTAAAGTGAGTGATTAGACGACTTAGGCTATGAATATAGCGGAGAGGACGAAAGTGGGAAAATGGCGTTGTCGCTCGAGTAAGTGGGACGGGCTCACGAAGCGCAGTTTATTGAGGCGGCGGCGCGGAGCGTGAAGCTGCACGAGCCTTGGGTTTCGCCGCCGCGGCGAAGTCGGACGGTGACGCGATTTCCGCGGTTGAGAAGTGAGACGCACTGCGGCGGCTGGCTATTCGATTTCGAATTTGGCGCCGAGATCGGCCGTGGAATCGCCGCCGATCCAGGTCTGGAACTCGCCGGGCTCAGTGACGAGCTCCATTTTCTGATTGTAGAACGAAAGGTCGTCGGTGCTAAGCTTGAACACAACGTGCTTTGACTCGCCGGGGGCAATTGGCGCGCGCTCGATTCCTTTGAGCTCGCGGATGGGTCGATCGACATCGCCGACGACGTCGCGAACGTAGAGTTGCACGACAGCCGTGCCGGGGCGCGCACCGGTGTTCTTGACGTCGGCCGAGATTTCGATCGTGTCGCCGAGCTTGATGTGATCGTGCGTGACTTTGATGTTGCTGTACGCAAATGTCGTGTAAGAGAGGCCGAAGCCAAAGGGGAATTCGGGCTTGAAGCCGAGGTCGAGATAATGCGAGGTATTGCCGAGCGAGCTTTGCCAGGCACCGATCGGAATGTCGTCCACCGGTGTGAACGTTTTTTCCTCGGGCGGGCGGCCGGTGTTGGTGTGGTTGTAGTAGATGGGAATCTGGGCCGAGGATTTTGGCCAAGTAACAGGAAGACGGCCGCCGGGCTCGGCATCGCCGAAGAGGATGTCGGCGGCGGCGGGGCCGGCCATCGTGCCAGGATGCCAGGCCATTATGAGCGCGTCGGCATCGGTTAGGACGCTGCCGAGAGTGATCGGCCGGCCGGCCATGATTACGACCACAAGCGGCTTGCCCGTTTTGTGGAGCTCTGCGATCAGGGCCGCCTGCTTGCCGGGAAGGTCGATGCTGGCGCGGCTGTGAGCTTCGCCAGAGAGGATCGCCTCTTCGCCGACGAAGCAGACAATTGCGTCGGCCGACTTGGCGGCCGAGACGGCATCGGCAAAGCCATCCAGGGATTTATCGCGGCTATATTTCAGGCCGGCAGCGAAGACGACCTGATCGTCGCCAAGAAGCTTGCGAAGCGCGGGCAAAGGCGTCTGCGAATCCTTCTCGTTCCCATCGAAGGCCCATGTGCCGAGCTGCTCGTGCGGAGCGTCGGCGAGCGGGCCGATGACGGCGATGCGGCCAAGCTTCTTCGACAACGGGAGCAGATTGTCATTGTTCTTGAGGAGGACCATACTCTCGGCCGCTACCTTGCGCGCGAGGGCGAGATGCGGCGCGCTGAGGACGATCTCATCGCGATTGCGATCGAATCCGGGATGGTCAAACAAGTTCATCCGCATTTTCACGCGAAGGATGTCGCGGACGAACTCGTCGAGGTCGTGGCTGCTGACTTTTTCGTCGTCGATCAGTTTGCCGAGATATTGGTCGTAGCAGGTGCTGATCATTTCCATTTCCATGTCGGCGTTTGCGGCGCGGCGAGCGGCGTCGCGCTCGTCGGCCGCGTAGCCGTGCTTGATCATTTCGGGCACGCCGGTCCAATCGCTGACAACGAAGCCGCGGAAGTGCCATTCGTCGCGGAGCACTTTCTTGAGCAAGAACGAATTGCCGGTGCAAGGTACGCCATTGAGCTCATTGAAGGCAGCCATGAAGCTGAGAGCACCGGCGTCGGCTGCCGCGTGAAATGGCTTCAGATAAACGTCGCGCAGCAGCCCTTCAGGCACGTCGGTTGTGTTGTAGTCGCGGCCGCCTTCGGCTGCACCGTAGGCGGCGTAGTGTTTGGCGCAGGCAGCGATCCGATCGGATTTCATCGGCAACTCGCCCTGAAAGCCGCGGACATAAGCGGCCGCGAGCTCGGCGGCGAGATAGGGGTCTTCACCCGGCGATTCGGCGATCCGGCCCCAACGAGGATCGCGAGCGATGTCGAGCATCGGGGCAAAGGTCCAGCGGATGCCGTTGGTGGTGGCTTCGGCGGCGGCGACGGTGGCGGCGCGTTCGGTCAATTCGGGATCGAACGTGGCGGCCATCCCGAGCGGGATTGGAAAGATCGTCTTGAAGCCGTGGATCACGTCGCGGCCGAAGATGAGCGGTATCTTGTGGGGGCTTTCCTCGGTGGCGATGCGCTGCAGCTCTTCGACTTGGCTTTTATCCATGACGTTGAGGAAACCACTGATACGGCCCTCGCGGACTGCTTTCTTGAGATCGTCGGAGAGCGTGCCTTTGGCGCGGCTGGGCTCGCCACGGAGCGCGGTCTGGCCGATCTTTTCGGTGACGGACATTTGGGCGACGAGGCGATTGATGCGGTCGTCGGTGTCGTCGCCGCGGGCCGCGACGGAAAACACGAGATTGGAGCCGAGCGGAATCGCGAGTAGCAGAGCAACGCGGCACAGACTTAGGGGCAATCGCTGCATAACTCGCCGGGGAATTTGCTGACTCATCTCGGGGATTGCCTCGCCAAATGGTTGTTCAAAAACAGCGACGATCGTTCCCTGAGGATACTTTGAGAGTTGTCGGCACTGCCAGACGCACGCCAGAAATTGTGCCAGGTAACAGTTTCGCAGGCAACGGCTCTAGGTTGGTGGCATTGCCGAGATGCGTCAGCGCGCAAGGGCTTCTTCGCCGGATGGCGTGCCGTAGAAAATTCCGCGGCCGTCGGTGCCGATGTAGACTCGGCCGAAGATTCGCGGATCGGCGGCGATCGATCGGAAGCGCGTGCCCCATTGATGTTGGTCGTCGTTGATGCGGAGCCAGGTCTCGCCGATGTCGTCCGAACGCCAGACGGCTTTCACGTCGTTCAACGTGCCTAGGCAAAACAAGGCGGGATAGGAATGGCCTGGCGGGGCTTGGCCGAAGGCGAGGGCAATCATGGTTGGCGCGGCTTCGAGTTTGTGGAATGTGGCGCCGCCGTCGCCGGAATGAAATAGCCCAGCGGTGCGGCTTACGTACCAGAGGTCGCCTTCGTGATCGAGCGTCGCCTGGAGCGGCCACATGGCTTCGCGGTTTCGCGGCGTATCGGGCGCGGTTTCGGGGAGGCCGCTCGAATCGACGCGCGTGAAGGATTCGCCGTCGTCCTGGCTGGCGTAAATGGCGGATTGGCTGAAATCGAGCGCGTAAAACTTGCGAGGATTCACGCGATCGGCGACCGGCCGGACGCCCGCAGGGAGGCCGGTCGCTTCTTTCCATGATTGACCACGGTCGCGAGTCCGCATCGCGACGCGCGGTGTGACGATCAATGTTTGGCCGTCAGCAGACACGGCGAAGCCGACGCCCGGTCGGCCTCGGCCGAAGCCGAATCTTCCCGGTCCGGCTCCGGGCGGAGCGGCAGCGGCCGCGTTCGGATCGGGCGGCTGAGGCGGAGTTACGAGCGGTTGCCAAGTGTGGCCGGCATCTTCGGAATAGGCCAGCGTCGGACTGTTTCGCGTATGAGGTGTTCCGGCGCGGACGACCACGCTCGGATTCTGGCCCGCGAAGTCGATGAGATTGGTGTTGGTAAAGATCGGATCATCCTGTATCGGAGGCGAAACAGCGAGATCATCGTGTGTAAAGCCGCCGATGTCGCCGAAGGCGCTGATTAGGTGTGGTCCCGATGGCGGGCTGGCGAGCGCGAGCACGGCTGTCTGTTCGATGCCGATTACCCAGGGCTTCCAGTGCGTGACTTCGTCGGAGTCGAGCCGACCGACGTCGTGCGTGGCGTAGATCGTGGCACCCGTGGCGTAGCAAGCGTGGTCCGAGTCAAAGGGATCGATCGCGAGTGCGGCCATCCACCAACCGAGCTTCGGAGTGGTTTCGCCCCAATAGAGAAACGGAGTCTCACGAGCTTCTCGTTCGGAATGGCCGACGAGGTCTTTCCAGGTGGCCCCGCCGTCGGTCGAACGCCATACGGTATCGCTAGTTTGGAAGCGATCGAGAGTCGAGACGGCGATCGTGCCGGGTCGCTGCCGATCGACTGTAATACCGCCGTAGCCGCCGGGCGGCCGGTCCGACGAACGATCGGGCGTGATGTCGGTCCACTCGTCGGTTTTAGTGTTGAGCTTCCAGACGGCGCCGTCGGTGATGCCGCTGGGACCGACGCCATTGCAGTAGCTTACGTACAGGTTGCTTTGCGAATCGAGTGCCGCGTGACAGGGAAGGAGTTTCTTATCGGGCTCACCGGCGATGGCGTCCCAGGTTTTACCCGAGTCTCGGCTGCGAAACAGATGCGCGTCGCCGGGATCGGTGGAACCAACGTAGATGACGGGCGTCGGCGAACCTGGTGCGCCGGTTGCTGCGTCAAATAGCACGAAGCTCAATCCTGCACCGGCGTCTGGGCCGCCGCCAAAACCGCCACCGAAACCAGCGCCGAAACCGCCACCTGGCGGCACGGGAATGCCCTTGAGCGGGAAGGCGTCGACTTGGTTCCAGGTTTCGGCGTGGTCGGTGCTCCGCTGCAAACCATCGTGCCGCGAGGCGAAATAAAGGATGTTCGTTTGATTCGGGTCGACGGCCAGCCGCTCGCCGACGCCGCGACCATTCTCGTTGCCGCCCATCGTGAACGAGACGGGAAAGACGTCCCAGGTCTGGCCGCGATCGCGTGAGCGCATCATCGCGGCCGGGTCGCGGCGGCTCATGCCCGCGGCAAGGTAGACGACGTTTGGATCGACTGGATCGGGCGCAACGCTCTCGGTGCCGAAGTAACTCGATTCGCGGAGTTGATCGTGAAGCGGAATCCACGCGCCAAGGGTTTGATCCCAGCGATAGGCGCCGCCCATGTCGGACCGCAAGTAGACCAAGCCCTTTTCGACCGGACTAAAGACGATGCCCGGTATGAACCCGCCGCCGCCGATTTTGACATTTTTCCAGGTGTACGGCTGCGACGGGACCTCGGCTGCAGCCGGTAGTAGGCACAACGCAAACGCTAGCGCGAGCGCAAGGCACCACGGCATGCAGTATCGATGAGTGAACACAGTTCCCCCCGATCTCCAAACGGGACGGTCGGCAACGCCGCATTAGTGAGGAAGTGCCGCCGTCAGTCATCGAGAGTAGCCCAAGGAGGCCGGCTCGTCGAGCGGTGGTGGAAGAGCCGAGCAAACTCGGCCGCTAAATTGTGATTTGGTGATGCTTGGTCCGTGGTGATTTGTGGTCGCTTCCGCTCAATATAAACTGGCGGATGATTGGCGGCTTGAATGGCGACTCGATTGTGGCTAAGGTCGGAGTCGCGGCGTCGCGCGATGAAAGGCTTTCGATATGTCTCAAACTGATAGTGACCTCGGTGCTGGTCAGTTCACCCGGCGGCGCTTGCTCGGCTCGGCGGCGGGACTAGCGGCAGCGGCGGCCGCTTCAGCGTTGATGCCGCCAAACGTGCGGCGGGCACTGGCACAGACCGAACCCGCGCACGGATCGTTACGCGACATCAAACATGTCGTGCTCTTGATGCAAGAAAATCGCTCGTTCGATCACTACTTTGGCACGCTGGCCGGAGTGCGCGGTTTTGGTGACAAGACGGCGCTGTTGCTACCTGATGAAAAGTCGGTCTTTTATCAGCCGGACTCAAAGAATCCGGATGGCTATCTATTGCCGTTCCATTTGGATACGCGGACAACGAGCGCCCAGAAGATCCCCTCAACAAGCCACGCTTGGGAGGTGCAACATGAAGCATGGAATGGCGGCAAGATGGACAACTGGCTGCCCGCGCATCGCAAGGCGGACGGCGAGAACGGTCCGTATGTGATGGGATACCATACGCGGGCGGACATTCCATTTCAGTTTGCGCTAGCCGAAGCATTTACGATCTGCGATGCGTATCATTGCTCCGTGATGGGCCCGACCTGGCCAAACCGGATGTACTGGATGACTGGCACAATCGATCCGGACGGCGAAGCGGGCGGACCGCTGATCAAAAACTCGCCGATCCGAGACGGCTTTCGGTGGAAGACTTACGCCGAGCGGCTGGAGGATGCTGGCGTGAGCTGGAAGGTCTACCAGCAACAGGACAACTACGATTGCAATGTGCTCGAGCTGTTTCGTAGCTTTCAACATGCCGATCGAGATTCCGGACTTTACAATCGCGGGATGGTTCGTGAGCCGGAGGGTAAGTTCGAATATGACGCGATCAACGACAAACTGCCGACTATTTCTTGGATTATCCCAACGAGTACTCAATCTGAGCATCCTGATTTCATGCCGGCGGCTGGGGCAGCTTTTGTGGCCAGCAAATTGGACGCAATTGCGGCTAACCCAGAGGTTTGGGCGAAGACGGTCTTCATTCTGAATTACGACGAGAATGATGGGATTTTCGATCACGTTGCGCCACCGGTACCGCCTGCCGGCACGCCGAAGGAGTTTGTTAGGAACTTGCCGATCGGTGGCGGATTTCGCGTGCCGTGCATTCTCATTTCGCCGTGGACGGCGGGCGGTTGGGTATGCAGCCAACCGTTCGATCACAGCTCGGTGCTGCAATTGCTGGAAAGGATTACGGGGATTCGCGAGCCGAACATGTCAAACTGGCGTCGGGAGACATTTGGTGATTTGACCGCGGCGTTTCGCTTCGACGAAGCGCAGGCAAAGCCGCCACAGCTTCCGGAGACAGTCGATATGCTGAGCCTGGCACGATACGAAGCCGCCTACCTTCCTCCGCCGGTTTTGCCGAGCGCGAAACAAGAGCCGCCGGTTCAAGAGCCGGGTGATCGCAAGCGCGTTCCCGCGAGTGGGGATTGAGGAGAACCGGCGAAATGCGATCACGCAGCGCCGTATGGGGCGGCACGGGACCTTGCGGAGAGGCGCCCAGAAGTACAGAACCAGCTCGGCCGGTAAATCGCGAAACGTGGGCGGCGTAGACCGAGCGATCCCGCTTGTTTTTGAAGACAGCGCTATCAATTCGGGCAAGAATGAGCCATACTCAAACATTGTTTGAGGAAGTTCCGCTGCTTAACAAGAAAGTCCTAGGGAGGACGTGAAATGAAATACGTACCGTTTTGCTTCATCGCGATCCTGGTACTTGGTGGTGCGGCTGCCATCGGCCAGGTCGTCACCACGGGCGGTTCGACCGCCGGAGGCGACTATGCCCGCGGCATGAGCGGCGTTATCGCGGCCCAGGGCCAAAGGAATCTGTCCAATTCGCAGGCGGCGATTAACTTGACCGATGCGCGCTCGAATCAGATCGACAATCAGGTCAAGTCGGTGAACGCCTACTGGGAAAAAAAGGGCATCTACGACGAGCACCAGGCAGTAGAGAACAAAGAAATCGAGCGCCAGCGAAATGAATATATGGCGACGCACCGCCTGCAATCGCTCACTCCGGAGGAGTTCGACCGAGCGAGCGGGCAAATCAATTGGCTGAAAGTGCTGGAGCAGAAGCCGTACGACCAGTACCGGACGGCGCTCGACACGCTGTTCAAGAAGCGGTCGTACCAGGGTTTTCTATCCGGCGACGAGTATTTGGCCGCGACCACTGCTTCCAAGCAATGGCGTGCGCTGTTGTCAACGCAAAACAAGGAGTATCCGGCGGGCATTCTCAGCCAAATGATCCGGTTCATTCTCAAGCTCGACCGCGAGTTGGACGAGAATTTGAGTTAGTTGAATGCGAACGCGGCTAGCGCCATCTTTTTCGGAGCGGACAATCGATGCGAGTCTTAGTAACTTATCGGCGGAGTATTTTCTTATTGCTCGTTTGCGTGGCGCCCGTTCTGGTAACGGCTTCGTGCACGTCTCACAGCGAAAACGCCGACGTCGCCGCGCTCGTGAAAACGGCCACGACCGGCTCGGGGCCGGAGCAATATGCGGCCATCGATCATTTGGGCGATCGTCAGGACGAGACGACTGCGGTCGTCCCCGTGCTGCACAAGCTGCTGGAGGACAAGGATCCACAGGTTCGTTGGCATAGCGAACGGTCACTGGGTGATTTTGGCGATCAGGCGCAAGAAGCCGTACCCGATTTGCTCAAGGATATAAAGGACGAAGACCCGGTCGTCGAATACCACGCGGCGATCGCTTTGGGAAAAGTTGGGGACAAGTCGGATGCGACAATCGACGCGCTGGCGACGGCCGTGACGAACAAAAATCCGCAAGTGGCCCGGGCGGCCATTGCGGCCTTGCGCCACCTCAGGCCGGGACCGCAGCGGATGTCGGCGGCTATGGAAAAGGCGCTCGAGGCGAACGACACGGCAGAAGTCGTCTACGCGCTGGATGCGCTTGTCGAGTTTGGCAAGGAAGCGGTGCCGCTGCTCAACGAGTTGCTCAAGCGGCCGCGCACATCGTATATCGCTTGTGCGGCCATCGAGCAAATTGGCCCAGATGCAAAAGACACGGTGCCCGGTTTGATCGATCTGCTGAGCGAGTCGAAAAACTCGCAACTTCAGATCCAAGCGCTGTTGTCGCTGGCACGAATCGGTCCCGCGGCCGAGCCGGCGGTGGCAACCATTCTCTCGGTCGCGGCGAAGTCGCAGGACGCCACGGTGCCGGTGGCGGCGGCCTTCGCGCTGGGCTCGATCGGCACGAAAGATAAGGATGCCGACGCAAAGTTGCGCGAAGCGCTGTCGAAAGACAACGCGTTCCTGCAAATGGTGGCCGCGTGGGCTCTGGCGAAAATCCATCCGGATGATGCGGCGCTCAAGCAGCAAGCGATGGACAAGTTGACGGCGGGATCGAAGAGCGACGATGAAGCGATCCGCTCGGCTGCCGACAAGGGGCTTAAATCGCTCGCGCCCCCGAGCGAGCCCGCGGCAGCTCAATAAGGGGGCGGTCGACGGCACGGGGCTATCTGTTTCGTCGCGTTAATTTTCGGAATGCGGCAAAGTGCCCGCTTCTCTGCGCGGCGCGGATAAACGAGTTGGGGAGGCTGAAGGTATCGGTTTCGAGGTGGGCGAGTTGCGCGAAATGGGCTGTAGGGGATTCGCCCCGGGCGGCCGTCTCTTTATTGGTTTGGCATCACAACCTATTTCCACACAAAGGGTTGCGGCAACGCGCCGGGTCGTTGTTGTGAGCTAGACTTTCTTGGAAGGGCAAACTGGCTGCAGCGGTCGGACGCAGCCAATGCCGACATCCTGGGGCGACCAGACTGATTCGCCCGAAAGGACGTCCGTTTGGGGCAGGCCAAGTGAGAAAATCTTTCAAGCCGATTTCTGAAGCGGCGTGTGAAGAACGCAACAGCCTGCGGCATCTAATAGCTCGGGATAGGCATGTTGCGGCGGCAAAAGGACGCGCCGTTGCATTGAGCGTGGCAGGTCGGGCTTCGACACTCTGACTGGCTTCGAGCTTGGCTGCAACGCACGCATTGAGGATTGGTTGCTTGGGCCGTGCATTCCATTGAGGTGCCGGTCGTCTCCTAACAAAGGAGTTTTGATGAGCTTAATCACGCGATTCACGCACAACAGTCTGTCAACGATTATTGCCTGGTTGAGCACGTGTCTGCTGGCCGGCGGGGCGAGCACGTTGTTTAACGAAAGTTCGCGCACGATGTGGTTGATCTGGGGGTGTTTCGGCCTGGCGGCCGCCGTCGGTCTCGACATCACAGCGCGGGTTCGTGAACGGATGCAGAAGGAGAGGCTGAAGCTCATCGCCACCAGACGCTTGGAGCGTGACATGGAACATGAGGCGGAAGAGAAGGAGTTAAATGCCGCGATTCGGGAAGCGGTAGCCAACATGCTGGGCCGCACGGCTTCGGCACCGCAAACAGCGGCGTCTTGCCGCCCTCAAGACCGATTTCCCTGCGATCTGGACGTGGAGCTCCTCGTGGATCAAGTCGTTCAAGAAGCTGCCCGTAATCGTGGCATTTGCGGGCGAGTCGGCCGCGTCACCAATCTTTCGGAAGTCGGTTTTGAACTGACGCTCACTGAACCTCTGTCGCGAGGGCGGACGAAAATGGTCATCACGACGGCCAGTGGCGACCGGCAAACGATGCTCGGCGAAGTGCTGTTGTGCGGTCCGCAGCCAGACGGATCGATCGCTGCGGGAGGCCGCTTTCTGAAGGTCGTCTCGGTCGAAGGTGACAGAGTCAACGATACACTCCGTCCACTAGCGCTATGCGGCAACGCGAGCGAGCCGGACTGGGCGGCGCAGCGCGACTAATTCGACCCGCGACGCGGCTAGCGAAGCGTGAAGTTGTCGATTTCCAGCCGGACGAGTCGTGACGCGAGCGCGCGGGCCGAGTCGGGGCGGCGGAGCGGGTCTTTGGCGAGCATCGCGCTTAAGAGCGCGGCGACCGGCTCGGGAACGTCGGGCCGGTGGGTGCGGACGTCGGCCGGTTTTGATTCGCGCTGGTGCGTGGCGAGCGTGCCCGGGTCGTCGCTGTCGAAGGGACGGCGGCCGACGAGCATTTCGTAGAGCGTCACGCCGAGGCTATAGATGTCGCAGCGCTGGTCGGCCGCGAGCGCGGACGTGACCATCTCGGGTGCGATGTAGGCGAGTGTGCCGGCGACGGGACGGGTGGTCCAGTTGCGAGCTTCGGCCGGCGTTTGCACGAAGCCAAAGTCGATTAGCGTGGCGTGGCCAGTGGGGGAGACCAATACGTTAGCGGGCTTTACGTCGGCGTGGATCATGCTCGTCGCTTCGTAGAGAGCGGCGAGGCCGTCGGCGATTTGGCGAGCGATCCAGAGGGCGAGCGGGATGCCGAGGCGACCTTGGCCGATGACGATTTGGGCAAGATCGGTGCCGTCGAGCTTAGGAGTGACCAGGTAGAACGGCGGCTGCTGAACGCTGGCCGAGAGGACGGGCAGCAAGTTGGGGTGCGATACGCGGGCGCCGACCCAGGCTTCGCGACGCTGCATTTCGATGGCAGCGGAATCGCGCCACCACTCGTTGCGGAGGAGCTTCACGGCGTAGGCGGCCGGTCGAAGCGGCGACTCGCCGTCAGCTGGTTGGCTGGTCGGGCTTTCGGCGGGGCGGGCCTGATAGACGCGAGTCAGGTTGCCTTCGGCGAGCAGACGCACAAGCTGCCAGGGTCCAAGGCGGCCGACGACTTTGTGACAGTCGGCGGCGGACGTGGCAGATGCCGCAATTCGCGTGGTCGGACGGGATGTTTCTACGGTCGCCATTGTCAAAGTTTTTCCGCGGCGCGGGCGCGCAGATCGATCCCAGTTGTGGAGCAATCGCGCGGCCGCGACGAATGTGGCATCGTCGCGGGTCAAGAAGAGTGATGAATCCGGGTATGGCGTCGGCACACGCGCTCCGCTACGCGTGGCAGGACCACGCTCCGCGTCGCGGCTAACCGCTCTGCCGGTTGAATCGGTCGAGCGACGTGGGAATGATGAACCGTGGGCGCCGCGGACGCAGGGTTTACCAGGTGCCGACAAACTGGGAGAACGCCGCTGACCTTGCTGCTAGCTGCCAACGTATTTTGCTTGCAGCGAGCGGGCCGTTGCAACGTCGTCGGTGCCGGAGACAATCGTGCGGCCATCGGGGAAGACGGTGAGCTGATAGCCGTCGATCGCCAGACGGAGCAAGAAGGGATTGTGGGTGACGGCGCCGACGCCGGCGAGGCGGGCGGCGAGGGCTTCGAGTGATAGCGTGGTGCCGGGCGGCGCGCTGAGCTGGACGGCGTTTCGGCCACAGAGGACGGCGGAGCCATCGCCGCGCTGGCCCGAGAGCCACACAAATTCGCCGTGCTGGCAGACGCGGCAATCGCTCTCGTCGCGGAGCCGCGAGATGTCGACCGTGCGGAAGCGGTTTTCCCAGAGCTCGATCACGGTGAGGTGTCGGCTTACGGCGGCGACATTGCCGCTGAGGATTTTCAGGGCCTCGCAGGCTTCAATGGAAGCGATCACCCCAACAATTGGAGCGAGGATGCCGGCGGTGTCGCAGGTGGGTGTGGTGCCGGGAGGAGGCGGTTCGGGCAGCAGGCAGGCGAGACAGGCAGATTGCCCGGGGATAATCGTCATGGACTGGCCTTCGGCGCCGATCGAGCCGCCATAGATCCAGGGCTTGCGATATTTGACGGCGAAATCGTTGATGAGAAAGCGGGTGGCAAAATTGTCGGTGCCGTCGACGATCACGTCGACATCGGCGGCGAGGGCGTCGATGTTCGCGTGCGTGACGTCGGCGACGATCGGCTCGATGGTGACTGCGGAATTAACGAGCCGAAGTTTATTGGCGGCGGCGACGGCTTTGGGGAGCGCGCTGGCGACATCCGGCTCATCGTAAAGGAACTGGCGCTGGAGGTTGTTGAGCTCGACGAAGTCGCGATCGACGATGCGAACAAAGCCGACGCCGGCGCGGACGAGCGTGCTGGCGATGACCGAGCCGAGGGCGCCGCAACCGCAGACAAGCGCGCGGCCGGCGGCGAGGCGGCGCTGGCCTTCGTCGCCAAGCGGGGCGAAGCGGGTCTGGCGGTCGTAGCGGTTTGGTGTTTCGGTGGGCATGGGCGCGACGGCTACTCGTGGACACGAATTGGCGAGGTGCTCCGCAGGCCTATCTTGCCATGATACTCGGCGATTATTTGCGCGCCGCGGAGGGCTTCGACGTCGGCATGATACAGGTGGGGCAAATCGGGCGACCACAGACACGGGTCGGGGACAATGGCTTCGGCGGAGGGCTGGGTGACCGAGTCTTGGTTGTGAAACGGGAACTCGGCTGGCAGTGTGCGGGCAGTGTCGCAATAGGGGCCGCGGAGCGTGCCCCGGAGGATGGTTCGACCTTGGTTTTCTTTGGCGGGGCGGTAGCGGACGACGACGCGGGCCTCCATTGCCGAGACTTCGCCGACATCAAGTTCGAATTTGGATGGTGTCATTGCATCGCTTTCATCAGTTCTGTAACGCGGGGCAAGCCCCGCCGCTAAATATGCGTGTCAAATATTGACTTCTTCGAGAAGGGCTTGGTCGCGGGCGAATTCGCGGGCCAGATATTGGCCGGTGATTGATTCGGGGCATGCGGCGACTTCTTCGGGAGTGCCGGTGGCGACGATGCGGCCGCCGTCGGCCGCCGCGCCGGGGCCGATATCGATGATGTAGTCGGCGGCCTTCATCAATTGCAGATTATGCTCGACGACGATCAGGGAATGACCGACTTCGAGGAGAGCTTCGAAACAATCGACCAATTGTACGATGTCGGAGAAGTGGAGGCCGGTCGTCGGCTCGTCGAGGATGAAAAGCGTTCGGCCGTGGCGTTTGGCCGATAGATACGTGGCGAGCTTTAGGCGTTGCGATTCGCCGCCGGAGAGCGTGGTGGCGGGTTGGCCGAGGCGGAGGTAATCGAGGCCGACGTCCATCAGAAATTTGAGCTTGGCCTGGAGCTTGCGATGGCCGCGGAAGAACGTGAACGCCTCGCGAGCGGTCATGGCAAGGATTTCGGCGATGTCGAGGCCGCGGTATTTGACTTCGAGGATTTCACGGCGGTAACGGCGGCCGTTGCACTCGGGGCAGCGCATGTAGACGTCGGCCATGAACTGCATGTCGATGGCGATGTAGCCGTCGCCTTCGCAGGCTTCGCAGCGACCACCGGCGACATTGAAACTGAACGAGCTGGCCGTGAATCCGCGAGCCCGGGCGTCGGACTGCTCGGCAAAGATTTCGCGGACGAGGTCGAAGGCCTTGATTGTCGTGAGCGGGTTGGAACGGGGCGAACGGCCGATCGGCGATTGATCGACGAGGATCACGTCTTCGAGCTGGCCGCTGCCGAAGAGGTCGTCGAAGGGAAGCGGCGGCTTTGCGGTTGATTTTGTGGCGGTTTTGCCGTTGTCTTTTTCTTTGTGGAGCGGACGGGCGAGCGCCGGATAGAGCGTTTGCTGGACAAGCGTGCTTTTGCCGGCGCCGCTGACGCCGGTCACGAGGCAGAGGACGCCGAGCGGAAAGGATGCGGTTAGGTTTTGGAGGTTGTTGCCGCGAGCGCCGGCGACTTTGATCCAGCCGTGGTCGGTCGGGCGGCGCGTATTGCCGCCGAGTCGACGACGGCCGGCCAGCCAATCGCCCGTGCGGCTCTCGGGGAATTCTTGCATTGCAGTCGGCGTGCCATGAAAAACCACGCGACCGCCATTGTCACCGGCGCCGGGGCCGATTTCGACAACCTCATCCGCGCGACGCAGTAGCGCTTCTTCATGCTCGACGATAACAATTGTGTTACCGCGATCGCGGAGACGCTCGACGGCGGAAGCAAGCGGCTCGATGTCGGCAGGATGCAGGCCGACCGAGGGCTCGTCGAGGACGTAGAGCATGTCGACCAGGCTGGAGCCGAGCGTGGCGGTGAGGGCGACGCGTTGGGCTTCGCCGCCACTGAGGGTTCGGAGAGCGCGATTGAGCGTGATGTAGCCGACGCCGACGTCGATCAAGAACGCGAGGCGAGTGCGGACGTCGGCGAGCAGTGGGCGGGCGATGGGCTGTTGCCACGCGGGCAGTTCGGCCTGGCTCAAGAAAGTAAGGGCCGCGCGGATTTCCAGACGGGAGAGGTCGGCGAAGTTTTTGCCCGCGACGTGGACGGCAAGGGCTTCGGGGCGAAGGCGAGCGCCGTGGCAACTCGAACAGGGATAATACGATCGCCAGCGGCTGAGAAAGACGCGGAGGTGCATCTTGTATTTGCGGCGTTCGAGCCAGCGAAAGAAACCGCCCAGCCCGCCGAAGTTACGCTCGGGCACGCCTTCGTGGATGATTTTGAGCTGGTGCTCGGTGAGCTCCGAGAACGGGACGTCGACGGGGATATCGTAGTCGGCCGCGATCGCGAGCAATTCCGCGAGCTCATGGACGTAGGCCGAAGTGTTCCAGGGTGCGATTGCGCCTTCGCGAATCGATTTGTGTTTATCGGGGACAACGCGATCCATGTCCGTGGCCACGATGTTGCCAAAGCCTTCGCATTCGGGGCAGGCACCCAGCGGGCGATTGAAGTCGAAGAGCTGCGGCTCGGGGTCGGGGAAATCGCGACCGCACGTCTCACAGCGGAGGGAGCTGCTGAACGAGCGGCGCTGCCAGGTGCGGCCGTCGATCTGGATCGAGCCGCTCTGGTCGTCGACAAATACGATGCAAGAGCCGTCGCCGGCCGTGAACGCGGTTTCGAGGGACTCGCGGAGTCGCTCCGGAGCGGTCGAGCCGGCGGTGAGTCGATCGAGGATGATGGTCAAGCGAGCGCCGGGAAGGAGCTGCGACGCGAGGTCCGGTGTCAACGATTCGGTGCGATCGCCGACCAGTGCGCGGATGTACCCCTGCTCGACGAGATCGGCGAGCCAGGCGCCGATCGGTTCGTCCCTGGGGACGTCGAGGTCGAAGCCTAACATTAGGCGCGAGTCGGCGGGCAATTGCGCCAAGTCGGCGGCTGCGCTCTCGGGTGTGTCGCGTTGCACGGGTCGGTCGCAGGTAGGACAAATTACCTGGCCGATGCGGGCGAAGAGCAGGCTCAGATAGTCGTTGATTTCGGTAGAGGTGCCGACAGTAGCGCGATTCGAGCGGCACGGGTTGCTGTGGGTGACTGCGATGGCAGGCGGGATGCCGTCGATCAGCTCGGCCTCGGGTTTGTCGAGGTGCTCGAGGAATTGCCGCGTGTAGGCGGAGAAACTTTCAATGTAGCGGCGCTGCCCCTCGGCATAGAGCGTGTCGAGGGCTAGGCTGGTTTTACCGCTGCCGGAGACGCCGCAAATCGCGATCAGCCGGCGGTGGGGCAGATCGAGATTGATCCGCCGCAGGTTGTTGACGGCCACGCCGCGGAGTCGGATGACGGGCTGGCTCACTGAGTGCTCCCGGTCGATGATGGAATCGAGTCGCGAATCCTGTATGGTACGAGAAAGCCGTTGCGGCGGCCACCGTCGCGGATGAAGTCCCCTGCCCTCTTGCACTGTTTCATTGGTATAATTTAGCGGTTGAAAACTTAAGCGGCGTGCCGGGTGCGTCGACAGCATTTTGCGTATTATCGATGCGACATTACAAGAAATCGGCGAATCCGTTTTACGCGCTCTTGGTGGTGGCGGGGATTGCGTTTGTGGTGACCGCGGCCGCGTATTGCGTGATGGCGTATCGGGATCGGGAGGCGGGGTCGGTAAGCGCCGCTGCGGCGGCTGTGCCCGAGCATCCGCTGATGGTTTGGATGCGCGCGAATGGCAAAATGGCGCTCATTGCCGAATTGGCAGTGCTCGCGGTTGGCACTGTGGGGGCGATCGGAACGGATAATTATTGGCAACGACGGGCGGCCCATCGCGACTGATTCACCACAAAGGCACCAAGAACACAAAGAAGAAAGACAGGATAACAGGATTAGCCGGATCGACAGGATGAAGCTGTGAGCAGAGGGTCTTTGTGACCTTTGTGCCTTCGTGGTTAGGTTCACATACATCGATTTAGTTAGATAGGAAAATGAAATGAAGATAACGAATCATAAGGAGATACCGGCGAACGAAGTCACGATGGAGGGGGCGCATGCGTGCAAGGTGCGGTGGCTAATTGGCGAGAAGGACCGGGCGCCCACGTTTGCGATGCGGGAGTTTGAGGTGGCGCCAGGCGGGCACACGCCGAAACATTTCCACGATTACGAGCACGAGGTGTACGTGCTGGCGGGCGCTGGCACGATCGTGGACGGCGACAAGGAACAGCCGCTTTCGGCGGGCGACGTCGTGTTTGTCGCGCCGAACGACGTGCATCAGTTTCGCAACACGGGGAGTGAGCCGATGCGGTTTCTGTGCTTGATCCCGAATTCGGCCACCGGCCGGGCGGTTACCGTTGTGCCGGAGTGTGGCCTAGAACCGAAGTCGTGTTAGCGCCGTGTCCGATTCTGCCCGACGGAAGATTGAGCGGCTTCGCGACGAGATTCGCGGTCACGATCGGCGATACTACGTCGAGGCTGCGCCTACGATTACGGATCGCGAATACGACCAGCTCATCGAAAAGCTCCGCGAACTCGAAGCGGCGCATCCCGAGCTCATCTCGCCGGATAGCCCGACGCAGCGCGTGGGGGGCGAGCCGGTATCTGAACTGGCGCACGTGCGGCATCGCGTGCCAATGTTGTCGATGGACAACACCTTTAGCCTCGAGGAACTCGAGAAATATGGCGAGCGGACGGCGAAGCTGCTGTCCGGTGAAGAAATCGCGTGGGTTGTGGAGCTGAAAATTGATGGGGTGGCCGTTTCGATCACTTACGAGAACGACGTGCTCGCGCAAGGGGCAACGCGGGGTGACGGGACCACCGGTGATGATATTACGCATAATTTGCGGACGGTCGCGGGGGTTCCGTTGCGACTGTCGGGGCGGCGCGTGCCGAAGAAGTTGGAAGTTCGCGGCGAAGTCTATATGACGAACTCGGACTTGGCGGACATCAATGCCCGGCGGCAGGCGGAGGGTTTGGAGCTGTATGCGAATACGCGGAACACGGCCGCGGGCGGGATCAAACTGCTCGATCCGCGGTTGTGTGCGCAGCGGCGGTTGCGGTTTTTTTGTCACGGCGTTGGATACGTCGACGACCTGGCGGCCAAATCGCATTGGGAGTTTTTGAAACTTGTTGGCGAGTGGGGTATTCCGGCGACACCACTGGCGCAGCGTTTTGACACGTTTGCCGCTGCCGTCGAATACTGCCAGTCGTTGATCGCGCGGCTGCACGAGTTCGATTTTGAAGTCGACGGTCTAGTGCTCAAAGTGGATCGCTTCGATCAGCGGGAGCGGCTTGGCGCGACGAGCAAAGCGCCGCGGTGGCTCGTGGCGTATAAGTTCGCTAAGTATGAAGGGACGACGCGAGTGAACGGCATTTTTGTCACCGTTGGAAAGAGCGGCGCGCTGACGCCGACGGCGGATTTGGAGCCTGTGCAAATTGCGGGCACGACGATTAGTCGCGTGAGCCTGCACAACGTGGAGGAGATTGCGCGTAAAGACGTGCGGGTCGGCGATACGATCGTTGTGGAAAAGGCGGGCAAGGTGATTCCGCACGTGGTGCGTGTGGAGAAGCATTTGCGGCCCGACGATGCGCAGGAATTTGTTTATCCGAAGCGCTGCCCGGCCTGCAACACGAAGCTGGAAAAGGATGAAGGAGGCGTTTACATCCGGTGCCCCAATATCTCTTGTCCGGCGCAGCTGGGTGAACGGCTGATCTATTTTGCGAGCCGTTCGGCGATGGACATTGAGGGATTGGGCGAAAAGCTCGCGGAACAGCTAGTGACGAGCGGGCTGGTGAAAGATTTTGCCGATCTGTACGAGCTGACGGCGAAGCAGCTCATGGAACTTGAGCGGATGGGAAGCAAGTCGGCACAGAAGCTGATTGCCAACGTGGCGGAGAGCAAGTCGCGCGGGCTGGTGAGGTTGCTCAACGCGCTATCGATTCGGCATGTGGGGACACGCGTGGCGGCCACGGTCGCGGGCCATTTTGGCTCGATGGATGATCTTCAAGCGGCGACGGAAGAGGAGCTGGCGGACGTGGAAGACGTAGGGCCGGTGATTGCCGAGAGTTTGCATGCGTTTCTGCATAGCAAGCGGGGTGAGCAAGCGATCCGTCGGCTGCGTGAGGTGGATGTGGACATGACCGCGCCTAAAACTCCGCGAACGGTGGCGACTGGGCCGCTGGTAGGTAAGACGCTGGTGGTCACAGGGACGCTGGAGAAGTATTCGCGGGAGGAAATTCAGGAGCTGATTGCGAAACATGGCGGGCGGGCGGCGAGCAGCGTCTCGAAGTCGACTGACTTTTTGGTGGCTGGGGAGAAGGCGGGGAGCAAGCTGGAGAAGGCGCAGAAACTAGGGGTGAAGGTGCTGACGGAGGAGGAGTTTCAAGAGCTGATTTCGGCATGATCATCGTGGCTGAATTCACGCTACATTACGGCCGAATATGCAATCTGCTACGGCTGGCAAACTCGCTTTCGCTTCGTAGCTAACCGGCTTTGACGGGGGAGTTTGGGCGGCGGATCGCTTGGAATTGGCCTGGGGCGTGATTATGCTGGAAGTAGCAGGCGGTCTGGCGGTTTACCAGTTTTCGGAGCAACGGCGATGAAGCGGCAAAATCAATTGGCGTGTTTTGTGGTGACGTTGTCGGCGGCCGCGATCGGGCTATTCGGCGCTCGACTGCCGACGGCGCAGGCGGAGTCGAGTGCCGCGGCCGCACAGCAAGAGGTTGAGCTCTTTCAAGGGATGCGCGACGGCACGCTGGACGCCAAGATCGTGACGATGAGCGATCACGCGGCGCGAATCTTTATTACGAACAAGACCGATCAGCCGCTCGGCATCAAATTGCCGGATGCGTTTGCGGCGGTGCCGCTCGCTCAGTTTGGCGGTGGCGGCGGCGGCGCGCGGGGAGGCGGCGGTGGTGGTGGTGGCCGAAGCAGTAGCTCACGCTCCAGCTCGGGCGGCGGTCAACAGCAGTCGTCGGGCGGCGGACTTGGTGGCGGCGGTGGTGGCGGTGGTGGTGGTGGCGTCTTCAGTGTGCCGGCGGAAAAGACTGCCGAGATCGATGCCGCAACAGTGTGCTTGGACCATGGTTTGCGCGATCCGTCGCCGTCGGTGCCGTATAAGTTGGTGCCTGCGGACGAGCATCTCGATCGGCCGGCGGTGGTCGAGCTGCTCAAGGCATTTGGTCGCGGAGATTTGGATCACCAGGCGGCTCAGGCAGCGGCCTGGCACCTGAACAATGACATGAGCTGGGACGAATTGGCAGCGCAGAAGACTGGCACGGTGCGGAGCCTCAATCGGAGCCCATACTTCAGCGGCGATCAATTGAAGACGGCAGTCGCGTACAGCGGCGCGGCCGAGGCCAGGGCGGAAGAAGCGGCCAAGGAAAAGAAGGAGCAGAAGGCGGACAAGACGGAGACGAAGGCGAAGCCGGACGAAGAGAGCAGCGAGGCGCGGAGCACGCAGAATTAGACAAGGAGACAGGAAGAGGGGGGAGACAAGGAGAGTCTCGATCTGGCGCGCGACGCTGGGGGACGACATGCCCAAGCGCGTGATAAGGCTTGGTCTGATGCTAAGCGCCGTAATCTCGCGGGCGTGGGCATTGCACCCGAGGACGGACTCTAGGCAGCTTTGAGTTCTACGCTGCGGAGTGCGGCCAGCAGGCGGCGAGTCTCGGCCTGGTATTCAAGCCGCTCAAGTTGCCAACGCGATTCGTTCTGCTCGTATTGAAGCTGTTGACGATCGAGTTCTTGCTCGCGGGCGACGAGCCGGGCCGCCTGTTGCTCAATCTCCTCGTGGCGACGCGCGATCCAGGCTTGCATCTCCTGGCGCTGGGCGTCGCTGGCCTGGAGCTGCCCGGAAAGCTCGCGGCGGACAGACTCAAGTTGCTGCGACTGGCTGGCGATCTCGGTGAGCGTTTGGCGATAGTGGTCGGCCAGCTTGGCGCGAACCATTGAGATCGAACGGGTCAGACTGGCCGGGGCGAGCGCGCCGGATAACTGGGCCCAGGTTTCTTCCGTGGCAAGTCGCATTTCAAGCATTTCGCGCTGCGAGCTGCGCAATTCGGACTGCAATTGTTCGAGCGCCGATTCGCGGTGATCCAGTTCGGCTTCACGCTGCTCAAGCTGCGCGTCGCGCTGTTGCTGTTCTGTGCGGGCTTGTTGCTGCTGGGCGATGACGCCGCGCTTGTCGCGGGCCGATTGCTCTTGGAATTGCCGGCGGTCGCGCTCGATCTGGCGGACTTGTTCGGCTAGTTCGGCCTTGCCCTGGGCTAGCTCGGACTCAGCTTCGTCGAGGTAACGGCGTCGGGCAGCAAACTCGGCGGCCTGCGTCTGCAGCTCGTGCATCCGCTGTTCGGTGACGCCCAGGCGCTCGAACCGTTCGAGGGCCGTGGCGATTTCTTGTTGGCGAAAATTGAGCTGGCGCTCGCAGGCGTCGAGCTCTTTTTCGCGCGATCCGAGTTCGGAGAGCCGCTTACGCAAGGCGGCTCGCTCGATTTCCAGCTCACCTGCCCGCTCGCGGAGCTTCTGCGTTTGGCCGTCGAGCTCGGCGACTTGGGTTTCGAGGCGCGATTCCCACTCGGCGACTTGCTGCTGGCGTCGGTCGAGGTCGGCTAGGCGGTCGTCGGCGCGGGCCTTTTCGGCCGACCACTCTTGGATTTGTTGATAGAGCTCGGCCTGCCGGCCATCGAGCTCCCGCTGTCGCTTTTCCACGGCGGCTTCGCGGTCGTCAAGGCGCTCGCGGCGATCGGCCCATTTTTGTCGATCGTTGTCAAAAGCGACGATGTGGTCGTCCAGGTCCGACTGATTACGAGCGAGCTCGCCTTCGCGCTCGCGGAGGCGCGATTCGCGCTCGTTGAGGGCCTGGGCGCGGACGTGGGTCAGTTCGGCGGCGCGGGCATCGACAGCTTTTTCGCGCTCGTCGAGCTCGGCCTGTTGGGCCGCGAGATGATTGGTACGGGCCTCGAGCTCTTGCTGTCGTTCTTCCAGCCACTCTTGAGCGCCGCGAAACTTGGCGTCGAGGTCGGCTTCTTGGGAGGCAAGCTGGGCCGCGCGGCGATCGAGACCGTCGCGCTCTTGTTCGAGGCGATCAGCCAGTTCGGCCGCGTGCTCGCGGAGCTGTTCGACCGAGTGCTCGACGAAGTCGGCGCTCGGGGCCGAGGCCGACGAGTGGGCAATGCCGGCGAGCTGAAGCGCGGGCCGGTCGGCGAGCACGTGGGGCTCGGCGCGATGGATCACATGGGCGGCGTCGAAGCGGACGTTTCCCGGCGAAGAGTCAGCGGAATCGGCGCGATTTGGCTCGGCGCTATTCGACATCAACCGGGGTCCTTCCTTGGACTTGTTTTCTGGAAGTTGCGGACGGCCGCCCGCAAAGTTCCGATAATCGATAGTCCTTCTCTAAAACCCCATCGGCTGGCGGAGTGGAGAAACTCCACAGGATTTGCGGGCCGCCGATGCAGCAAAGCAGCGATGCGGTAAGAGAGCGAGAATGCGAAACGTGCGTGGTGCGAAGCGTCGCCAGCAGTGACGGCGTAAATGCTGCCGCGAAGAACGCAAGTGGGATCGGCGGCACGTCTGTGTAAACCCGCGCCGGAAAGAGTTTTAGGCCTTGGCGGCATCGAGCGCCTGTTGCAGGCGCGACTTTGGTTGAACGCCGACAAACCGCTCGACGACCTCGCCGTTCTTAAAGAGCATCAGCGTGGGAATGCTGCTGACGCCGTAATTCTGCGCGGCTCCCGGAGCGTCGTCGACGTTGAGTTTGCCGACTTTGATGGAGCCGTTGTTTTCGCCGGCGAGCTGTTCGATGACGGGCGCAATCTGACGACAGGGACCACACCAGGGAGCCCAAAAGTCGACCAACACCGGTTGGCTGGACTGCAAAACTTCGCTGTCAAAGTTATTGTCGTCGAATTCCGGAACGCCCATCGAAATCTCCCGTAAAAAGTCGGCCGAGTTTCACAACAGCACTTTTAATCAGAAATTATAGGTTGACGGCCGGGCGAGTCAACGACGGTTGGGACGTTGCCGTCCGGCGGCCTTTGCGGGATACTTTGAGCGGATTACTGGTCGGATGCCGCGATTTGGGCGGCGAGCCCATGCGGCTCGCCTGGATATCGTCATTATTTGGAGGCGCCATCAATGGTTCTCACCCCAAGCACAATGTTACCGCTGGGAACGAAGGCCCCGGATTTTTCGCTGCCGAATGTCGACGGCAAGACGGTAAAGTTGGCGGACTTTGAGCAGGCGCCGGCGCTATTGGTGATTTTTATGTGTAACCACTGTCCGTACGTGAAGCACGTGGCGGAAGGGCTGGCAAAGGTGACGGGCGAGTATCTGACGAAGGGCGTCGCCGTGGTAGGCCTCAACTCAAACGACGCGGCAAACTATCCGGCCGACTCGCCGCAACAGATGGCAGCCGAGGTCAAGCAACGTGGTTACAAGTTTCCGTATCTGTACGATGAGACGCAAGAAGTGGCAATTGCGTATCGGGCCGCATGCACGCCCGACTTCTACATATTCGATGGCTCGGGACAACTGGTGTATCGAGGCCAATTCGACGCGAGCCGACCGGAGAGCGGAATCCCGGTGACAGGCGCGGATGTGCGCGCCGCGCTTGACGCGGTCCTCGCGGGCAAGAAGCCAGCGGCGGAGCAGCGGCCGAGCATCGGCTGCAATATTAAGTGGAAGCCTGGCGGGGCCCCGGATTACTTCAACTGATCCTCTTTGGCGATCTTGCCGCGTGCATTGAAAAGGAAGTGTCTCACGCAAAGGCGCTAAGTCGCAAACGTACGAAGCATCGAGCCTTCGCGGCTTTGCGCCTTGGAGCGAGGCGTTCTTCAACCGATGTTTGACGAGCAGCTCGTGATGCTAGCACAACCTGGGCATCGAACCTCGATCTTTACCAGAATGGGGTTCGGACCTATTCTGCTTGAGCGTCGTATTCCGTAGGTCGGAGTGCGCCGGCACCGGTTACGCTGTTGGAGAGTCGCATGATTTCTCTTGGACAAATTAGCTGGCGCCGTTTCGGCGTCGTAGCTTCGGTCGGTTGCTTGACGATGGGCGCCTTGTTGGTCTTAGCCAATGTGGCCTCGGCCGAGGGTTTTCGGATTGAAACGAAGATCTACGTGGGCAAAGAGAAGGAGCCGGCTAGCACCGCGACGACGCTATTTTTGAACGGCACGGTCTACGATTTTCTTGCGGAGCCCGAGCAAGTTGCCGTGTTTCGCAAGCCGCCGGGCGACAAGCCGGGCCGCTTTATTCTGCTCGACCCGGATCGACGTGTGCGTACGGAATTCAGCACGGAGAAGGTCAGCGGCGCGATCGAGAAACTGAATAAGTGGGCGTCGCAACAGAAGAATCCGGTGTTGAAGTTCGCGGCGGAGCCGAAGTTTGATGAGAAGTTTGATAAGGATACTGGCCAGATCTTGCTGACGAGCTACGAGGAGAATTATCGCATCGACACGACGGCTCCCGAGAGGCCGGAGGCACTTGCTCAGTATCGCGAGTTTTTGGATTGGTACACGAAGCTGAACACGCTGCTCGAAGCGGGTCCGCCGCCGGGCCCGCGATTGCTGGTGAATGCGGCGCTCGCCAAGCACAAGGTGATCCCGACGCAGGTGGAACTGACGCGCCAGGGCGATGACAAACCGATTCGCGCCGAACACTACTTTACTTGGCGGCTATCGCAGAACGACCAGAAGAAGATTGATGACGCGAATTCTTCGCTGGCCTCTTATAAACTCATCGAGAACGAGGAATTTGCCAAGGGAATGCACGCGGATGCGGATGCGGTATCCGACGCGAAGAAATAGGCGGGCGCGAAGCGACGGCGTCTGCGACAAGCAGCATCCTCAGACATCCGTTTGCGTTACGTATTGTCTGCGGTAAAATGCACTCATGGCAACAGCATCCGACTTCCTGGCGAGCTACATCGAACCGCTGGCGGAGGAGCTTACGCCACAGCAAGCAGAAAAAATACTCGCAACGCGACCGAGTACGGCGCTCGTGGACCGCGTTCGAGAACTTGGTGACAAAGCCAACGCCGGTACGCTCAACGAACAGGAACGTGCCGAGTATGAACATTACGTCGACGTTGACGACGTGATCGGGCTATTGAAGGCCAAGGCGCGCACTCTCTTAGGGCGATCAGCAAACTGAGCATGGATGCTGCGGCCCGAGAATTGGTCCGGCGCCGTGCGCATCAACGATGCGAGTATTGCCACTTTCCTGATCACGCCCAAAACCTGCCGTTCCACGTCGAACACGTGATCGCGAGCGTGCATCGGCCTGATGATCGTCCTTCGAATTTGGCCTGGGCGTGTCCGCGATGTAACTTGCGGAAGGGCCCGAATCTTTCAACGATCGATCCCGATACGGGCATAGTGGTCGAACTTTTCGATCCTCGGACGATGGCGTGGGTCGACCACTTTTTACTTCGCGATGGATATGTGATTGGGCTGACTGCATGCGGCCGTGGCACGGCGAGATTGCTCGACATGAACAACGAGATTCGCGTGCAACATCGGCGGCGGTTGATCGAACTCGATGAATTCGAGATCGGCTGATGGATGAGCGCACAAGCCGCAATGCCGTCTCACCGGGTTACTCTCGCGTAAGGGCGTGAAAGCGCTTCTTGAGATCGGCGGTCATTGGGCCGGGTTTGCCGGTGCCGATGGTGCGGCTGTCGACTTTGACCACCGGGATCACTTCGGCCGCGGAACCGGTGAGGAAGCATTCGTCGGCGATGTAGACGTCGTGCTTGGTGAGCGGCACTTCGCGGACTTCGATCTTAGCCGCTTGCGCCAAATCGATGACGGCCCCGCGGGTGACCCCTTCGAGGATGCCGGCGTCGATCGGCGGTGTGTGGAGGATGCCCTGGCGAACGGTGAAGATGTTGTCGCCAGTGCACTCGGCGACTTCGCCTTTGTGGTTGAGCATCAGGGCTTCAACGCAGCCGGCCTGAAGGCCTTCGATCTTGGCCAGGATGTTGTTGAGATAGTTGAGCGACTTGATCCGCGGATTGAGCGCGGCCGGATGGTTCCGCATCACGCTGACGCTGACAATCTCGAGGCCCTTTTCGTAAAGCTCCGGCGGATAGAGTGCGATCGCGTCGGCGATGATGATCACTTGCGGATTCGCGCATTTGTTTGGATCGAGGCCGAGGCTGCCAGCGCCGCGGGTGACGACGAGGCGGATGTAGCCGTCTTTGATGCCGTTGATGCGGACCGACTCATTGATCGCATCGGCCATCGCATCGCGCGTCATCGGGATCGTGAGCCAAATGGCCTTGGCGGAGTTCCAGAGTCGCTCGACATGCTCGTCGAGACGGAAGACTTTGCCGCTGTAGGCCCGGAGGCCTTCGAAGACGCCATCGCCATAGAGCAGGCCGTGGTCGTAAACACTGATTTTGGCTTCTTCTTGAGGAAAAAACTCGCCGTTGATGTAAATCTGTCGCGACATGCGTCGTGGCGCGGCTGTGCCGCGGTCGATGGTTTCAAGGGGGGATGGACGGGAGATGGAAAGAGTCATTGTACGGCCCATGGTGAGAAAAATGAGCGGCAAAAAGACCGACGAGCAAAACCCTTCGCCGTGGTCCGCGTGAATTGTACGACACTCGCGGGCACGGGGCGGTTCGACCGACCATTTGCCGGGGAAAACGCTGCGAATTACGCCGCCTGGACAAGTCCGTCGACGAGGGTGACCGTGCGGTCCGCGGCATGAGCAATCTGCGAATCGTGGGTCACCATGACTATAGTGAGGTTCTGCTCGCGGTTCAACTGACGCAGGAGCGCGATGATCTCGCCGCCGCTGCCCTTGTCGAGGTTACCGGTCGGCTCGTCGGCCAAGAGCACGCGCGGCTGGGCGACCAGGGCGCGGGCGATGGCGGTGCGCTGCATTTCGCCGCCCGAGAGTTCGCGCGGCTTATGCTTGAGCCGATGGCCGAGGCCGACCATTTCGAGCATGTGGTGGGCGCGGTGGTGATATCCGCGGCGGCGCCGCCAGTAACCCAAGACGCTCTCGCCGATCATGGCCGGTGCGAGGACGTTTTCGAACGTAGTGAGCTCCGGCAGTAGATGATAGAACTGGAAGATCATGCCGAAGTAGCGATTGCGAAGGATGTCGCGGCCGGCGGTCGGCAGATTATCGATGCGGTTGCCTTCGAAGTGAATCTCGCCGGTGTCCGGTGCATCGAGGGTGGCGAGCAAGTGGAGCAGCGTGCTCTTGCCACAACCACTGGGGCCAATAATTGCGACAAATTCGCCATCGCGAACGGCGAGCTCTACACCTTGCAACACGGGAATTTGGAGCTGCCCCTTGCGGTAACTCTTACTCACACCATGCGCGCCAAGGAGGACTGGCTGGGGCGGGAGCGGCTGCATGATGCCGTAGGTGGACGCGAGCGCTTGCGGGGTGATATGAGGCCGCAGCGGCGCACGGTTGATCTGGCCGAGGTCGTAGCTTCGGCTGATGACGTTGGGCGCGCCAGCGGGCGAGCCCAGCGGCGACAGGCGGACGCGGCCGCTGGTTGGCTTCGCGCCTAGTGGTCCGAATTCACTCATAGCGCAAGGCCTCCACGGGATGCAGTCGGGCGGCACGGCGGGCCGGCAGGATGCTCGCCAGGACGGCAATTGCCATCGCGCCGGCGACGACCCAGGCAACGGTCGGGCGGTCGATGACCGTCGGTATCTTGTGGAAATAGTAGATCGAAGGATCGAACACGGGGCGGCCGGTGGCCCGGCCTAAGAGATCCGCAATCTCGTTAATGTATTTCACGAAGAGGAGGCCGATCACCATGCCGACGCCCGCCCCGACGATACCCAGGCTCAAGCCATAAGCGAGGAATATGCCCATGATGCCGCGGCCGGTGGCGCCGAGCGACTTGAGGATGCCGATGTCGCGGGTCTTCTCGACGACGATCATGAAAAAGATCGCGAGGATGCCGAAGCCGGCGACGGCAATGATCAGGAACAACAGGACATTGAGGACGGCGGTTTCCATTTGCACAGCGGCCAGGAGCGCGCCCTCTTTGTCGCGCCAGGTGCTGATCAGATAGAGCTGCGGCTGGAAGTGCTCGCGGAGCAAGTCGCGAACGGCGTCGAGATCGGCGCCAGGCTTGAGGCGGATCTGAATCGAATTGAAACTGCCGATACCGGTTGCCGGATCGACCATGCCACGCAACTCTTGGAGCTTGCGGATCGGCACGAAGACGAAGCTCGCATCGTACTCATTCATCTTGCTTTCGTAGAAATCGACGACGGTGAATTTTGCGCTGAGCGGCTTGGGTGGCTTGCCGGCCGACGGATACGTGATTTCCACATCGTCGCCGGGCAGCGCGCGAAAATATTCCGAGCCGTCGAGGTTGTGGTAAGCACAGAGCGCGATGCCCAGCACGCAGCCGGGATGTTGCTCGCGGGCCGGGTCGAACGTCTCGCCTTCCTGTGGTCTGGCCCCGAATGGATTGGCAGCCGTGGAGCCTTCCGGGGCGACCACCGGGCGGGCAAAGCGGGCCTTGAGCTTTCGCAATGGCCAGCCTGCGCCAGGCATTTGCGGGCGCTCGTTGATTTTGGACCCGTCGTCGGCTTCGTGGTCGTAACTATCGTAGCCGCCCTCTTTGAGCTCGAAATCGAGTTTTTTGCGGTTGTCGGGATGCTGGAGATAGCGGCCAAAGTCGCTGACGCTGGCGTAGGTTGCTTCGTCGACGCCGATCAGGCTGATTTGTTGGTTGACGTATTCTTCGCCGAGCGTGAAGCCAAGCATCGCGGGGACGTGGACGGTGGGCGACATGCCGGCGATGTATTTGCCGGCGACTTTGCGAATTTCTTGCATGTGGCGGTCGGCGTCGGGAACGCCGTCGAGCGAGCGGCTTTCAAAGACGATGTCGGAGAGGATGCCGTGGATGCGATCCTGCATCTCATGCGTGAAGCCTTCCATCACGGCGTTGACGACGATCATCGTCGCGACGCCGAGCATCACGCTGACAATCGAGACGAGCGCGATGTAGCGCGTGCGGAGATAACGCCAGCAGAGGAGGAGTTTGTACATAGATCCCGTCCGTGGGAAGAGGTCGTTGGTCGTTGGGCGTTAATCTGATTCGGGGCGGAGGAGTGGGAACAGGATGACGTCGCGGATCGATTGGGTGTTCGTGAGGAGCATCACGAGGCGGTCGATGCCGAGGCCCAGTCCGCCTGCGGGCGGCATGCCATGTCGCAGCGCGCGAATGAAATCGTGGTCCATCTTGGCCATCGATTCTTCAGCGGCGAGGCCGGCCAGCTGCGTCGTGAACAGTTGCTCTTGGAGGTCGGGATCGTTGAGCTCGGTGTAGGCGTTGGCCACTTCCATGCCGTGAACGATTAGCTCGAAGCGCTCGGCGACGTTGGGGTTGTCCGCCTTGCGCTTGGTGAGGGGGCAGATACTGGCCGGGTAGTCCATGACGAAGATCGGACCGACCAGCGCGTCTTCGACTTTGGCCTCGAAGACTTCGCTCTTGATTACGTCGGGGTGCTTGCCGGCGGTATCGAGGCCGAGCGAGGCGGCGAGTTTGGCGATCGCGGCCGGATCGGCTGCATCGACGCCAGCGTGCTCGCGGAACAGGTCGTCGTAGGTCTTGCGAGCAAAGGGCGGCGTGAAATCGACGGTCTTGTCACCCCAAGATAGTTGCAGCGGCTGGCCCGTCGCGCGGATGGCTTCGACGATGCAGGTTTCGGTCAGATCCATCATCGAGCGATAGTCGCCATAGGCCTGGTAGGCCTCGAGCATGGTGAATTCGGGATTGTGCTTGGGACTGAGGCCTTCGTTGCGATAGACGCGGCCGAGCTCGTAGACGCGCTCGATGCCGCCGACCAAAAGACGCTTGAGGTGCAGCTCCAGCGCGATCCGCATGAACAGGTCGATGTCCAGCGCGTTGTGATGGGTTTTGAATGGCCGAGCGGCCGCGCCTCCGGCAATCGAATGGAGCGTGGGGCCTTCGACTTCAACAAAGCCGCGGCTGTTGAGCGTTTCGCGGATCGAGCGGATGATTTTGGTGCGATTGAGGAACCGCAACATGACGCCTTCGCCATGGATAAGGTCGAGGTAGCGCATCCGTTGGCGGAGCTCGGGATCGGTGAGGCCGTGATGCTTTTCAGGCGGCGCGGCGAGGCTCTTGGTGAGGAGCGTCAACTGCGCGGCGAAGATCGAGAGTTCGCCGGTCTTGGTGCGGCGGAGCTCGCCGTCGACGCCGATGATGTCGCCCAGGTCGAAGCACTCGGCCAATTGCCAGCCGTCGCCGACCTGCTTCTGGCCGATGAACAGCTGAATCTGGCCGGTCATGTCGCGAATGTCGACGAAGACGAGCTTGCCGGCGTTGCGCTGGAGGACGATGCGACCGGCGGCGCGGACTTTTGGGCCGTGCATCTCGCCGGCGCCTTGCTCGGCGAGCCAGGCGCGAAAATCCGGCTTGGGTTCGGCGGCGTCGCGATCGGGAAGCGCCAGGTCGCGGCCGTCGGCGAGGCGGTATTTGATTTCGGCCGCGCGGGCGCGGATGTCGGCAATCGGAAGGTGATCGTCGAAACGGGCGCCCCAGGGATCGTGACCGAGATCGATGATCTTGTTGAGTTTGTCGCGGCGCGCAGCTTCCCAGTCGGCAGGAGTGTTACTAGCTTCAGAGGTATTCGGCGTCTCGGCCACAGAAGCAGTCACGAAGTCATCGAAGAGGAGGGAACAGAGAAAACGGAGGATCTAAAGTCTCTGCTATCTCGGTTCGCTCCTGTTCAATTCTGTTTTATTCCGTCGCGGAGAAATTTGGTACGCTTACGGCGCAAGTTGATGGGACGCAACATTTTAGTGGATGGCGAAGCGGGGTCAACGCCGGCTTCTGCGGCGAAAAAGGGGACTTTTGCTGGCGGCAGCGGAGGATGGGCGGAATGAGCAGTTCGAGCTGGTTTACTGGTCAGACCGATTGCGTTGACGGTGCCTGGGTGCGGACCTACGATTCCGCCGGACCGCGCAGAAAGAAAGAGCAGAAAGAAAGACTGCGGAAGGAGCAGCAGTGAGCGCTCGCAAGTATCGCATTGCCGCAATCGGTACGCTGATCCTGATTGGGATCGCGGCGGCGGTTTTGGGCGGTGCCTACGAGGCGATGCGGCAGGTGCGGCCCTTCTATGAGCAGGCGCTCTCGCTCGATCCGGGTACGCTTACGGAGGGCGGCCGCGAATTAGAGAGTCGCGCGAGCGCGCTCTACAGCGACTCGCGAAAGGCGGGCCAATGGCGCGCGGTCTTCACGGCCGACCAAATCAATGGCTGGCTTGCCACGCAGCTCATTGAAGGCGGCGCCCGGACTTTGCCCAAGGGTCTGGACATGCCGCGGGTGGCCATCGGCAACGAAACGATTACGCTCGGGTTTCGAGCGCGGCATGGCGGTGTCGATACGGTTGTGTCCGCCGACGCATCGGCGATGGTGACGGAGTCGGGCGAGATTGCGATCCGGTTGATCTCGGTCCAGGCGGGCGCGCTTCCGTTGCCGGTGCTGCAGGTGGCGGATGAAATCTCCAAGGCGTGTCAGGCCCTGCGGCTACCGATCCGCTGGACGCAGGAAAATGGCGAGCCGGTGGCGCTGGTCGATGTTCACGACGAAAGCTCGTCGTCGCGAGGCCGGATGTCGATTGATGCGATTGAGCTGCGCGACGGATCGCTGTACGTGGCGGGTCACACGGAGAAGGTAGGATCGTTGATTTATGATCGATGATTGATGATCTGGATGAAGTTTGGCTAATCCTTTTGTCTTACTTCCGGCTGAAATGTGAGTTGCCACCTTGGGCCATTGGCGGTGAGGCGCGACAGTTCGAGTTGGCCGCGGATTCTTTGACCGATTAACGCTACGACCCACCGGTCTGCTGACTCGCTAACGGTCGTGAGCGTGCCGGCATCGATCGGGCTGACGTTGCCGCGGCCCCCGCTGACCGGACCTTCGAAGTCGAGATAGGCCAGCCGGTGGTCCGGAAGTTGCTCGGCTACGATGTTTTCGCCGACACTGCTGGACAACCCAGCAGTGGCGTCCCAGGAGCAAGGCAGCTCGACGATTGTCCAGGTTCGTAGTGCGCCATCTGCTTCGAGCATTAAGTCGTAATGCGTCGGACGCGGATCGCCGGTGGGGCACTCATGGTGGAGCAATACAAATCGTGGCATACAAAACGTTGATTGATGATCGTTGATTGATGATCTGAAGAGCCTTCCGCAGCCATTACTTAGTTTTGCGTTTCGTCGCGAAATGCTGCTGTTTTACGCTCGAAGCAAAGATCGCTGCGAATTCGTCGGATTCCTTGATTAGGTCAGTCAACAATTCACGCCGCACCAATTCGGAGTCTTGCAACAGTTGGAGCCAATAAAGCGTCTCGTCTGCTTCGCGCAACGCAGTCGCAAGAATCGATGCAAAGTGCTTCTTCGTCGAAACGCGGGTCGCCTCTCGATAATTCGCAACAAAAGATATACCAGAGCGGAGGAGCTGCCGCCCAATCACGTCGGCCGCGCGATTATTTGGCAAACTTGCGGCAAGCCGAATTATCCGCAGCGCAAATTGGCGAGTTCGTTCGATTAGCTGTTCGCGTCGCATTCGCCGGTCCTCGAGGCCCGGCTGGTGATTATAGATCATCAATCATCGATCAACAACCAACGATCAGCGGTCACTGACTCGGTGGCAGCGGCTGAATCTCGACGCACTTCTGGTCGGTGAGATTGATGTTTCCGTCGGCGGTGACGGTCACGCGACTACAGGCGCTGGCAGTCGGAGTGACGCAAGCGGCCTGAACATTGAACTCGCGTCGCTCGTTGACCTCCAGACGTTCGATGCGCCAGAGAAAGCGACCGGTAGCAACGGTTTGGCTGCCGGCTTCGGTGAAACGCGGATCGAGGGCCGCATCGTATTGGTCGAGGACTTCAACGTTGGTGATCGGGACCTGGCCGGAGTTCTTGATGACCGTTTTGAACTTGGCGAGCTCGCCCACAAAATGCCGTATGGGCGCGACCTTCACGACTTCCAGCGTGGGCGGGATGCCTGACTGCGGCGAACTCAATTGGGGCGAAGTCGATTGTGGTGTGACGCCAGGTGGGGGCGAAACGGCAGACGGCGCCGCGACGGCGGTGATGCAGGCCCGCTGGCTAGCCGGGTTGCCGGCGTCGGCGCTCACGGTGACCTGGTGGCATTGCTGGCCGGCGGCGATCACCTCGAAGGTGAGCGCTACGCTGGCCGACTCGGCTGGCGCCAGGTCCTTCATGCCGGGATACTTGACGGCGAATTCGTTCGGCTGGGCTTGGGGGTGTTTTAGCCCATGATCGAACTGATCGAGAATCTCGATCTTGTGTGCGGTGGCTGTGCCGCGGTTGGTCACGTTGACATTGAAACGGGCATAGTCGCCGACATTGACTTGCTCGGGGCTGGTGCGAGTCACGTCAACGCGAAGATCGGGCTTGCCCGCGGGTGGAGGCTGGACCGAATTCTGGATGGCGTAGGGATCAGTCGCGGCGGAGCCAATGGGCTGGGCTGGACCGGGTTGGAGCGGCGCGGGCTGAATGGGCGTGATTGGCGCTGATGAACTCGGGGTCGGCGCCGCATACGTCGGCGGTGGAGCGACGGGGCCCGTCATCGCAGGCGGCGGCACAGCGATTGGAGAAGGGCCGACAGCACCAGAGCCCCAGGTGATCGTGGCCAAGCCGCGCCCCACTTCGAGTTGCGGAGTTGCCGCGGGAAGCGTTTGGGCGGGACGCACGAGGATCATGTTCACCGTGGCGGAGCCGCCAGCGACGTCGGTTGGGCTGACTTCGACGCTAGCTCGGCCGGCGGCATCGGTGGGCACTTCAACGGATTTGCCGGCGGAATAGCCGAGCGAGCCGCCAGTGCCGGCGACTTCGTAGCGGACGATCCAGCCTTGGGCCGGCGTGCCGTCGCTGCGCCGCGTGACGGTGGTGGTGAGAACGTGGGCCCGGCCAGGCTCTTCGACGGCCGACGACGCAAAGATCCACTGGGCATCGACCCAGTAAATGGTGGCGATGGCACGGCGCTGTTGCCAATCTTCAACCTCCGGTGAATAAGCGGTGACGAAGCTTGCGCCCTCGGTAGGCGAGGTGACGCTGATCCAGGCTTCTCCGCGCTGGATCTGTACGTCGCCGGTTGGATTGACGACGTTTCGATGGATCACGGTGGGAAAATTCGCGGTCGAGCCGATAGCGTACCAATTGTCGATTTTGCGCGGCACGTCCCAGGGCGGGCTCAGCAGATCGAATTCGCCGCGATTGTTCAAGTCGACGATCTGTCCCGCTCCCTCTTTTGCCAAGAGCCACTCGACGCGATGATCGGCGAGCAAATAGCCGCGGGCGCTGCAGATGCCGGCCCGCAGGACGACTTCGCTGCCGATTGGGGCCATCACGCGATCGGGCGAGATCACGACGCGATCCTGTGGAACGGGTACAGCCACGAGCGGTGGCCCGATCACGCTGGTCGGAACGACGCCGGGCGGAAGAGGCGGTCCAACAACCGGCGATGCGGCGGCGGGAATGGGTGGCGATAGGCTGGTATCGGGATAGACGGGCGGTGCTTGGAAGCTTCCGGTCGGTGGTGCCGGAGAGACAACGGTGGGCGGCGCGATCGCCCCCGGTACGAATGGCGGCGCGACGGTTGCTCCTGGCGGCGGTGGCGGCCCCACGACGGCTGCCGCGGGAGGCTGGTTCGGGAAGATGAAGAAGTGTTCTCCGGTAGGATCGATTCGCGGCACATCCCAAGTCGCGCAGCCGGTGGCCAAGAGCGCCAGGAGCAGCGCCGTGAGCGCGGCGCACGAGCGTAGTCGGATTGTTCCGCGGGGAGACACTTCCATGCCGCCGGCGGGCGGTTTCCATCCGGTTCTTGGGCGCGGGGTTTCGATGCGCCGCTGAACCTGCTTGGTATTGGTGGGACTGATTGATGGCGGGGTTGGGCTGGGGCGGGCACTGGCCGAACTGGTCCGGGGCCAGCGCGCGGAGTCCCAGCCTAGAAACTCTACCGCCGGGGGAAGCGGCCGTTGGATTTTGGCATCATGATTGTTGAGTTTTCTCACCGGCCGGGTTCTGGTTGTGCCGGGTATGCGGAATAGGCCGAAGGACAATGGGCGAAACTCTAATAGCGGCCTACCAACACCAGGCAAGCGACGGCGGCTCGCCGACAAAGCTCCACAGCCGTGGCAGCTATTTGCCAATCATGGCGCACCCCGAGAACGTCGGTTTAGCCAGTCCCATTAGCCCTAAACCGGCCCCGCAGAATGGGATGCGCCAGGTGGAAAGACACGCGGATTTCTTGCTTTGTCGATTTCGCCGGATTAGCATGGAAAAAGCCTCGCGGGCCGCCCGGCGGGGCGTTGCGTCGAGGGATTCGATCGTCATTGCGCGGAACAAGATTGAGCAATAGCAACTGAGGTAACTCCATGATTCGGCGTCGCTTCGTTCTTACGTACAAGTCGTTGTTGCGACACTGCATCGCGCTGGCGGTGGCGTTTGCACTTGGGCTAGCGCTGAGTCAACCTGCCGCGTTTGCCCAGACCGGCGGCGGTGGGACCGGCAGCACGATTGGCAATGGGGCCACGTCCGGCGTGTCCGTGGATGCCGAGGGAGTGCTCTCACGAACGATCGTTCAAGATCCGACGGGTGATCTGGCGCGGCAACGCGTGCAAGAGGCACTGGGACGATTGGATCAGAGCGTCGCCAAGAGCAGCCCGCTACGGAAGGTTTCGCTGACGCGTCTGGAGCGGATCCTCGCCAAGCGGATTGCCGAGGGGCAAGGCGTCGATGACGTGATGAAGAATTTGGCGGGGCTGACCCGCGTGGAGTATGTGTTTTGCTATCCGGAGACGGGCGACGTCGTGCTCGCCGGGCCGGCGGAAGCTTGGGCTCAAGCGCCCTCGGGTCGGATGCAGGGCATCGTGACCGGGCGGCCGGTGATTGAACTAGCGGACGCGATTGTCGCGCTGCGGGCGTTTCCGGCGGGCGGGAGCCCAAAGAAGGGGCCGATTATCAAGTGTTCGATCGATCCGACGCAGGAAGGCCTGGCGCGGATGCAAGAGTTTCTCAACGAATTCGGCCGATTGCTGGCGAGCCCGAATCAGGATCGCTACATCGTCGATCAACTTCGCGAACGGCTTGGCATGCAGGACATCAGCGTGGGTGGCGTGCCGGCCAAAACGCACTTCGCCCAAGTGCTGGTTGAGGCGGACTATCGCATGAAGCTGATTGGGATTGGCTTGGAGCAGCCGCCGGTGAGGCTGAAGAATTACGTCGACCGGGCCAATCCGGCCGCGATCTCGCGACAGGCACTGGAGCGCTGGTACTTTATTCCAGACTACGAATGTGTGCGCGTGAGCGAAGATGCACTGGCGATGCAGTTGGTCGGCGAGGGAGTGCGCCTGGTGACGGAAGGCGAAATGGTGGATGCAAGCGGTCACCGCGGGAACGGCCGGCAGAATCCGGCGAGTCAGCAGTTTGTCGACGCGTTCACGAAAGCCTATCCCGCGCTTGCCGAAAAATCGCCGATCTTCGCCCAGCTGCGAAATTGCATCGACCTGGCGGTAGCGGCCGCCTTTATCCAACAGCAGGATTATTACCAGCTCGCGAAGTGGACGCCGACAGTGTTTGCCAGCGAAGAGAAGTACGCAGTGGAAACGCTCAACCCGCCGAAGCAGGTGGAATCGTCGGTCACCGCGGTCTGGAAAGGCAACACGCTGGTAACGCCGGTAAGCGGCGGCGTGGAAATCAAGGCGAGCGAAGCGCTCAGTCCCACGAATCTCTTGGAAGACAAGAAAGAGGCCGTCGAGAAGGCCCGGTCGGCAGTCGATCTATCGCGGTTGTCGGCGGATCAGTGGTGGTGGGATTGATCTCAGCGCCTGACACGCGTTAACGAGCCGTCGTGATCACTCTTAGGTCGCAGACGTTGGTGTGCGTGGGGCCGGTCTTGAACAGGCCGGCGGCAGCGTCGAAGAAGTGGTAGGCGTCGTTGCGGCGGAGATAGTCGGCGGCAGCGAGGCCCTGTTTGTGGGCGGCCGCGACGGTTTCCGTTGTGACTAGTGCGCCCGCGGCATCGGTGGGGCCGTCTTCGCCGTCGGTGCCGCCCGATAACAAAGCGATGCCTTCGCAGTCGCCAAGCTTCGCGAGAGCAGCCAGGGCCAGCTGTTGGTTGCGGCCACCCTGCCCTCGCATCGACTCTTCGACCAATTTGACGGTTGGCTCGCCGCCCGAGATGAGACAGTCAGGTCCGGGTCCGTGGCGCATCCGCAACGCCATCTCGGCTAGCTGCCGGCCGACTTCTTCCGCTGGTCCCTCGGAGGCATTAGCGGCATTCATCGCGTGGGAATATCCCAGCCGCAGGGCTTCGCAGCCGGCGGCATCCACGGCCACCGCGTTGTTGCCGATGATGAGGTTGGTGACTTGGCATGTTGGCGACGGCGAGTTTCCGACAAAGAGCGAATCATCCGATTCACGTTTCCGAAGGAGATGGATCACCTTGGCAAGCTCGGGGTGGTTGTTTAGTTGCAAATCTTCGAGGACCGCGAGTGCGTCGCTCGCTAGCGGCGGGGCAGCGACCGTGGGGCCAGACGCGATGAGGTCGAGCGGATCACCGAGGACGTCCGAGATGATCAGCGAAATCAGCCGGCCCGCACGACATGCGCGGGCGAGCCCACCGCCCTTCACCACACTCAGCGGCCGGCGGACGGTGTTTAGCTGTTCGATGTTTGCTCCGGCGGCGCTGAGAGTCCGGCCGAGGCTAATCTTATCGTCGAGCGAAATGCCGGGGACGGGCGCGGGGAGTAACGCCGAACCGCCGCCGGAAATCAGGCAGAAGCAGAGATCGCCTGATCCGAGCGACGAAACGAGCTTGAGAATCTCATGCGTGCCCGCAACTCCCTCGGGCCGCGGTTCGTTGACGTTGGGCGGACGGGCCGCGTGAAGACGAACGCGTTGAATTGGAATGACGCAGTCGGCGGGTACATTGACCCAGCCGGTGATCTGTTTGGCGGCCAAGAGCTGGGGCCCGAAGACGCGTTCGAGCGCGACGGCCATGCCGGCGCACGCCTTGCCGCCGCCCACGATGGCGATACGGCGAACATCGCGAAGGTCGATTTCTTCGTCTCCGGCCAGGAGCGTGTCGCCAATGACGTGGACGTGCTCCGGGACAAGCTGCTCGGGCAGCACGGCGCGAACGCCCGCCCACCAAATGCTTTCGACGTCGGCGCGAAGCTGAGCGGATGTACGCGACATTGGAAGAGCTAAACCGCGAGCGATGAACGGCGCCTGCGCCGCATGAGCTGAGAGTGATTATCGTTGGTTTAGCGGCGCCGACAACACGGGGAGCCCGGCCGATTGGGGAGCGGGTGCAGGCGGAGCGGAAGCGGTGGCAGTGGCTGGCAATCGGCGGGCGGTTGGTGAGCCCAACACACGGACTGCGACGTCGTCGACCGAGGCCGTGCCCAGTCCATTGAGAACGAATGAGACGCTCTCGTCCGACGTTTCGCTCACGCCCCGAATCAAGCGAAACGGCTGCCAGTCTGGCGATTGGCGAATGCGAAGCTCGAGCTCGGCTCCGCCGAGCGAGTCGACGATGGTCAGCCCGTCGATATTGCCGACAATGGGCTTGGGCACGCGGACCCAGCCGGAAACTTCGATCACGCTACCGGTCGTGACATGGACCGGGTGAGACGTGATGCGGACAAGGGGCCGCGCGACGATCTGCGGCGCGGCAGCTGGCGGCACGGCCTGGGCCGAGAGCTGCAGGCAATAGCGGCCGGAGTGGGGGCTCTCTGTCGAGAGCTCCGCCTTCGGCTGGACGCCCGGGAGCGGCTGGTTGACATTTTGCCAGCCGAGCTGCACTAGCTGGCCAAGATCTTCGAATTCACCGCCGCTAAGTAGATTGTCGCCGGGACGGAGCGATTTCAGCGTCGTCTCGATTTCGAATTGGTCCGTGAAATTGTCGCTCAGCCCGGCGGACGGAAGACTAGTGAGCGTGGCGACGCCAGAGGATTTTTGCGGAATTTGATCGCTCGCGCTGGCGAGATTCGCGTAGGCAGCAGACGCCAACTGGAAAGCCTGTTGGATGTTGCCTTGGTTGAGCGCGGCATCGCAAAGGGCGATTTGGGAATTCGCAGCCCCGACAGCCTGCTGATATGCGGTGACATCCACACCCGATTGCTTGAGACGCGCCGCATCGGCGCCGCCCGAATTGATGCGCGCGGCAAGGCGATCGCGCTCGCGCCGCGCAGCTCGCGGCCCTTCGCGCGCGACGCGCTCGCGGAAATTGGCGATCACGTTGGGGTCTTCGGTCAGGAGGACCAAGTCAGCAGCGTTGCGGTCCAGCGTGAATTGCACTCCTCCCGCAACACGCTTGCTCGCTAGCGGTTCCATGGCCGCCGGCGACAGGAAAAAAACTTGATTGGAATCGGGCACGCCGGGCACGATGAACGTGAGATTTACGGGCGGCGGCGTGACGACGGACTTGGCCGGTGGCTTGGCATCGCTCGGCCGCGCGTCGAGAACCAGCAAACGCGTTCGTTCGACTTGGAGAATGGCGGCGGTGGCGGGCGATCCGGTGGCTTTAGCCTCGCCGACTTTCGTGCCGAGCGTCAACCACGGTTCCACGATCTGCAGCGAGCGATTGACGGATTCCAGCGCCAACGCACGGCGGCGGGAAGCATCGTCGCCGGCATTGAGTGGCGTCGTGGACTGAAAGAGAAATCCGCGGCAACCATGGATGCCGGCCGCCCGCGCCAATACTTCGACCTGACGCTGATCGCCCGTCAGAGGCAGTTTTGAACGGGGCGCGAGGACTCTGATTTGGTCGCGAACGATTTGGCTCGGCTGCGTCGGCACGATTGTCCAAAACGGTGCGCCAGGCCGGGACAGGATCACGCGCTCGTCGAGCCACTGGGAAAAGTCGGCGGCGGAGAGTCCGCCGCTGTCGGGACGGCTCGCGAGCAAGACATCGGCCGCTTTACTGCACGGCAGCCAATCGCTTTGTGGGGCGATCAGAATGGGGCGATGGGGCGCAGGGTCTTTCTCTCGGACGAGCTCGGCCCAGCGGCGAAAGTAATCCAGCTCATGTTCGCCAGGTGTGCCCAAGTTCCAGGCCAAGACGCGGTCGAGCGAAACGCCCAGGCCGCCCGCGGCGAGCGAATCGGGCCGCGGCGGCGCGCATATGAACCACATGTCGGCCCGCTCGGCGGCGGCCGTTTGTTCGGCGGTTGGCGGCCGGTCGATCCAAACCGAGTTGAAACCACGTTCGGCCAAAAAGGCCAGCGGCTCGCCATTCCACTCGATGGCCAGAGGCAGAAATGGTTTGCCGGCGACGAAGACTGTCGTGTCCTGGATTTGAACCAGCGGCACGCGAGCGGTCCGATCGCCGCCGGAGACGAATGCAGCTTGCTCGACATTTGAATCCGTGGGCGGCGCTCGATCTTCGGCGGCGTTTATCATTGCGCCGTCGACGACCAGTTCATCGGTCCAAACGGCGGCAGCGCTCCCTGGACCACCCGGAACGATCAGCACGACGGCATTCAAATAGGCCTCGTGCGGATCAATGTTCGCGCCGGGTGTGGTCCGCAACACGCGGATGCGCGCGGCGAGCTGCTTGGGCACATCGGTGAGGCTCAGCTGCTGCCATTGGTCAACCTGATCGTATTGGGTCCCCTCGATGAAAACGATCTTAGGACGATGGGTGACCGAGTCGATCGATCGAGGCAGCACCACTCGCGCCCCGAGGATGACTCCCGGTCGGTTTGCCTTGACCCACATCCGGGCCTCAAGCTCGTCGAGCACCCGAGCGGATTGGACAGGGCAAATGAAATGGGCCGACTCGCCGGGAGGAGCAATCACTGACAGGCGTTCCGAGCCGGTCCCTTCGCGAGCATCACTAGTGACGCAGCCGTGGGCGAGGACTTGGACACCGGGGCGCGGGTCGAGCAGTTGCCAAACAGTGTTTGGGCCGTCGAAACTTTGGTACGGGGCGGGCTGGGCAAGCGAGTTGGCCGCGATTGAGGATAGGCAGACGAAGACGCACGTCGAGAAGATGTGCCGGCGAAACTCATATCCCGGAAGGTTGGTCATTCCGGGTCGAAGTCGCGGCCGCCCGGCAGCGCAAACGTTCGTCAGCATGGTTGGTTTGGCGCGACGGGCCACGGCAGAGCCCTGAAAGAAAAGCCCCGACTTGTAGCGAGTGAGGCAAAAAGTCACCACATTTACCGCTCGGCCCGCTTGGCCGGAATTGTTCTAAACCCGGCTTCTATCAGTATTTCCGACGCAAGGCCAGGGCAGGTGTGGTGAACATGCAACCTACTGGGCCGGTTGCGAAAACCGCTCTCGGAGTCGTTGAATCGGCGCAAGTCGTTCTCATATAATCAGTTAATGCCGAGGCGGGGAATCCCGGGGCTGGACTGGCGCGCCGACTGCATTCGAAGTGCTTCCGTCCAACACCTGGAGAGAGCACCAATGAACAACGTCCAACATTCGCCAGTCACCGAAATCGACCAATTGCCCGCCGACTTGCAGCGGCTGGTGGTCGCGATCCAGTCCCTGCCACTGGAGCATTCCGGCGAAGTGCACGCCGCGCTCGATCGGGTTGTGGAAAGCACCAAGCGCCGGCGGCGAATCCTTTCGCTCGTGCAGGACGCGCTCTCCCAGTTGCGGCTTGACATGAAGTATTTGATGTTCGATTTGGAAGCGACCCGCCGCGAACGGGACGACTACCGAGTGAAGCTCGAGGAACAGGACATCTGAAATCGAGCACGGGACGGCGGGAAGCGTAGGCAGATCATAATCTGACGCGGATTGATTCCCGGATAACGCTAGGTAGATGGAGCTGAGGCACCGCACGGCGAGACGGATTCTGATACAATACCAAGCAAAGACGGCGCGCTTTGGGCCCTCGGTGGCCAGCCGACCAAGCCGGTCGGGCTGATTCTCCCTGCGGAGAGGCGGCGTCTTCGTTTCTTCGCGGGTCCTCCAATCACCAGCGTGCCATGGCCGAGATCACCACTGCCGAGCAACTGGCCCAGCGCGCTTTGGACGTAAACGTCCTCGACGAGGCGCAGCTGCAACCGGTATGGAGCGAGCACGGCTCGAGGACCATACCCCTTGGCGATTTTCAACAGGCGCTGTTGCGCCGCGGCCTGTTGACGCAGTATCAATTGGAACGCCTGATGCGGGCCGATACTCGGACCGGCTTCTTTTATGGCGATTACAAGGTGTTGTATTGCGTGGGCGCCGGGACCTTCGCGCGCGTCTATCGCTCCGTTCACCGGACGACGGGCAAGATGTACGCGGTGAAAGTTTTGCGGAGCAGTTTGAGCAATCCGAAGGGCTCACATCCCAAGACCGGGAAGAGTCTCAAGTTTACGATCGAGCTGTTCCGTCGCGAGGGCGAGATCGGGCTGACGCTCAAACATCCGAACATCGTGGAGATCAACGAGGTCTACTCGCACGGAGCGACGCATTACATCGTGATGGAATTCATCGAAGGGCGAAACCTGCGGGAATTCTATCGCGCGCGGCGGCGATTCGAGCCGCTGGAAGCGGCGCTGATCATGGACGGCGTGCTTTCCGGATTGAACTACGCACTGCAACAGGGTATCACGCATCGCGATCTGAAGATGTCGAACGTGCTCCTATCCAGCGACGGGCAACCCAAGCTGGTGGATTTTGGGCTGGCGGGTCTGCGCGATGAAGTGGAAGACGAGGCAGGCGAGGCAATCAGCCGGCGGACCGTGGACTATGCCGGATTGGAGCGCGCGACAGGCGTCAAGAAGGACGATGCTCGCACGGACATCTTCTTCGCGGGCTGTATCTTCTATGAAATGCTGTCTGGCGAACCCGCGCTGGCGCCGACGACCGAACGGACGCAGAAGGCGGGAAAGGCTCGTTATCGCGACGATATCAAGCCCGTTTTGGATCGGGCCCCCGATCTGCCGCTGCCGCTGACGGTGGTTGTGAATAAGTCGCTCGAGTTCGAGCCGGACCGGCGCTACCAGACACCGGCCGACATGTTGATCGACATCAAGTTGGCAGTGAAGCGGATCAAGGCGGCCGAGGAGGGCCGCACCGAAGGCGCGGGCCTCGATAGCCACGAAGGCCTGGATGCCTCGGGCCAGCCGCGCCGGATCATGGTGG
>DASYDU010000125.1:0-10277 GCA_036499445.1 Lacipirellulaceae bacterium
AGCCGCCCAGACCACGGAGCCTTCGTCGCCGCAACGCTAGCTGCTAGCTTCGCGCCTCACTTGACCCGTCAAAGATTGGCTGCCACGATCGCAGCCCTCATTCGTTTGATGCCGCTCGTTCCACCGGCACGATAACAAATGGAGCCGAGCAACAGGGATTTGCAAGGACGCGGCTCGCCCCACGCGGCGGGCGCGAACGGAGTCGACCGATGACGATCAATGCTCGATGGGCTGCGGCCTGCCTGTGTGCCGTATTGGCAACTGGCGGTTGCCGCTCGCCCTACTACGCGGATCAGGGCACGGCAGCGGGAGCGCTGGGCGGTGCTGGGATCGGCGCGCTCATCGGTCGTGCCACCGGCCACACCGCCGCAGGCGCGATCATCGGCGCAGCAGCTGGCGCAGTGGGCGGCAATTTGGTCGGTACCGCGATCGACAACGAAGAGGCCAAGAATCGGGCGGCGATCGCTGCCCAACTCGGTCGGCCGGTCGTCGCAGGAACCGCCACCCCGGGTGAAGTCATCTCCATGACCCGCGCCGGCGTCGACCAACAGCTGATCATCAACTACGTAAACTCCGCCGGCATGGCCCAGCCGATTAGCGCTCAGGACGTGATCTACCTCAACGGACAGGGCGTGGCAACGCCGGTGATCCAAGCCATGCAAACGTCGCACGTGCCGCCGCCCGTTGCCGCCGGTGCGCTGGCGTCCGCGCCTCCGGTGGTCGTCGAAGAGTATCCCGGGCCGTATTACGATCCGTATTGGCACCCGTACTACCATTGTTATCGCCCCGGCCCACGTTTTGGTTGGGGTCTCTCCGTCTGGCGGTAGTTGTAGATTTGCTAGCGCCGCCACGGTGCCGTAGAATTAGGTAACGATTTTGTTCCTGCCCGTCACCGGCATCTGCTCGTCCGAGCTCGGTTTGGGATCCTTTTATGTCGATTGACATACTCACAGAAGCGCCGCCGTTGGTGGTCGATGCCGATGGTGCGATTCGCATTGGTCAGAGCCGAGTGCTCCTGGAACTTGTCATCCGTGCATTTCAAGACGGCGCCACAGCCGAAGAGATCGTGCAGCGACACTCAACGACCACTTTGGCCGATATCTACGCTGTGATCGCCTACTATTTGCGGCATCCGGACGTCGTTAATTGCTATTTGGCTGAATGCGAACAACAAGCGACGGCGGTTCGAGCTCAAATCGACGCCCGCCAGGGCGACCTCTCGGGGATTCGCGAGCGCTTGTTGGCGCAGCGAACGGCTTGACGACTCAATGCTGCAATTTCTGAGCGACGAGAACTTCAACAACGACTTGTCGAGAGGATTGCTGCTCCGAAATCCTGCATTCGATCTGACGCGCGTCCAGGATGAGGGATTGACCGGCGCTGAAGACGCGACAATCTTGGCTTGGGCGGCACAGAATGGTCGCATTGTCCTCACCCACGACCGGCGAACATTTCCCCACCACGCGAATCGCCGGGTAGAAGCGGGTGACGCGATGCCAGGCGTCTTCGTCGTCAACGACCGCTTGCCACTACGGCCAATAATCGACGAGTTGCTGCTTATCGATTCGTGCAGCAAGCCGGCCGAATGGTGGGGTATCATCCTGTTTTTGCCGCTGTAGTGCCGCGGTTTTCGCTGGTTTTCCCTCAATCAGCCAGATATCATGGAATTGTGGTGGGATACTCCCGCCGCAGCCTCGCGACGTGCCAGCTGGGACACGTTGCGTGCGACCGCTCGGAGCACGCGCCCATGTCATGCCTGCCGCGATTTCCCAGCTCCCCTGCCGCCAATTGGCTTTCGATCATGATCGTGACGCCGACGTGCTCGAATCGCTGGCTACGAATCGCGGCGGCGGCGCTGATTGCGTTGTCAACGCTGATAACTTTCAATTCGGTCGCGCGAGGGGAAGACAAATCCGCAGCCGCGACCGAAAAACCGGCAGCCGCGCCGAAATCGCCCGAAGCGGCGCCGGCAGCGACTGCGCCAGCAAGCGCCGCGCCTCAAGCCAAGCCTCCTGAGCCCGCCGCGCCCAGCGACGGCAAGCTCACCTTCAGCTTCCGCTACCAGCCCTGGCAAGACGTGCTCGATTGGTTCGCGGACCAGAATGGCCTGTCGCTGCTGATGGAATCGCCGCCGCCCGGCACGTTCAACTACCGCGATGCCCACCGCTACTCGCCCGCCGAAGCGCTCGACGTACTCAACAGTGTCCTCCTGACGAAGGGCTATACGCTCGTGCGGCACGACAAGATGCTGGTGGTCGTGAACCTTGAAGACGGCATTCCGCCAAACCTCGTCTCCGACGTACCGCTCGCGGAGCTCGACCAGCGCGGCCAATATGAACTGATCCGCGTGTTGTTTCCCGTCTACAACATGACGCCGGAAGCAGCCGCCAAAGAAGTCGAGCCGATGCTCGGTCCACAGGGCTCGGTCGTCGTGCTGCCGCAGGCGCACGAGATCGCCGTCACTGAAACGGGCGGCCGGCTTCGCGCGATTCGCTCCGTGATTAACTCGGTCGAACGGCCTGATGCCGGTGCCCTGAGCATTCGCGACATCCCGCTCAAGTATCTCTCGGTCGACGACGCAATGCCGTATTTGCGGCAAATGCTCAACATTCCCACGGATGCCTTTGCCACGCCCGACGGCTTGCTCCATCTCGGCAAAGACGTCAGCGGTTGGCGGCTATTGGCGCAGGGCACGCCGGATCGGGTCGCCCGCGTCGAGGAAGTGCTTAAGCTGATCGACGTCCCGGACGCGTCGAATGGCATCACCGGCGCGCCGCAGCTCGAAGTCTACCCAATCACGTCTGCCGATCCGCAGGCAGTCCTGACCGTGCTGCAAACACTTCTGGCCGGCGATGCCTCGGTCAAACTGGCCGTCGATCCCATCAGCGGGCACTTGGTCGCGGTTGCCCGACCCGGCCAACAAGCCACGATCCGGGCCACCATCGAGCAAATGCAGCGCGACGCCCGGCAAGTGGCCGTGATCCCGCTCTCGAGCGTCGATCCCCAAGTCGCGGTGCTATCGATCAATAAACTCTTTGGCGGTCTCGACAAGGACAAACCCGATCCGACGGCGCCGCGTGTCGATGCCGATCCAACGACCCGCAGTCTCCTCGTCCGGGGCACGGGCGGCCAAGTTCAGCAGATTCGCGACCTATTAAAGCAACTGGGCGAATCGGGTGAAGGCGCCGTCTCGGCCAAGTCGAAAGATCATGTGCGACTCCTGCCACTCACCGGCGCAGCGGCCCGCTCGGCGCTCAGCCAAATCGAACAGGTCTGGCCGACGCTGCGGACCAATACCATCCGCGTCGTCACGCCGGCCCAGACAATTCAAACCTATCGTCCGAGCGATGCGAATGAATCGTCGCCTGCCGCGGTGCCGGCCGACGCGCCGCACGAAGGCAGCAGCCAACTGCAAGACTTGCAGCAAATGCTCGATGCGGCGCCGCAACCTGAGCCAGCGACAAAGCAGCCGCACGATGACGGAAGTTCATCGGACAAGTCTTCGGACAAATCGACGCCAGCAGGCGACAAGAGCGCATCCGGCACCGTCCCGATGCACTTCGCCGAACTGCTCCATTACGTCGATAACCAGGTCAGCCGCGCGGGCCCCAGCCGCAGCGGCGCGCCGATCGTCGTCGCCCCCGGCCCTGGCGGCGTGCTAATCGCCTCGGACGACCTGGAGGCTCTCGACGAATTTGAAGAGCTGCTTACCACCGTCTCGGGACGCAGCAGCACGACCGGCCGCGAGTATGCTGTCTTTTATCTGAAGTACGCAAAGGCTGGCAGCATAGCGGATGTCCTTTCGGCAATCTTTGGCGGCAGCGCGGCTCGCGGCGGCGGCGGACTGGTGAACAACATCGCCGGCGCGGCTCTCGGCGAAGTGGGCGGCGGCCTGATGGGCGATCTCTTGCTCGGCGGTGGCGGCGCGGCGAGCACCGGTGGATTCACCTCGTCGGCCGTCGACATTGTCCCCGACGCGCGGCTCAACGCGCTAGTCGTGCGAGCAAAACCGGCCGATCTCGACACGGTCGAACAATTGCTACGCGTACTTGATCAGCGAGTTGGGCCTGAGGAAGTCCTAGCCGATCTGCGACCGCGGCTAATTCCCGTCCAACATACGCAGGCATCGCAAATTGCTCAGGTCGTGCAACAAATCTACGCCGATCGGATGGCAGGCGGCTCCAGCGGACAACCCTCGCCGGTCGACATGCTGAAGATGCTGCGCGGCGGTCGCAACGGCCAGGACATTGATCAGCAGGTGCAAAAGATGTCGATTGGCATCGACGCCCGCTCAAATTCACTCGTCGTTCGGGCGCCCGATCCGCTCTTTGAAGAAGTCAAAGCGCTGGTGGCCGAGCTAGATCAGGGAACGCTCGATTCGCCGGAGACTACGCGCGTCGTTTCGCTGCGGCATACGAATTCGTCGGCCGTGCAAAAGGCACTCACGTCGATGCTGGGGAATTTGGCCGTCACGTCGGGAACGAAATCCGCCACGTCGACGGCCGCGTCGACCGTCGGCGACAATTCTCCCGGCGACCAATCGCAGCGCGACTTCCGCCGGCAAATGGAAACGCTTCAAGAAATGCGCCAGTTACAAATGATGCAAGGCGGCGGACCTGGTTTCGGTCCGCCCGGTTTCGGCGGTCCGGGCGGTCCGGGCGGTCGCGGTGGATTCGGCGGTCGCGGTCGCGGCGGGCCCGGCGGTGGCCGCCAAGATGGTGGTGGCGGTGGCGACCGCGGCCCAGGTAGCGGCAATTAGCGGCGTTCGGGGCGAAATCGCCAGACGCCGAATTGTATCCCGCGCTACTTCTTCGCCGCCTCTTCAGCCGTGATGATGCCGTCGTTATCGCGGTCGCAACGTTTGAATTCGGCGGCCTGGCTCTCCGTCCACGACTTGCTGTACTCGCTCATCGAAACCTGGCCGTCACCGTTAGTGTCTTTCGACGTAAACCAGCTCGGCAGGCCGGCCGGCAGCCGCTCTTTGGCCGTCTTGAAGCGATAGGTCTTCGACTTGTCCTTCGCCGATTTGGTGCTGCTTGGGCCGGGCGACGAGGGCTTCACGAATTTCTCGCCATGATCGGCAGGCGCTTGGGCGCCCGCATCCTGCGATTTGCTTTCTACCGCGGGCGACGGGCCAGATGCCGGCGACCCCGGCTTCCGCGACGCGTATGCCACAAGCTCATCAAGCGTGATCACCTTGTCGCCATTCGCATCCGCCTTCGTCGATTGACCGAGCCCCTCCCACTCCGATTCCTGTAGCATCATGTCGCCGTTCTTGTCGTTCTTCTTGATGATTCCCTTGGCCCAGGCTCGGACCTTATCCGCCTCCGAGAGTTCCGGCGCGGCAGGTGTCGTTGGAGCGGGCGTCGGCTTTGCTGCCGTGTTGCTGGATGGGCTCGAACTATCACTATTCCCGTTATCCGAAGCCCGGCCACCACGCTCTCGCCCGCCGAACCGGCCGCCGCCTGGTCCCCGTCGGCCCCGTTCGCCGGCATCGCGATTTTGGGCTCCGCCCGACGCCGATGGCGACGGCGCGCCGCCATTGGGCGCCGTGCTAGTGCTTTGCGCCCTCGTCCGCCCGATGCCAAGGGCAAACGCCGCGAGAGCGCTTGCTACCACGATCGACAGGATCTTCGCTAGTCTAATTCGCCGAACCATCACTGATTTAACCCCGACCCTCACAGCCCGGTTTTGTCTCTTTCGATCGTCGCATTCATTTTACTCACCCCAGCCGCCCCCTGGGCGACCGACCGCCACGCAGCCAAAATGAATGACTTCCCCCTTCGTTGGTGCTCCACTCCCTGCTCCCTGCTCCCTGCCCTTTCCCATGCGTGCCGAAATCATTGCCATTGGCGACGAGCTGACCACTGGCCAGCGACTGGACACCAATAGCCAGTGGCTCAGCGAGCGGCTCACCGAGCTGGGCATTGAAGTGGCCTTCCACACGACCGTGGGCGACGACCTGGACACCAACGTCGCCGTCTTTCGATCGGCGATCGAACGAGCCGATTTCGTCGTCGCCACCGGCGGCCTCGGTCCCACGGCCGACGACCTCACGCGCGAGGCGATTGCCGTCGCCACCGGCGTCGACTTGGTTGAGGACGAAGCGGCCCTCGCGCACATCCGCCAGCTCTTTGCCCGCCGAGCCCGAACCATGCCGGAGCGAAACGTGCTGCAAGCCCAATTCCCGCGGGGCAGCCGGCCAATACCCAATCCGCATGGCTCTGCACCCGGCATCCAAATGACGATCGCCCGCGAGTGCTGCGCGCCGTGCCGGCTCTTCGCGCTGCCTGGCGTGCCGGCCGAGATGTTCGCCATGTGGGCCGAGACCGTCGCGCCGGCCATCGCGGCGACTCAACTGACAAGACGCATCACGCGACACCGTTGTATCAAGTGCTTCGGTGCCAGCGAAAGTCACCTGGAAGCGATGCTGCCCGACATGATTCGGCGCGGCCGCGAGCCGCGCGTCGGCATCACCGTCAGCGACACCACGATCACGCTCCGCATCACGGCCAGCGGCTCGAACGAGGCGGCTTGCCGCGCGGGCATGGAACCCACCGTGCGGCAAATTCACGACTCGCTCGGCGTCTTGGTGTTTGGCGAAGAAGAGGATGAACTGCAGCACGCTGTTGTGCGTTTGCTCGACGAGCGGAAACAAACGGCCGCCGTCGCCGAGTGGGCCACCGACGGTCTCGTTGCCCACTGGCTGGCCGATGCAGCGGCCGGCAACGATTGCTTGCGTGGTGGCGTGGTCGTAGGCAGTGCAAAGATGCTCAGCCCGCTACTCGGGATAGCGTTGCCCCAAGATGCCGACGATCAAAAGACAATCGCCGAAGCGATGGCCCGCGCGATCCGAGACCGAACTGGCGCCGACTACGGCCTGGCGGTCGCCGGACTCCCACTTGCGACAGTTGACCAACTTCGCGCCGGCGGCGAGCTCGCAGGCACATTGCACATTGCGCTCGCCACCGGCGAGAATGTCCGCGTCAAAGGCTACCCGCTCAGCGGCCACCCCGCCATCGTCCGCAGTCGCGCTGCAAAACAAGCCCTCAACATGCTGCGATTGGCGCTCCTCAATTCTTGAAGATGACGTGTCGGACTCGTGAAAATCGATTGACTTTGTCATAATCATATCATATACTAATCATGCCGAATGTAACGCTGGAATATGCGGCGGCGAAGCAATTGGGCGAGCTACCCAAACCGATTAAATCGCGTGTGATCGAGCTCATATCCCGGCTCGCCGACTGGCCCGGCGTAAGCGGGGCGAAGCCCCTGTCGGGAAAACTTGCCGGACATTTTCGTCTCCGCACGGGTGATTATCGCCTGCAATTCCGATTGGACGGTGATTCGGTCGTCATTGAGCAAGTGGGACATCGAGATGGGTTTTACGGTGAATGACTTATGATCGCACTTCAACATATCCAGGTCGCAGGGCAGCGATTTGTACTCATCGAAGAAGCTGAGTACGAGCGACTCCGCGCCCAGGCCGGTGAGCAAGTTCCGGTCACTGGTGACGGCTTACCACCACTCCCAGAACAGGATGAGCGCGGGCGATTCCCCGCCTTGGAATATGCCCGGATATCGCTCGCACGCGACATTATCCGCGATCGCAGAGCGGTTGGATTGACTCAGCATGAATTGGCAAAATTGGCTGGCACCCGGCAGGAAACGATTTCCCGGATCGAAAACGGCAAATACACGGCCTCCGTTAAGCTCATTGATAAAATTGATCGTGTGTTACAGGGCACGCTTAAGAAGAGGCGGCAGCTGGCCGCCAAACGCAAATCACGTAGGGCCCGCCCAACTTGACTCGCCTTCGCCTGGCCGCGGCCGCTGTCAATCAGACGCCGCTCGCCTGGGACACTAACCGCCGACATATCCTGGCCGCGATCGCCGCCGCCTGCGACGCCGGCGTTGGCGTCCTCTGTCTGCCTGAGCTTTGCATCACCGGCTACGGCTGCGAGGATATGTTTCTCTCGGCCGGCGTGCAGCAAACGGCCGCCGAGATGCTGCTGGAATTGGTGCCGGAAACCAAGGGCATCGTGACCTGCTTCGGCCTCCCCGTTTATCACGAGGGCGCGGTCTACAACGCCGCAGCGCTCGCTTGCGACGGTCGGCTTTTGGGCATCGTCGCCAAGCAGCACCTGGCCGGCGATGGCATTCACTACGAGCCGCGCTGGTTCCGCCGCTGGCAAGCGGGGGTCGTCAGCACGATCGAACTCGGCGGCAAACCATACCCACTTGGCGACTTGCTCTTTGACTGCGGGGGCGTCCGGATCGGTTTCGAGATCTGCCGCGACGCCTGGGTTGCCGACCGCACGGGCGCTCGACTTGCCGAGCGCGGCGCCGACATCCTGCTCAACCCCAGCGCAAGCCACTTCGCCTTTGCCAAGCAAGAAATTCGCGAGCGGTTCGTGCTCGAAGGCTCGCGGGCCTTTTGCGTGAGCTACGCCTACGCCAACTTGCTCGGCAACGAAGCCGGCCGGGCAATCTACGACGGCGGCACGCTCCTGGCCAGCGGCGGCACGATGCTCGCCAGCGGGCCGCGATTCTCCTTCGCTGATTTCGTCCTCACCACGGCCAACATCGATGTCGCCGCCACACGCCGCGCTCGCACCACTTTTTTTACCGAAGCGGAGCACGCAACGAGTGACAAGGGTAATGACGAACTTTTGGTAAGTACAGACTTTAGCTGGCCCAAAGACGGAGCATCGACCAAAAGCGCGTCGGCGAAGCCCGCATCCGTCCCCGGTCATCCCGCTTGGGAAACAGGCCCTCATCAAAAGGAAGAAGAGTTCGCCCGCGCTGTGCCGCTCGCGCTCTTCGACTATCTCCGCAAAAGTCACACGCGCGGTTTCGTCGTCTCGCTCAGCGGCGGAGCCGACTCTGCGGCCGTCGCCGTCATGGTCAACCTGATGACGAAGTTTGGCGAACAAGAGTTGGGACGGCTCGCCTTGGCTCAAAGACTTCCGTCGCTCGATCGCGATTGCGCTCTGCTCCGGCAGCTCCTCACCTGTGTCTATCAATCCACCCGGAACAGCGGCGACGTGACTGAGCGCGCTGCCCGCACGGTGGCCGAAGCGATCGGTGCAGAGTTCATCGAATGGCCCGTCGACTCACTCGTCGACCAATATGTGAACACTGTCTCGGCCGCGATTGGCCGCGAACTTGGCTGGGAAACCGACGACCTGGCCCTGCAAAACATTCAGGCCAGAGTCCGCGGGCCGGGCGCGTGGCTACTCGCCAATCTCCGCGGGGCCCTGCTCCTCACGACGAGCAACCGCAGCGAGGCGGCCGTGGGCTATGCCACGATGGACGGCGACACCTGCGGCGGGCTCGCGCCTATCGCCGGCATCGACAAGGCATTCCTGCTCGATTGGCTCAAGTGGATGGAAACGATCGGCCCGGCCGGCGTTGGCCCGCTGCCCTCGCTGGCAGTCGTTAATTCGCAGCAGCCCACCGCCGAGCTTCGCCCGCCGGGAGCCGCGCAAACCGACGAAGGCGATCTCATGCCGTATCGCGTGCTCGATGCCATCGAGCGGTCCGCGATTCGCGACAAGCTGATGCCGGTCGAAGTCTGGGAACAGGTCCGGCCGCAATTCCCGCAGCATGATGCGCGGCAGATTGCCGCTTGGGTCGAGCGATTCTTCCAGCTCTGGTGCCGCAATCAGTGGAAACGCGAGCGCTACGCGCCATCGTTCCACTTGGACGATGAAAATCTCGACCCCAAGACCTGGTGCCGCTTTCCAATTCTTAACAGCGGCTTCGAACGCGAGCTAGCCGAGCTGCGCGACCGGGCTTCGCAGCGCTGAGCGATCAGGCAGCAGATAGTAACGGGATTTTAACTCGATCAATCCCGCTTCGACGGCAGCTTCTCCGCCAATTCCGCGAATTGGATTTCTAGCCGGAGCAGCTTTTCCCGCGTGCGCAATTCTGCTCGCTTCACGTCCTGTACAATCTTGCTAACCCCGCCAAACACTAAAAGACCCAACCCGACGCCGAGAAGTTGGAGGCCGCCCGGCGAGCCGGCAAGGGAGTTGAATGCGAAGATGCCAAATGTGATGACAGTCATGATCCAAGCTAAACCCTCAACAGGCGAGTTATAGGTTCCCAGGTTGACTTTTCCTCGGATCATAATGCGAATCAAATAGATCGCGATGGCGAGCATGAAAATCGCTGCCACAAGCAGGAGCCGGCGTTCCAAAACTGTGTTGTCATACGGCTTAGCTAACCCGGCAAGCACCAGGGCTGCGATGCCAACGGTAAGGGAGATA
>DASYDU010000126.1:0-11572 GCA_036499445.1 Lacipirellulaceae bacterium
CGCAAGGCCCGCGTCTTGAGTGCGCGTTCCAGCTCGCCCAATAGATCGAGCACGGTCACCGGCGCGCCGCGGCCAAGATTGTAAACTCGAAACGAGCCGCCTTCATGCGCCAGCGGATGGTCGATCGCGCCGAGGACGCCCTGGACCGTGTCGTCGACAAACGTGAAGTCCCGTCGCAACACGCCGCCGGCATATAGTTCGACCGGCTGACCGGCTAGGATCGCGGCCGTGAATTTGAACACCGCCATATCGGGCCGGCCCCACGGACCGTAGACCGTGAAGAAGCGGAGCGCGGTGACCGCCAGGTCGTATTGGTCGACGTAGCTGTAGGCCATCAATTCGCCGGCCATCTTCGTCGCCGCGTAAAGGCTGACGGGCCGCGTGACATTGGCCGTCTCGGCGACCGGAAACGCCGCGCCGTCGCCATACACGGAGCTCGACGACGCGAATACCAACTGCGTTTGCGGTGATTGCCGGCAAGTTTCGAGCACATTCAGCGTCCCGGCCACATTGCTCGACACGTAGGTCCGCGGCGCTTCTTGCGAATAGCGGACGCCGGCCTGGGCGGCCAGATGCACAATCGCGTCGAACGGTCCACGGTCCACGAGGGTCTTGGTCACCGCGGTTGCGGCCAAATCAAATTCCTCGAATTTGAATCCGGCCTGGCATGTGAGCAGAGCGAGCCGGGCGCGCTTCAGCTGCGGATCGTAGTACGGCGTCAAGTTGTCGACGCCAAACACCGTATCGCCGCGCGCCAAGAGTTGACGGCAAACGTGGTAGCCGATGAATCCGGAGGCGCCGGTGACAAGCACACGCATGACAATGAACCCCAACAGTGGTGCGGCGGCTTTACGCGCTGCGGCGCCGCGGCGTTGGCTCAGGAATCGCCACGTCGCCCGTCGGCGACGTGGAACGCGGCGAAACAATTGGCCCCGGCACGCTTACATCCGCGCCCAGTCCCCACACCTTTCGCGACTTTTTATTCACTCGCTCGGCAATCATGTCGTCAATCTTGTCGGCGATCGACGCAAACTTTCGGCCCATCGCGCCGCGGTGACATTGGCGAGCCCAGACCGCGCCCACAATCGCGCCGACCATCACGTCCGTCGGAAAGTGGGCATGCACAACAATTCGCTGCGCCATCACGGCGGCCACCACGAGCCCGAACAACCAACGTCCGCGCGGATAGAGCAGCGCCAACGCGATCGCCAGCCCGGCCGCGGTGGTGGCGTGACCCGAGGGAAAGCCTTGCTCGGCCGATTTCGTGGAAAAAAGCGGCAACCAACCGTGAAACGTCGACGTGAATGTGGCCGTCGACAGATCGAGCGAATAGGGCCGCCCACGATCGACGCACAGTTTGAGGCAGTCCGCAATCAGTCCGGCGCCCAGCGACGCGGCCAGCAATTGCGGCACGCGTCCGACCACACGACGATCCAGAATCACGAGCGCGACTAGCATTGCAACCACGCCGCCGCCGTTGCCGAGCTTCTCCACAAATTTCAAGAGGCCGCTCACCAGTCCGCTCGGGTGAGCAATAAAAACGGCTCGCGAGATCGCCACGTCCCAAGGCGCGAGTGCTAGCGTGGCGATGACAGCAACGGCAATGCATTGCCACCAGAGCGCCTGCGCGCGGCGCTCGGCGAAGTCGGTTTGGTCATCTACCTCGTTCATCTATCAATCTCCGGTCCTCGGGATAACCAGCGGTCGCGATTACATTGCTGAATTCGGCCAAATCCCGGCGGCCAAAGCGGCTTTTAGCACCGCCCGCCACTCGCGGTAAATGTCAATCGGCAGCCAGGTTCCGCAGGCCGCGTTCGTCTTGCTGGCTAGCGGGCGGCCCCGTACACTCCCGCCCTATCTATCGCCACATTCGCACGTCGGTCGTTCGCCCGGCCGACGCTGCGCGCGTCAATCACGAGGAGCTGCCAGCATGTCCGACCACCCATGGCGAAACACGTTTGCCGTCGCAGCCATCGCCGCGGTGATGTTCCTCACCGCGCTCGGCTCGACGCGGCTGTGGGACGAAGACGAGCCGAAGAACGCCGCCTGCGGCCAGGAGATGCTGAGCCGCGGCGACTGGATCGTACCCACGTTCAACGGCCAACTGCGAACCGACAAGCCGATCTTGCTCTATTGGTGCATGCTGGCCGTGTACAACGTGTTGGGTGTTTCGGAACTCACGGCGCGCCTGCCGTCGGCGCTGGCCGGCGTGGGGACCGTCGTCCTGACGTATCACCTCGGCCGAATGCTATTCAACCGGCGCAGCGGCCTCATCGCGAGCTGCCTCTTGGCCTGCGCGCTCAACTTTGCCGTGCTCGCGCGGGCGGCCACACCCGATTCGCTGCTCATTCTCTGCATCACTGCCAGTCTCGCCTCGTTCGTCGCCGGCGTTGCCACGCGGCACGGCGGCCATTTCAGCGGCTGCGTTCTCGGCCAAACGCGATACTGCTCGCCCATCACCGAAGTCGGTCTGCCGGCGCTCGCCTGCGTCGGCATGTATGTCGCGATGGGCCTCGCCGTGCTTGCCAAGGGGCCGATCGGCGTCGTCATGCCACTTGGAATCACCGGCTCGTATTTGATGTTCGGCGATGGTGCGGTCGCCATGCCAGCCGGCGGTGGTTGGCTCCGTCGCTGGTCATTGTTCTTGGCCCGTTGCATCGCGCCCCGCAACGTATTCCGCATGCTGCAGACGCTGCGGGTTTGGTGGGGGCTCCCGCTCGCGGCACTCATCGCTGTTCCCTGGTACCTGGCGGTCGGCGTCCAGACTCATGGCCAGTGGCTCCTTGGCTTCCTGGGTACCCACAACATCGGCCGATTCATGCACCCGATGGAAAACCATCACGGCCTGCCGCTCTACTATTTAGTGGCGATTCTCATCGGCTTTTTTCCCGGCTCGGTGTTTCTGCCGGTCGCGATCTGGTCATCCGCCAATGACGTCCGTGACAAAGGCGACCGAAGGCCTTCCGCAGCGTTTGTGCTCTGCTGGATCGGCTGCTACTTGGGCTTCTTCACGATGGCGGCCACCAAGTTGCCGAACTACGTCGTGCCCTGTTACCCGGCCCTCGCGCTGGCGACCGGCACCTGGCTCGCAGGGGCCACCCTCCGCGCCACCGCGCGCGACTGGCGTCTGTTGGCCGGCTATTCGACGCTTGGCATCGTCGGCCTGGCGACCGCCATTGGTCTCGGCATCGCCGCACAAAAAGTGCTCAACATGAGTCCGTCACTCGCGCTGCCCGGCCTCGTTGCGCTCGTCGGAGGATTGATCTGCGTCTTGCTGCTGCGCGGCAACCGTGTCCAAGCCTCGCTGACCAATTTCGTTGCCACTTGCTTGCTGACGACCGCCGCCGGCATGACCTATACCGCTTCGCTCGTCAGCCCGCTGGCCGACGGCCCCAACCTCGCCGCGCGAATCAATGCGCTGGCGGTCGCACATGACCACGCGCCCGGCGTCGCCACCTATCGCTACTCGCCGCCCACGCTCGTCTATTATCTCCGCCATCCCGTAGCACGGCTCGAAACGGACCAGCTCGCCACGTTCTTTGATCGCGGCGACGTCCTCATCATGCCCCGCGACGCTTACGATCGCGAGCGCAAACGCTTGCCCAGCGATGTGCAGATATTGGGCGAAGAGCAGCGATTTCTGCACAAGAACAATTCGGTCGTGATGCTCGGCCGCGCCACGGACGTGGCACGAGGGGATAACGGTGACGTACAAACTCACTAACTCAGCAGGCACAATCGGCTCAACCCGAGTGAGTGCGCCGAAGTCGACCCGAGCGAGGTCGGTTCGCACCGCGCTCCGCTGGCTGGCGACCGCGCTGCTACTCGCCTGGCTTGCTCGAACCACCGACTGGCACACGGTCGGGCCGACACTTGCCGGCGCGTCGCCATCTTGGATTCTAGCCGCGGCACTCTGCTACTTCGCATCCCAATTAGCCAGCGTTGCCCGCTGGCGGCTCCTGATCCGCGCCACGGGACTTGCTGCTTCATTTCCTCGATTGCTGGCCGCTTACTTCGAGGGCATGTTTGTGAACCTCTGCCTGCCCACTTCCATCGGTGGCGACGTGCTCAAAGTCCTGCGGATCGGCGGCACTCGATCAAAGCAGGCGGCCGCAACCACCGTCGTCGCCGATCGTGCGTCCGGAGTCGTCGCGCTCATACTATTGCTGGGCTTAGGAATTCTGCTCCGACTGGATTCACCGCTCGCGAAAACGTTCGTGCCGCTCGCCTTGGCCGCCAGCATATTGATTGGTGTGATGGTGCTCGTCGTCGGGCGCTCCGCGCTCGCGCGAGTCGAAACCTCTGCACACATCTTGGGGCGGCTGCTCCGAGCCACGCCCATCATCACCAAAGCCCCTTGGCCTCGCGTCATCGCTTGGGCGCTGGTCGTGCAAGGTTTGAACGTGGCCGCGGTGGCGGCCGCCGCCCAGGCAATCGGCGCGAATATCAGCGTAGCCGGCCTGCTAATCGCCACGGAAACGGCGAGCCTCGCCGCCGCGCTCCCCGTTTCGGTCGCAGGCATCGGAGTTCGAGAAGCGACGCTGCCCATGCTGCTGGCAGCCGACGGTGTGCCGCGAGCCGCCGCCATCGCGCTGGGGCTCACGTGGTCCGCCATCGTACTGGCGATTGGCATGGTCGGCGGAATCGGCCATGTCATCGAACAACGCCGGGCCGCTCGCGAATCCGTCGCGATTGTTCCCATCCCGTTGAAACAAATCAAACTAGCCGCCGACTCGCGGCCCAAAGCGGCCGCCTAAAGCGAGCGATTGAGGAGAATCATCGTGAAAGTTTCGATCGTCACGCCCGTCTACAACGAAATTGACAACATTTGCCCATTAGTCGACGCTGTCGTTGCCGCGCTGGCCCCCACGCCGCACGACTTCGAGCTGATTTGTGTCGACGACGGCTCGACCGACGGCACCCGCCAGAAGCTTGCCGAACTCGTGGCGACTGAGCCGCGATTGCGCGTCGTCGAGCTCCGTCGCAACTACGGCCAGACTGCCGCCATGAGCGCCGGCATCGAATACGCCACGGGCGACGTCATCGTCACGATCGACGGCGACCTGCAAAACGACCCGAACGACATCCCAGCGATGCTCGCCAAGATCGACGAAGGTTACGACCTCGTCCACGGCTGGCGCAAAGATCGCCAAGACCCGTGGCTCTCGCGGCGGCTACCTTCGCAGATCGCGAACAAATTGATCGCCAAGGCCACCCGCTTCCCCGTCCACGACCTTGGCTGCACGCTCAAGGCCATGCGTCGCGACATCGCCTCCGACCTGCGGCTCTACGGCGAAATGCACCGCTTCATTCCGATCTTCGCCCATTGGCACGGCGCGAAGTGCGTCGAGATGGTCATCACGCACCATCCCCGCCGCCAAGGCAAATCGAAGTATGGAATTATGCGCACGTTCGCCGTGCTGCTCGACTTGATGACCGTCGTCTATCTCACGCGCTATTCTCTCAAGCCGATGCGACTTTTCGGCGGGCTCGGCGCGATTGCCGGTCTCTCAGGTATTGCTTGCGGCATCACGGCAATTGCCATGAAATACCTCGAAGACTTTCACCTCAACAGCAACCCTCTTCTCTATGCTTCCCTCTTCGGCATCATGATCGGCCTGCAGTTTGTCCTGATGGGCATGACCGCCGAGATGCACACTCGCACCCACTACGAAAGCCAAGGCCGCCGCCCGTACGCCGTAGGTCACCTCCGCGGCTTTCCGCAGACGGGCGGCACACTCTCCCGCGCGGCGTAGTTTGTGTTCGTGACAGCGCACATTTTTGGGGGATCTCCGACGCCAATCGCGCGACGGCTCTTCAATTGATTGCGCCTCCTCCGCAGGACTTTTGATCGCGCTTGCTAGCAGCTATCGAACCGGCTTTGTTCTGCGATCGGGGCAGAATGGATAAGACAGGCTCGCTGCGCGCGGGCTGCCTCTAGTTCAGGCTGCACTCGTCCGAATTTAGGGAAGGCAACCTTCCCTCCCGCCGCTCCGCTAGCGCCGACCTCGGCGGCAAATTAAGCGGGGCCAACCCGCCCGCGTACGCTCGCCATGCTGCTGCGATTCTCAGGGACCGCCGTTTTGGCTGTTCTTTTGTCGTCTGGAATTGCCTGTCCCGCGTTGGCCGCCAAGGTCGTCGACGAGGCGCCGGAGGACGTGCTACAGCTCAGCGAAGCGTTCACGCCACAGGAATCTGAGTCCCAGCAAGACGTGACCCCGGAAGACTTGCTGACCGATGCGTCCGATGCACCTACTCTCGCGAATCCGTGGACTTGCCACTGGCTGCCGGACGGCTTGATCTATCGTTCCTATTTGGCCGGTGTTAAGGAACCAAGATTCGCCCTCGTTCAGTCGCATGCCGAGGACTTGGGCCGCGTCTGGGATGCGTCGCTCGGTGGGCGGGTGGGGATCGTCCGCTATGGAACGCCCAACGCGTACCGACCGGAGGGCTACGAAGTCGACCTCGAAGGCGGCGCGCTGCCCCGACTGCAGCCCGAGCAAGATAGTTCGCCGCTGGACTCTTGCGACTACCGCGTGGGCATCCCGATCACCTACGGCACGGGTCCCTGGCAGTACAAAACCGGCTATACACACCTCAGCTCGCACCTGGGCGACGAGTTCATGCTCCTTCACCCAAGCGTCGAGCGGATCAATTACGTTCGCGATTCATGGATGCTGGGCGCCGGCTACTATTTCACCGACGACCTGCGACTTTTCGCCGAATACGACTATGCCTTCGTGCTCGGCGGCGGCTCGGAGCCTTCGGAATTACAATTCGGCGCCGACTATAGCCCCGCGGTTGCAGGCGGCGCTCCGTTTGCCGCTGTCTATCTCGACTCGCGTCAGGAGCTCGACTTCGGCGGCTACTTCGTCGTCCAAGGCGGCTGGCAGATTCGCGGCGGCGACGCGCTGCATACGCTCCGCCTCGGCGCGGAATATGTCAACGGCAAGAACACACAATACGAATTATTCAACACGTTCGAGCAACGCGTCGGTCTCGGCGTTTGGTATGACTATTAGCCCCCGGCTCCACCAGGAATAGACTTTTCGCCAGGATAGCCTTTCCACAACCATTCGAGCGCCTCAGGCAGTGTCTGCTGTTTCACGCCGCCGTCGCAGTGCCCGGCGTTCTTGGCGAAGATGAACTGGTAGTGATAGCCCTTCTCGGCCAGCTCCTTCGCCATGTTCTCGTTGGCGACGACCCAATCGTGCATCTCGTCGCGCATGATGTTCGGATTGAAGTTGTCACGGTCGCCAACTTCCATCCAAATTCGCAGCGGCTTCGCGGGGTTGTTCGGAATCAGGTGCTCGTGAAATTCCCACGCCCCGTGCGGCGTTTCGGCGTTCGGTGGCCACTGCTGGTTCACATACGTGCCCGAATACGTGAGCACTCGGTGATATAGTTCCGGGTGATACCACGCCATCGCCAGTGCGCACGAACCGCCCGAGCTGCAGCCCATCGTCGCCCGGCTTTCAGGGTCCTTGGTTAGTTTCACGTTGCACTCTTTCTCGACCCGCGGCAGCACTTCGCTCTCGACGAATTCCGCATACTTGCCGCTCATCGTGTCATATTCCAAGCCGCGCTCGCTTCCTTGCGCGTCGCCGCTGCCATTGCCAATCGAAATGGCAATCATCGCGGGCACTCGCTTCTCGGCAATAAGATTGTCGAGAGCCTTGAATAGCAACGGATCGGGACCATCCGCTCCGACGATGAACGGGGCTTCCGTCCCCGCCACGTATTGCTTTGGCACATATACCGCAACGCGCCGTGTGTACGGCGCCGGATGGCTCGTGGTCACGACGAGCTTCGCAGGATCGTCGGGATCGGCCGTGCCAAACGTCTTTGGTTCGCGCGCGATGCCCGGATAGAGTTTGCTATCTATCGACTCCATGGTGAGATTGGTCACCACGCCTTGCATCGCGCCATCTTGCTCAGCCGTTTCCGCGGTCGCCTGATGCGTCGGTCCGATGATGAAGTTTCCTTCGGCATCCGCCGGCGGAACCTCGCCGTCAGCGAGCTCCTTGGCCGCGACATATCCCGGTGTGTTGGGGTCGCGAGTCGGCGGCGTCGGCCGCTGCGCCTCAGCCACTTGTGGAAAGATGACAGCCGCCAAGCTGACCAGCGCCACACCCGTCAATAGTTTTGTATTCATAGAACCTACGCACTAGATTGAGATGCACTTCCAACAACGGGCGAGCTTCGTCCCGCCGGTCGGGACCTGAAAACAACGCCGTTTGCCGGTGAACTACCTATTCTTGTCCGCAAATGTCGGATTCCGCAACCACCGGCGTTCGCGGCCACGCACTTGACTGATAGAGCTTGGAAGGTCCAATAGGATGCTGCACCCTCCGCCAAACTTGCCCGACGGCAACGTCGACGCGAAAAGATCCCAAATCGCCAACTGAGCTAGGAGCCCCATCATGGACTGCAAAGATACAGTACGAAAAGCTTTCGAGACTTCAGACTTCCTCGTCCAAGCTTATCTCGGTGATCTCACGCCGCAGGAAATGTTCGTTCGGCCGCTGCCAGAGGTCAACCATGCAGCCTGGCAAATCGGTCATCTGATTTCCGCCGAGTGGCAACTGGTCGAAGCCGCCGTGCCCGGTTCGATGCCCAAGCTGCCCGCCGGCTTCGCCGAACGTCACAGCAAGGACACATCCACTAGCGACAAGGCCGCCGATTTCCTCTCCAAGGAGGAATACTTCAAGCTTGCCAAGGATGTTCGTGCAGGTACGCTCGCGGCACTCGACAAGCTCAGTCCGGCCGACCTCGACAAACCGGTCACCGGCCGCGTCCCGCCCTTCGTCAAGCGCATCGGCGACAGCTTTCTCACGGCGGCGACGCATTGGACCATGCACAGCGGCCAGTGGGTCGTCCTCCGCCGCAAGCTCGGCCGGCCGAAGCAATTTTAGGATGCGCCGCGCGAATCCGCCGCCGAAATCATCAGCGCGACTTCTTCCGCTCGGCTTTTTCCTGGAGCAGGTGCTTGGCCCGTTCGAGCTCGCGCTTCCGGCTAGCCGGAAGATTCTTGCCCGCGCGATTGATGTAGAACTGAACCATGCGGATGGCGGAGCCGAGGCCTTTAGGGCTGACTTTTTTCGTTGCCATGACCCGGGCAATCGTCGCCGCATCCTTCGTATAGAGGTCCTTCGGCGGATACGTCGATATCGTCTTTACTTTGCTACTCCAACGGGCGTCGTCGCCCTTGCGATGCGACCGGCTCCCAGATTTGCGATGGCGCTTGCTGGCGTGGTGGGACGACGTATCGTGTCCACGAGCGGTCAGTTTTGGCGCGTTCAAGGCGGACATGATGACGCTCCTCTGAGATATAGTTCTTGCCGCTACCGAGAACACTGCAATTCGCGCGCCTGGCTGCTGCGCCCGTGGCCAAATGCTGCCGGAATCGCCGAGGAAACCGCAACGACCGGGCAGCGAAGAGGTTGGAGGCTGGCATCGCGGGCTTCACCTCGATTGCTTCCTGTCCTCGCAGCACACACGCTTTCTGGCGAACTCCTTATATTGTGGCTAGAAGCGGAAGTTTGAACTTTTCTCAGCGGCGCGCAACTATCTAATCGAACGGCCAACGTCGTTCGTCCTGGGGGCCGGCATGAGCGATGAGGCGGAGCGGCTGTACGAGCGGCTGTTAGTCCTGCGCTGCCAGACGGGCAACGAGGACGCATACCGCGAGTTGGTCGGCCGCTTTGGACCGCGACTATTGTACTTCCTACGGAAGGTTACGGCGCGAGCCGATCGGGCCGACGACCTGGCGCAAGAGGTTTGGATCGACGTGCTTCGGCAGTTGCCGCGCCTCAAGGATGCCGGCGCATTCACGGCGTGGCTCTATCGCATTGCCCATGGCAAAGCGATGCTCGAGCTCCGCCGCAATATCCGAGTGCCGGCAACAACGAGCGACGTTGACCAGCTTGCCGGACAAGAGGAACCAACATTTTCGCCCGAGGAAGCAGCCCGCATCCACGCGGCCTTGGACGAGCTTGAGCCCGCGCAGCGCGAAGTGCTCGTGCTGCGGTTTTTGGAAGAAATGAACTATGTCGAGATCGGCGAAATCGTGGGCTGCCCCGTCGGCACAATTCGCTCGCGGATTCACTATGCGAAAGCGCACCTGCGCAGGTTATTAGAAACCGACAACAACTGACCACTAACAACGGACAACTAACCATGCTAGATAAAGACGTTGGCGATGAACTGTTGAAGCTCGACCTATCCCCCAAGGCCGACGCCCCGTGCACACAAATCGAACGAATCATCGACGCCGACCGCCGACATATCAAACGCTGGACGCGCATCTCGATCGCGCTCTGGATCCTGGCGGCGCTGGGGGCCATCACGATCTTCGTGATGGGCGGGTTTGCCTTCCCGGTGATCGCCAAGCTGCTGGCCGAGAAAGGGCAGGGGACCCTCGAAAACCCCGAGACGCCGCTCACGGTGCTCGCCAAACTAACGGCGATGTGCCTAGTCCTCGGCTCCGCGTCATTCCTGGTCCTCGTCTCAGCGGGACTGGCGACCGTCCTGCTTCTGGTTCGGTCGCGCGGTGCAACACTGCGGCAAATCAACGCCAACCTACTCTTGATCTCTGAGCAACTGAAGCACGTGCCACCGGGAACCATTCGGCCGACATAATAAGAAACCCCCGGACCGGCCCAGCATCCTACAGGGTGCCCGCGGGGGCTGATTGTTTGATCGATGATTGACTAAGAGCTAACAGCTTCCGCCGCCTCACGCCGGCTGCAATTCCGCCTTCCGCTTGTGGATGCTAGGCAACGTCTTGCATCTTGTTGGCAAAATCGCGCCCAGATGTGGGAGGTGGGAGAGGCTTGCCATCTTGATGGTAGAGGTCGATTGTCTCTTCGACAATTTGGCACAGTTCCTGAAATACCTGTTTTTCGTCATCGCCATGGCAGCCACCGAAGAATAGGCCCGGCGAACTGCCAACGTAGCAGCCATCCTCCTCAGACCACTCGACTATCTTCGCGTAGCGTGCGCTGTCTTTCATGATTTGGATTCCTTGATTGCGCGTTTTATCGCTCGCTCCTGGTATTGTTAGGCATCTTCGCCCGCGCCGCCCGATAAAGTTACTGACCGCACTACTTTTGGATGGACATAATTTCGATGACTTCCCTTGCCGCCGCGGTCCACGAAGCCGGCCTTCTCCAAGTCGCGAATAAGCTCTCGAATCTTTCGCGGCATACTGATGAGTCAATCCAATTATACCGTGGTCGAACAACGAGAATCTTTATTCTGCCGGTCTTCGCATACGTGATTTAGACGATTCTTCAACAAAAAACCCCCGGCCGACCCAGCATCGTGCCGGGTGCCCTCGGCTGAATGGCTAAGTGGTAACTCCTTCCGCCGCCTCACGCCGGCTGCAATTCCGCCTTCCGCTCGGCGATAATGTCCGTCTGGATATTCCCCGGCACCGGGCGATACTTGCAAAGCTCCATCGTGAACGTGCCCTGGCCTTGCGTCATCGACCGCAAATCGGTCGAGTAGCCGAACGTCTCGGCCAGCGGCACCTCGGCGATGATCTTCGTCATGTTGCCGACCATGTCGG
>DASYDU010000127.1:0-43961 GCA_036499445.1 Lacipirellulaceae bacterium
TGAAGTTTGTTGGCTTGCGCCCGCAGCACAGCATTGACCCGCAGCACTTCGGCCGACAGGATCAGAAAGCCGGCAGTCGCCACGAAGATCACCACGACGAGTACGACATGCGCCTAGTGCCAGCTGCGCGCGCCAAAATAGGCAGCGACAAGCGACGCGATGAACAGCACCAGGATGCCAATCAGGATGTACAAAATTCGATCCTATGAATCCGGGCGGAGCGTGCCAAAACTGCCGCTGCGGTCTGGAAAACTAGGGCGACTCGACTATTTCGATGATAAATGGACAAAAGGGGCCGGTCAAGGAAATTCGCCCCGCACGATTCGCCCTAACTCGTTTTCTGACAAAGATTTGACGTCAGACGGGGAGGCTGTGCCCCGCCAAATCGGTATAGTCGTCGAAACTGTCGCCGCTTGGCATGACGAAAACATGGTCCGCTGTCGGCAGGTCTCTTATGCCGTGGACAATAGTGTCCTTACCTTCACGCCGATTAGGTCTCGCACCGCCCGAAATTCATCTGACGGCAGTTCCTTGGGATCGGGAATGTTCCAATCTTCGCGACGGCCTGCTCGCAAGTTCGGGCACTTGTCCCCGCAACCCATCGTGACCGCCACATCGAACGGCACGTCGGGCAACTCGGCGAGCGATTTCGAGTGGTGGATCGCCAGATCGTAGTCCAATTCCCGCATGGCCTCGATGGCCTTTGGATTTACTCTTCCTGAGGGCCGCGAGCCGGCGCTGAACGCCTCCACGCCGCCAAACATGCGGGCGAACGCCTCCGCCATTTGACTGCGACTCGAGTTTTCGACGCAGACAAATACGACTCGCTTCATGTGACCACCCTGTGGCCTAGGACGCCAAGTGCCGCCCCGATGATCGGAGCGGCAATGTAAATCCACACGTCGCCCAGCCCACCGCTAACGACGGCCGGCGCGAGCGATCGCGCGGGGTTCATCGATGCACCCGAGATTGGCCCCGCGAACAGCGCCTCAAACGCGATGACGCCGCCGATCGCGACGCCCGCCAACAATCCCTTTTCTTTCGGTCCCGTCGCCACACCCAGAATCACGAACATCAGCATCGCGGTGAGCACGCATTCCAGCACAAACGTTTGTAACGCCGAGCCGGCCGGATGCGTCGCGCCCAGCGTGGAGTGCGCGAACATCATCCGGAGCAGTCCACTGGCGATGAACGCCCCGATGAGTTGGCTCGCCAGATAGGGCATGACCAAATTGCCCGGCAGCCGCCGCGCGCACCAGAATCCGAACGTCACCGCCGGATTCAAATGGGCGCCCGACTGGTCGCCAACCGCGTAGATCATTGACATCACCACGAGACCGAAGGTCAAAGCAATGCCGACATGCGTGATCTTCCCGCCGGAGAGGTCATTGATGACAATCGCGCCCGTCCCGGCAAACACTAGGCAAAACGTCCCGATCGCCTCGGCTAAATATTTTTTCATGGAACGTCCCGATCAATAACTAACAGCAACTCGGGTTGAGTCGCTTCGCGTCTTCCGCAAGCTCGGGCATAGCTTGGTGGCAGCATTTCAGGCAGGCGAGGAGTTTTTTATGAAACGCCGTGTGTGCCGGAGCCAGCTTGTAGTGCATCCAAAGCCCGTCTCGTCTCGACTGCACCAGGCCCGCGCGGCGCAAGTACGCCAGATGTCGCGACGCGGTCGGTTGCGGCACAGCGAGCGCGCTCACGATATCGCAGACGCACAGCTCACCACGCAGCAGCAAATTGAGAATCCGCAGCCGCGTTCGATCCGAGAACCCCCGAAACATTTGATCAACGCTGTTAGCCGCAGCCGCTTTCATATATTCGCCTAGACGAATATAGTGAATCCGACGAGATTGGACAAGTCGCGTTGCCTCAGCCCGTTTACGACAGATTGTGGTGAGTCACTCAGCTCTTTAGCCGAATTAGTTCATCCACCAGCGCGTCAATCATTTCTGGCTTGTGGTGATGACAGAGGCTCAGCCGCAGCAACGATTCGCCCTCGGGCACCGATGGTGGCCGGATTCCAGGCACGAAAAACCCGGCCTCGCGCAGCGGCTCTGCGAACCGCATCGTTTCTTCCGGGTCGCCAACAACGAGCGGAATGATTTGGCTCTCCGACCGGCCCGTGTTCCAGCCCTGCTCTGCCAGGCGCGCTCGCAACTCGGCTGCTCGCTCCAATAACTTTGCTCGTCGCTGCGGCTCCTGCGCCACGATATCGAGCGCCGCGATCCCGGCCGCGCTGGTCGCGCCCGGTTGGGCCGTTGAAAACACGTAAGTCCGCGCGCGATTTGCCAGCCAATCGATGAGCGACTGACGGCCGCAAACAAATCCACCGCCGGTGCCCAGCGCCTTGCTCAGGGTGCCGATCCGCACGTGAACTTTCTCATGCAAGCCTGGGCAGCCGGCCTCCAAGTGCTCGACGAGGCCGCGGCCCGTGACACCAAATACCCCCGTCGCATGCGCCTCATCGACCATCAGCATCGCGTCATACTCGTCTGCCAATTCGGCCAATCGCACGAGCGGCGCCAAGTCGCCATCCATGCTGAACAGCGTATCGGTCACAATGAGCCGCCGGCGAAAACCTCCCGCATCTCGCAGCAACGACTCCAAGCTGTCGCAGTCGCAATGCGGATAGACAAACCGGGTGGCCTTCGACAATCGGCAGCCGTCGATCAGACTGGCATGATTCTTTGCGTCGCCGAAGACCGCGTCGCCTTCTTCGACGAGTGCCGGAATCACGCCGGCGTTCGCCGCGAAACCAGACGGAAATACGAGCGTCGCTTCCGTGCCTTCAAACTTCGCGAGCCGCCGCTCGAGTTCGGCATGGCTCGACCCGCGGCCGCTCACCAGCGGACTGGCACCACTTCCCCATCCCTCGCGCTCGATCGCCGCCCGTGCGGCGGCCGCTAACCGCGCGTCCGCTGCCAATCCCAAGTAGTCATTCGAGCCAAAGTTCACCAGTTCGCGGCCATGGATTACCACGCGCGCCGCCTGCGCACCGCGCCGCTCGGCGAGCCGTCGGCGTAGGCCGGCCCGCTCCAAGCCTTTCAATTCGGCGTCAATCCAAGCCAACGGGTTAGATTTAGCTAATGAGCTCAATGAACTTAATCCCAGGCCTACGGGCGTCACCTATGCAGAGCGAAGCTATGTCTCTCACAAAAGCGCAATGCCACCAAAGTTCGACGCACTGTGCCTTCGCGGCTTTGCGCCTTTGCGTGAGACTTGGATCTTCGGCCGCGGAAGTCAGTTTGACACATCTGCCGCATCGAGAAACAATGACGAAGCAGTCATTTTAGCGGGTTCCCTAGCAAACGGGCGGCTGTTTTCCAGGGAACTTTGCCGACCCGCTTCGCGTCTAACTTATCGAGATTCGCTTGAGCGACGACGCCTCACCGAGCGACGGCAATCTGATTAAGGCAACCCTCGCCGGGCAGCCTACCGCGTTTGGCCAGCTCGTCCTCAAATATCAAGACCGGCTGTTCAACTCCGTGTTTCGCCTGCTCGGTTCCACCGAAGACGCTCGCGACATCACGCAAGACGCGTTCGTTCAAGCCTTTCTCAAACTGGAGACGTTTCGCGGCTCGGCCGCGTTTTATACTTGGTTGTATCGCATCGGCTTTAACCTGGCCATGAGCCACGCCCGCGGCAAACACAATACGCAATCGCTGGACGGTGCCAAGAGTGATCGCGGCAGCGAGCCGGTCGATGGCCGGCCACTGCCGGAAGCAGACTTTGCGCGCGAGGAGCAAATCAAGCTCGTGCACGCGGCAATCGGAAAGCTGGTCGCTGAATATCGCCAAATTATCGTTTTGCGCGAAATCGAAAGCTGCAGCTATGACCAAATCGCCGATATCCTAGACTTACCGATTGGCACCGTCCGCAGCCGGCTTTTCCGCGCCCGGCTAGCCCTCCGCGACCAACTGGCACCAATGTTAGCCGATCCCGTTATCTTGTCGAAAAGAGCGTGATGACCAATCCGGAACACATCGACGACGAAATGCTGAGCGCGTATCTCGACAATGAGCTCGCGCCCCAGGAACGTGCGCGCGTCGAAGAGCGGCTTGCCGCCGATCCTGCCGCACGGCAGCTTCTTGAACAGTTGCGCGCGGTGTCGCAAGCCGTGAAAGATTTGCCGGCCGCGCCACTGGGCACCGATCTTCGCGACGTGGTCCTTCGCCGCGCCGAACGAGCGATGCTTGTCTCCAATCCCGGCGAGTCCGCCGCGGCGGACGGGAATTCGCCTCGCGGCAGCAATCCGCGCTTCACCATTGGCCGCTCGGTCCGTGGCTGGGTCTGGGCTGGGTTGGCCACTGCCGCGGGGCTAGCCATCATGGCCTTCGAGTCGAATTCCGACCGCGACGCCCAGCTTCCAGAGTCCGTTGCCGAGCGAAGTGCCCAGCCCACGGGTGAATCCAAGCCCAGTCCAGAGCTTCGCGCGCTCGTCAAAACGGAGCAGCCCGCAGCGCCGTCTGAAGCTGCCGATTCGCGATCGCCCGAGACACCCCCGGCTCCCGAGGGTGGCGCAGCAATCTCCACTGTTGCCGGCGATGAGTCATCGATTCACGGTGCGCGCGACCAGTTGCCTGCGCTCTCCGATATCGCCGCCACAGCACCGCAGCAGAAGAACCTTGACCAGTTGCAAGTCGCCACCCATAAAGACGTCGGCATTTCGGGGAGGGGCGGCGGCAGACTCGCGACCGGTAACTCGGGTATCGCCGGCGCCACAACAAGGGACTCCGACAGCGCCGCCGAAAATCTCTTAGTCGTCCGAGTTCAAGTCCGGCCGGAGGCATTTGCAGGGCGGGCATTCGATCGCGTGCTAGCGAGCAACCGCATCGCTGTCGAAGAACCTGCAGATGATTCTGCGGCGGCAGCCGTTGCTCCAAATGGAGCACCACTGAGCGCCGGAAGTAGCGCTCAAAATGAAACATTAAATTCGGCACCCGCGATTCCCGCTCGCGAAAATTCGCCGGTGATGCCGGGCACCGAACTTGCCCTCAGTCGGCGACCGCAAACGCAGAACGATCAGCCGCAAAGTAACACGTCGACCGCCAATCCCGCCACCGGCACCGACGTCATTCTGGTCGAGGCGCCTAAGGAGCAAATCGAGTCTTGCCTCGCCGAGATTCACAAAAATGACCACGACTATTTAGGCGTCGCGGTTGACGAAGACGAGACATTGAAGCGAAAGGCGAGCACCGCAGATCGCGGAGCGAACTGGAGCCAATACGCGCGCGGCATTGTGTCGCAACAAGAGAGGCTCCAACAGGCCGCCGATAGCAACTACTTCCTCCAAACTCGAGATGGTCCGGTGACGATCGATCGTGGGGAAAACCGCGGCGCAAATGAACAACAGACGGAACATGAACGCTCGCTCGCTCAAAAGGACAATAAGCTCGCCGAACAAAACGGGCGCGCGTTCCGCATGAAGTCCCAATTGCAACAAGAACCTGCGCAACCAACCTACAGTAGCAATGCCCGCGCTCTGCGGCTGGATTCCGATCGTGCGCAGCTATCAAGTGCCAACGCGCGCTCGGGCTTTGCCGGTATCGACAATAAAGAAATGGCGCAGGAAGAACGCGGTCAGCGAGCCGCCGACACGATTCAAGTCCTCTTCGTCCTGAGCCCCGGCGACGAGCCGGCCACGTCTCCGCCGCCGGCCGGGACCAAAGCCGCAAAGTAACATTGTGCTCCACTGTCCCGACAGGATAACAGGATCGGCCGGATTCACAACGGCTCAAATCTGCGCTGTTTTCTCAATGCAAATGCCGCGGTTCAACTGCTACCCGCAAATCGTCCGAGCGGCTACATTGAAGGCACTCGTTGCAGCAGCTATTTTCATTCTGTCGATCCCCTGAATCCAGTCATTCTGTCGAGTCGGAGAAGCCAAATGCCCGAAGTCAAAATCCGCATGCGCCCCAACGGGCCATTGGTCGTCGAAGGTCCCTTTACGCTGATCGATTCCCGCGGCCAGGCGTTCCAAATCCCGGCGGACAAGCCGGCCATCGCGCTCTGCCGCTGCGGCCAATCCGCCAAGCGCCCCTTCTGCGACGGCACCCACAAGACCTGCGGCTTCGTCTCCGACGAAGCGCCCGCGCCCCCGGCGGTCGACTAACTCGGTCAGCAGCGCGCAATTCACTGGCGTCGACTAAGCGGCCACTTCGAGTACAATCTTGCCGCGCGTGTGCCCTTCGGCCATCTTATGCCAGGCTTCGGCCGCGCGCTCCAAAGGATAAGTTTCCGTGACGAACGTCCGGATCGCACCGGAGTCGAAGAGCGCTGCAATCTCAGCTAGATCGGGCCCTGAAGCCTCCATGTGCATCTGCGTTGCATAAACTTCGTACTTCGTTGCCTCCGCTTCAGGGGGCTGAGCAACCGTCGAAACCAGTCGTCCGCCGGGCGCCAGCACGCCAAACGAATTTTGTAGTGTTTCACCACCCACAAGATCGAAGACCAAGTCGACATGTTTGACAACCGTCTGAAATCGCGTGATCTCGTAGTCGATCACCTCGTCGGCGCCGAGTGCTCGCACATAGTCAAGATTCTCGGCAGAGCACGTGGCAATCACGTTGGCGCCTTTCCAATGTGCCAGCTGCACGGCAAAGGTGCCTACGCCGCCCGAGCCCCCATGGATCAATACGGTTTGCCCTGGCTGTAGGCGGCCATGATCGAAGAGCCCCTGCCACGCAGTGAGCGCACCAATTGGCACCGACGCCGCTTCAACGTGCGTCAACAGCTTCGGCTTGAGTGCAATTGTACTTGCCGGCACCGCGACAAACTCCGCCGACGTCCCCTGACTTCCGGTCGGACGGCTTCCGAATACAGCGTCGCCGATATTGAAGTCGTCGATGCCCGGACCCAAGGTGACAATCAAACCCGAAAAGTCGGCGCCGGGAATCCACGGCAAATCGACTGTCACAAATCCGCGGAGCGCATTCTTGGCAAGTTTTGCGTCCACTGGATTGACGCTGGCCGCTGCAACGCGCACTAGCACTTCGCCCACTCGGGGCTCTGGTATCCGTGCATCTTCAAGCCGCAGGTTTTCCGGCCCGCCAAATTCGTGCAATTGAATCGCTTTCATCGCAGGGTCCTCGAGAAATCCCCTCAAGAAGTTTTATGCACATTCCATGCCCTCCGCCCAACGATGCGGTGCAAAGGTCCGGCGACGCGGCATTTTGTCGCGACGCGCTGCGTATGATATAACCGCAACATGCGAAATCCACTTATCTTTGCGTCGTTCTTGCTCGCCATTCACTCGTCGGTGGCCGCCGGGCCTCCGCTGGAAGGCAGCCCGGCCGAACACTTGCCGCCCTATATTACTCAGCTCACGGCCTTCGGCGAGCGACCAGACTGGTCGCCGGACGGTAAACGCCTTCTGTTCCTCTCCAAAACTTATGGCGACGTGATGGAGATCGACCTCGCCACGCGAGCCATTCACAATCTCACCGCCCACTTTCCCCATGTCGGCTTCGCCCGCGCGCTTTATCTGCCCAACGGCGACATCTTGCTCTCGGGGCCAGACTCGTTCGACCCGAAGCACCCCGCCGAGGCGCGAATTCACTGCTTCCTCTCCGTGCTCGACAAAAGCCTGACCAAGCCGCCCGCGCCCCTAGGCATTCGCTGCAATGAAGGGCCGGCCGTCTCGCGCCGCCGACTGCACATCGCCTGGACCGAGTGGCTCGACCAACCCACCAGCGACGTCTCGCCAAGGAGTTCGCAGATCAGCGAAGCCGACATCGTCTACGAAGAAGGCGCGCCCAAGCTCGCCAACCAGCGGCTCGCTCTTTCGAGCGGCGAACTGCCCTTCGATTGCACCATGGAAACCCAGAACTTCCGCCCGCCCGACGAACGCGAGCTGACGTTCAGCGCCTACACCAAGAAGGGCGGCGCGTCTGACGTCTGCGGCGTCGACCTCGCGACCCAGAAAGTCACCAAATATACCGACACGCCCGACGAGTACGATGAGCCCGAGGGCATCTATCCCGATGGCCAGCACACGCTCGTCGAATGCGACCGGCAAAATCACCTAGGCAACGGCCACATCGATCTCTGGCGGCTAGCGCTCGATGGCAGCGGTGACTACCAGCGCCTCACTCACTTCAGCGACCACAAAGACTACAAGGCCTCGAACCCAGTGGTGAGCGACGACGGCCGCTTCTTCGCCTTCCAGATGGGCCACGCCGGAGAATCCGCCGGTGTCGGCCACGGCGTCTTCGTGTACGACATCGAAAAGGCTGCTGCGGCCGGCCCGTGAATCATGCGCCGTAAAGCGCAATACGGACACAGCCGAGAAGGCCTACTTGAGCAACGCCCGAAATCCCGCCTGCTCGAAATGATGGTCGCCGGTCAGCGCGTCCGTAATGCCGCGATCCTGCATCACCACGAAGGAGATGCAGTCCGTGAGCGACCAGTCTTTGTCCGGACGCGACGTGTAGAGCTCGATTCCGGCAGTGAACCAATTGTCTTCCGGCGCGATAATCACCGCCGTCGGATTAGAACGCAGCGATTGTAATGTGGGGAAGAACTGCCGCGAGTCTCACGGTTGCTTAGCGTGTTGCCCAGTTCGGTAAGTACCCAGGCTGTCGTAATCAACCTCGAACGTCGGGTCGCTGTGACTGCCCTCGCGCTCATGCGCGTTATCCGACGGGCTTAGCAACGCCACAAAATAAAAAGTGTCGGCGAAGACTTCCATTATTTTTTGGGCGTGCCGTAAAGATAATGGTCATGGTTCTCGGCCATATCCGAAGGTAACCCTTCCACCGTGCCCGCCAATTCTAGTAGCTTTTCCCAAATAGTCGGCAGACCTTCGCTCGGCGCGGCTTGGCCGTTCTCCACGACCTCAACATTCACCTGGGCGCCCTCGGGTAACTGAATCGGTTCGTCGAGCGCGACCTGACCGTTCTTTACGTGGCCACGATAGGTCATCGTCGTCCCTCTGCTTCCGACTGCCGGCAAGTGTCGAGTTGAATTTGATTCGTGAATTGCTGCTTGCGTCACGCTCGAAACGCCCGATCTATTATACCACGTCGCCGCTCGACGAATCGAGGCTGTTTCACCACACGCCCGGCACCAGCCGATAGCGCACGCGCTGGGTGTACTCCTCGTATCCCGCCAGCTCGCGACGCAGATATCGCTCTTCAACGAGAATCCGCAACACGAGCGCCAGCGTTGGCACAAAGGCAAACAGCGCCGCCGCGTACGATTCGAGCCAGAGCGGCATGCCAAACATCATCAAGATCACGCCCACGTACATCGGATGCCGTACCGTGCTATACACGCCCGTATCCACGACGACGTGCCCGCGCTCCGTTTGATGCCGCACCACTGGAATCGCGAATCGGTTTGCTTGGAATGACAGCGCAACCATCCACCAACCCATCACGTACAACAACAGGCCGAGCGAGGAAACAATTACGCTCGGAGGTGGCAGCAGGTGCAATCGAAAAACATCGGCGGGCACCAGCCAAAACAGAAATCCAAACGCGAACACGAACGGCAAAACAATCAGCCGATCGATCCACGGCTGGCCCCGTTGAATAATTCCCTTGAATCGCTCCTTGAGCAAATCCTGGCGATCGCGCAGCACACCCACCATGGTCACCACGGTGGCCACGACCGCAACGCCGACGAAAACCCATGCCCGCCACCAATGAATCGTGCCAGCGCCCCAAAACAGCACGCCGCCAAAGACAGCTGCGTTCCACAGGACGGCAATGATCAATCGGCGGATGAACACGCGGCACCGCGCCTGCGAGCCAGGCCCAAACAGGCCGCGCCCAAGATCGCAAGGCTATAAGAGCACGGCTCCGGCACTGTTCCACCGCCCAGTGCGCCCGCTCCGCTCACCTGCATGTGGTCCCGCCAGATGGTGTAGTCGCCGGCGTCGACGATGCCGTTGAGATTGGCGTCGGCCGCCAGACCGGCGCCGGTTTGGCCAAACGAATTCTGCCACACGGTGTAGTCATTCGCGTCGACAAGACCGTTGTTGTCATAGTCACCCGTAAGTGTGTGCGCAACGTGGGGGTGCGTCTGCGACGCATCCGTCGCCTGCAACGCGGACATGACAGCCCGATCCGCTTGCGAACCGGTCCCTAAGCCGGTCGGTTCGATCGAAAACATATAGTTCCCCCAATTCGGGCCACCCCCCCACCAATTCCAACCCAACCAAACGTCGGAATTCTGCTCCATCAAGGTCAGCATGTTGTTGATCGCTTCGTCGCCGACCTGCGTTGCGCCGGTGCCAATTGTCGAATTCCCTACGGCAAACTCGCCCAAGAAGGCTTTCTGATGGTTGTCGTGCAGCCATTGAGTCATGCTCGTTAAACGCGACACTCCAATCGTTGCATCATTTGGATTCTGGTTGGTGCCGATTTGAGTCGATCCTCCGGACCCATTGCTGTCCAAATACTGGTGGACGTCGTAAGCGAAGTTGTTGCCTGAATCGACAATGCCCAACATCCCGGTATTGTTTGCGCCACTCGTCCACGTCCAGGCACCTGTATAGTCGTTCCCTGGAACCAGGATTAGGTTCGTAGCGCCCGTCGCCCGAATTGCAACAATCGCCGCGTTCTCCGAAGCAACCAACTGCGCTTCAGGAACCGTGTTCGGCTCATTCATGAGGTTGAAGATCACATGGCTGTTCGATTTATACTGAGTCGCGATCCGAGACCAAAAATCTGCAAACGCACTGTCTGGCACGGAGCTCCCCACCAGCCCTTGAGCCGAGCTTTGAAAATTGCTGGCGGCGGGATTGTATCGCTCGAAATTATGAGGGTCGATAATCGTGTAAGCGCCTTTGGCGGTCGCAGCATTGACAAATGTGTCCATCCGGCCCAATTCCGTCGGATCCAACGCTGAGTTTAGCGAACGTTGCAGCCGCTCCCAACGAAACGGGAGCCGAAAAGTATTCATCCCCTTACCGACGTAGTAATTCACCTCGGCCGCCGTCGGATAGAAATAGTCCGTTCCGAAAATGCCCGGCAGATGAACGTTATTGTTCGAGACGCCAAATTCGGCGCCTGATAGGTTCACGCCGGTGAACTCGAGCGGTGCCGCGCATATTGGCGTCGGACCGACAACTATGCCAATCAAAGAAGCCACGAGAATTGTCCGACTCGACAACCCGAAAATTGACGCCATAGCCTTACTCCGCCCGTGAAATTCAAGGCCCCGCTGCTAAAGTAGTATAACGACCGGGCGCAGCAATTCACAGCAAAAAGTTGGGCGATGAGGGAACGTTTGCCCTCCACAATTCGGACGCAAAAAGGCCGGCGAAATCCTCGCTGGGATCCCGCCGGCCCTCCCGATATCTTTGCGTAATCGACTCTTATCCGCGGAAAAACAAGTACGCCGCCACGATCGCCGCGACAACCACGCAGGAGGCGACCACGTCGAGCGCCGACCAGCTCTCGCGCGACTCCTGCCGCTGGGCGTCAGTCGTTGTGGCAAACGTCAGCCCGACGATTTGCGACTCCGAAGGAGGCGCGGTCAGGTAGCTGACGCTCACCATCGCCACGGCCGAAACGATCGTGATCAAGATGCTGAAGTACTGAAAGAAAATGTGGTTCGTGATCCACAAGAAAGACCCTTCTGGATACCCATCTTCGAAACCCGCCAGCTTTAGCACGACCGGCGTATCGACGGCCAGACGGAACAAACCCAATAGAAAGCCCAGCAACAACCCAGCCAAGCAGCCCTTGGCATTGAGCCGCTTCCAAAACACGCCAAAGAAAAACACCACAAAGATCGGCGGCGCAAGATATCCCTGCACGCTCTGCAGATAGTCGTACAGCCCTTTCCAATGCCTAACGACCGGTATCCAGGCCATGCTGATTAGCACCATTACTAGCGTGGTCGCCCGGCCAACCCACACCAACTTATGTTGCGACGCATTCGGCCGATACTTTTGATAGATATCCATCGTGAACAGAGTCGACGAGGCGTTGAACACGCCCGCCAGCGAGCTCATTAGCGCCGCGCAGAGGCCCGCCACAACGATGCCGCGGACACCCGTCGGCAGGACGTAAACCACCATCTGCACAAATGCCGATTGAAAGTTCTCGCGGACTTCGCCGGGCGTACCCTCCATCAAGTGCGCAAATTGAGGCACCTTGCCGCTCTTGGCCAGGGCAAAGCACATGATGCCGGGAATAATGAATACGAACACCGGCAACAGTTTCAAAAACCCGGCAAAGATCGACCCCCGCCGCGCTTGCGTTTCATCCTTGGCGCCGAGCGCCCGCTGCACAATGTATTGACACGTGCACCAATACCAGAGCCCAATAATCGGCGCGCAAATCAACATCCCCAGCCAAGGATAATTGTCGTTGAAGTACCACGCTTCGCGGATGATGTTGCCGTTTGCGTCCTTTTCGAGCACCGGCTCCCAAGTTCCGCCCGGCGGCATGACCGGCTTCCACAGATTCAGCTTCTCCACGTACCCGGCCGGATCGCCTTGCTTGTGGATTACATTCCGCAGCTCGTCCCAGCCGCCAATCGCTTGCCAGCCGAAGTACGTGATCAGCACCGACCCTGTGATGAGGACGACCGTCTGCAACGCCTCGGTATAGACCACGGCCCGCATCCCGCCGAGCATCGTATAGATGCCGGTCAAAATTAGCACCGCCAGCGACCCAATCCAGAAACTATCGAGCTCCACAAAGCCCAAGTTCAAATGCATGCCGGGTAACAGCGCGCCAAACACGATGCCGCCGGCAAAAATGCTTACCGCCACCTTCGTCATGATGTAGAGCACGATCGAGATGATCGACAGGATATAGCGCGAAGCAGGCGAGAACCGCCGTTCCAAAAACTCCGGCATCGTGTAGACCATCGACCGCATGTAAAATGGGATCATCACCCACGCGAGCACCAATAAACACCAGGCGTGCAGCTCGTAATGGGCCATCGCCACGCCGTCGGTGGCGCCCGAACCGGCGAGCCCCACCACGTGCTCCGACCCGATGTTCGACGCGAAGATCGACGCGCCAACCAGGAACCATGGCAAATGCCGGCCCGCCAGAAAGTAATCGGCGGCCGTATCTTTTTGGCGCAAGATCACCCACCATGCCACGCCCAAGAGAAGCAGGAAGTATCCCGCAATGACCGCAAAATCGACCGGCTGCAAAGTCGTCATGTGCCCGCCCTTAGTGAAAGTGAAGAAGTGCAGAAAGCAACAAAAAAGGACGTCCCGCCCAATCATTCGGGACGTAGCGAACCAGTCTAACCGGCCCAAAGCGGTGGGGCAACTCCGGTGCCGCCGACCGCTCCGGAGCGTGCCCGGCAGCCGCGTAGAGCTTCTCTCTTCAAAGGCCCGGTTGTAATCGCTCGACTGAGAACATCCGCTTCCCACGGAACGATCCGCCCGTTCGCCCTCCGGCTGCGCAGCGCACTTCCGTTACTGCCGACATCCTTTGCTCATGCCTTCAGCCGCCCGACCGCGTCCGCCGATATCGAGCGATGAAGAACCGCCACGCCCTGCCCTCCCCTGATCGCTCAACCTTCGAGCGCTCAGCCCGCGTCGCGGTTCCACGAAAACTCAATCGTGGCAGTCGATTGAAGCAAAACCCGTAAGGAGCCCATCCATGTGGCGATCTTTCTTCCTGGCGATTGGTGTCACGGTCTGCCTGTTGGGCGTCGAGTCCCTGGCCGTCGAGCGGGCGATCGTTAAATCTGATCTCACCCGCAGCGCGCCCACCCGCGAGGTCGTCCCTCCCGATTGGGCCCCCTGGAGCCTGCTGGCCGGCGGCGCGGTCGTTGTTCTCTATTCCTTCACGATCCCGCAACGAAACAAAAAGGACTGACGGATGAGCGCGTCAGTACGCGTGATTTCCGTCCAATTACCGCTAATATCCGCGAGTTTGTCAGGGTCGCTGGCCCGAAACTTCCTTGAGTTTCGCTGCCCAACCGCCTACCATAGAAAGGTTTAAGGCCGCCGGCCGAGCGAACCGCTCTCAGCAGCGCGTGTCCTTACCCAATTCGCACAATCCGTCGCACTCGCTCACGAGGAGCCGCCGTGGCCACCGTCACCAAACCCAAAACAAAAAATGAACTCATCAGCGGCGCGGACATCCTCGTCCAAGCCTTGGTGAACCACGGCGTTGACACGATCTTCGCCTACCCGGGCGGCTGCAGCATGCCGCTCCATCAAGCCCTCACGCGCTTCGCCGATCGGCTCCGCACCGTGTTGCCGCGCCATGAACAAGGCGGCGCATTCGCCGCCCAAGGCGTAGCCCGCAGCACCGGCAAAGTCGGCGTCTGCATGGCCACGAGCGGCCCCGGCGCCACCAATCTCGTGACCGCCATCGCCGACGCCAAACTCGACAGCATCCCGCTGATTGCAATCACCGGTCAGGTGCCCACGCACTGGATCGGCAACGACGCCTTTCAAGAGACGCCGATCGTCGAAGTCTGCCGCGGCATCACCAAGCACCACTATCTCGTGACCGACGTGGAAGACATCGCTCGCGTCGTGAAGGAGGCGTTCCTGATCGCCACGACCGGTCGCCCCGGCCCCGTGCTGATCGACATGCCGAAGAACATCCAGCAGAAGATGACGGTTCCCAATTTCGACGGGCCGGTAGATCTGCCCGGTTTCCGCATGACCAATCCGCAGGCCAAGCCGGAACAGATCAAACAGATCGCCGCCGCGATTAAGCTCGCCAAGCGCCCCATGATCTACGCTGGCGGTGGCATCATCAGCGGCGAAGCCAGCGACGAGCTCCGCACGCTCGCCAAGAAAACCGGCATCCCTGTCACGATGACCGTGATGGGTCTCGGCGCCTTCCCCGCTGGCGACCCGCAATGTCTCGACATGCTCGGCATGCATGGTTCGGTCTACTCCAATTACGCGGTGGAGCAGGCTGACCTGTTGATCGCGCTCGGAGTGCGCTTCGACGACCGTGTCACCGGCAAAGTGGAAGAGTTCTGTAAGCACGGCAAGATCGTCCACGTCGACATCGACGCCTCGGAGCTCAACAAGAATAAGCCCGCCCATATCCCCGTCTGCAGCGACGTGAAATACGCGCTCGCCGAGCTCAATAAGATCGTCGAGCGGCCCGACGACATCTCGGCCTGGGTCGAGCAATGCAGCAAATGGAAACAGAGCGAGCCCTTCCATTACAACGAGAGCTTCCCCGGCATCCTCCAGCAGCACGCCATCCGCGAGCTCTGGAAACTCACGCACGAGCTGGATCCCGTGATCACTGTCGGCGTGGGCCAGCACCAGATGTGGGCCGCCCAATACTATCCGCTTACCAAGCCGCGCACCTTCCTCTCCAGCAGCGGCCTGGGCACGATGGGCTTCGGCCTTCCCGCGGCGATGGGTGTGCAAAGCCAATTCCCCGGCCGGCTCGTGATCGACATCGACGGCGACGGCAGCTTCCAGATGAATATCCAGGAGCTCGCCACCTGCTTCTGCGAAAAGCTGCCCGTGAAAGTGTTGCTCTTAAACAACCAGCACCTCGGTATGGTCGTGCAGTGGGAAGACCGCTTCATGCAAGGCAACCGCGCCCACACCTATCTTGGCCCGATCGACAACCCCGAAGCAATCGGCAAGGGCGACGGCATTGGTCCCAAGGAGCGCTATCCTAACTTCGTCCAAATTGCCAAGGGCTACGGCTGCGGCGCGGCCTACATTCGCAACAAAGCCGATCTCGTCCCCGCGCTCAAAGAAATGATCGCGTACCCCGGCCCCTACGTGCTCGACGTCGAAGTCCCCTACCAAGAGCACGTCCTGCCGATGATCCCCACCGGCATGACCGTCCGGGACATCATCAAAGAGTAGCCCGTCGAGCGCGCTCCAGAACGTGGCACTGGGCGTCGGCGGCCCCGCACTACCACACCGCCCTGACGATGCTTGCGGTTCCGCTCCGCGCACAAAAAAACCCCCGACCATTCGGTCGGGGGCGGGATAGACTCAAGAATGGCTCGCGGTTCGGGTCGGGGTCTGAGTTGTCATCGAGACTTCACAACCCACACTCGAGTCGCAAGCAACGCTGCGGATCCTCTCTTTATTTTTGCCGCGAATCCACCTAAGCATTTGCGGCAATCATCGGCCTTAATCTGGCCTTGGAAGTTCGGAATCCGCTGTCGTCTATCCCTTCGCCAGGAATACTGGCGACGGAAGCAATCGCTTCGACTTCAGGCGGTCAGTGGTCGTTACAGAGCCTTTCGGCTCACCACTGTCGCTTGATTGTCTAAGGCAGTTGGCTGCTACAGCAATCAAGCGGCCGTCCGTCAAATCTTTCGCTTCCTGATTGCATTATAGCTCGCGTACATCTTCGGCAAGTCGACATTTTGGCCCGTTCCCAAGATTCAATGAGACTCCGGCCAACTTGTACAAAATGCATCTGCCCTTTACGGGTACGGCACAATGTTTGCTCCTAAAAAAGCACTAAGGTTCATAGAAGGAGCCTGCCGTGACATCAATCGCCGAAACAGCCTCTCTCACATCGGTTTGCGAACGCTGGGAAGAGGCGCTGTCCCACAACGATGTCGACGCACTAGTGTCCGTCTACGCGTCAGACGGCTCGATTGAAAGCCCATTGGTCCCGCATTTGCTCGGCACCAAGCGCGGCGTTTGCCGCGGATCTGATCAATTGCGAATATTTTTCGCAGCATTAGCCAAACGCAAGCCCAAGACGCGCAGATTCCACCGGCAGCCGCTTTTTATTAACGGTCAAACCGTGATGTGGGAATATCCTCGCCAATCGCCTGAAGGCGACCAAATGGACTTTGTTGAAGTCATGGAAATTAAAGACGGGCTCATCTTTCGGCATCGAGTTTATTGGGGTTGGTTCGGCGTTGGTGTGATGATGCGAGACGAATACCACTAAGGCGAGGTCAATCACTTGACTCAAGTCGCAGAACAAATCGCCGGTTACGACTACGGCACAGTGCCGCGTTCGCCGGTGCGCCTGGACGAGCTAGAGCAGCTCAAACAAGCCGTCGGTTTCATGGGCGACGATCCCGACAATCTTCAGATGGCCAGCGCAATTCTCGTGCCGCAAGCCGAAGAGATGGTGAGCGCCTGGCGCAAGAAAATCGGTGAGCAGCCTCACCTGTTAGCGTCATTCGTCGGTCCGGATGGGCAGCCGGACGAGGGGTACAAAGCCGCGGTCAAGGCTCGCTTTGTGCAGTGGGTGGTTGATATCTGCACGCGCCCCTTCGACGAAGCTTGGCTCGACTACCAGGACGAAATCGCCAAGCGGCACACGCCCATCAAAAAAAATGAAACCGACGGCGCCGAAACGCCGCCTGTGGTCCCGCTGCGATACCTGATCGCCTTCACCTCCGTCATTATCACGACCGCCAAAGATTTTCTCGCCAAACACGGCGATGCGCCCGAGCGCGTCGACGAAATGCACGTGGCCTGGACCAAAGCGGTGCTGCTCTCGTTATCTCTGTGGAGCCGGCCCTACGCGAAAGAAAGTCTCTGGTAAGTGCCGCGCATCGTCCAGCGAGCGCTTCAGCACGCGGGTTCGCGCACCGATCCAGTCAGCGACGGCCGAAGCGCTGCGTTGGTTAGCTCTGCTGTCACTCAGCCCCAATCAACTTCGCCAACTTCTCCATGCCCTCGTCCGAGTCTACCCACTCGTCAGCGATGTCCACCACATTCCCGTCGCGGTCGATCAGAATGGTCGTCGGATAGCCAGTAACGCCGTAATCCGCGGCCGCCTCGCTCTTGGCGAAGGTGTCCACCTCCGCGTAGCGTGTCTTCGCGGCCTTGACCAGCGCCACGGGAAACGGCAAGTCGCGCCCGTTCCATAGCTCCTTGCGCACGTCGACCAATGCCGCGTCCAGCTTTTCCAACGTATTCACTTCATCCGCGCCCTCGATTCCCACGTGCACGCCGATAATCGCCAGCTTGGCCTCGGGAATTCGATCTCGCATCGCGATCAGCTTGGGCATACTCGCTACGCACGGCCCACACCAATGCCCCCAAAAATCGAGGAGCACGTACCGGCCCTTCAAATCGGTCAGCTTCAATCCCGATGAATTCTTCCACGCCACAACGCCGCGCAATTCCGGCGCGGGTTTGCCGCGCAACAACGCCAGCCGCGTCAGCGGCAAATCGATCGCATCGAGACGCAGATCTCCATCGCCCAACTCCATCTGAAGCGGCTGCTTCACAGTATGTGTTTCCGTTCCATACGCCTCGAGCGTGTAATCCCCTGCCGGCAGCAAGAACGCGTACTCACCGCCCTCTTTCGACATGCAGAACAGCGGTCTGTCCTTGCCTTGATACAGATACACATTCGTCCAGCCAATTGGCTCGCCCGCGCCCTCGCGCTGCGAGCATGTCAGCTTCCCACGCACCCATCGCGCCGGATGGACGGTTACTTGATAGACCGTCGACCCATCTGCTCCGCCAACCAGCGTCGGTCTGGCATAGCCGGCCAGTTTGCGATCGTCGCACCATGCCGCGAGGCCGCCGTTCTCCAGATAATCTCGACCGTACTTAAGCCGCACTTCGCCCTGCGCATCGGTTGGAACTAATTCTTTATTGGCCGTGGCCCAAGTCTTGCCATAGAGCGACCCGCGCCCACAACCAGCAATCGCGCCCTCGACCGGCTTCCCGCCCTCGTCCATGACCCGAATCGTAAATGCGGGCCCGAATTTCTCGATCAACTCCGCCTGCGATGGCTCCTTCGTATCGGCTGCGGCAGCCGCGCAAACAAACACAACGACTACCATTGCCACTGCAAGACCACAAAGAAGAACCTGACTCGATCGCATCACAGCTCCATTGCGCCTTCGCGCCTTGGCGTGAGGCTTTTGGAAAATGCGCTCTCCCTACCTCCGAATTCCCCTCTCGGCTCTCACTCCGCCTCTATCAACTTCGCCAGCTTCGCCACTCCCTCGTCGGACTCAACGAATTCGCGCGCATCGCCCACCACGTTGCCAACACGGTCGATGAGCACCGTCGTCGGGTAACCCATGATGCCATAGTCCGCGGCGGCTTGGCTACGGGCACGGCCGATTTCAACCCCCTCAACACGCGCATCGACGTCAGCCTCTGCATAGGGCGTCGTCTCTGCCTTCACGAGCGCCACTGGAAACGGCAGATCGCGGCCATGCCACAACGTCTTACGACTATCAGCGATCGCTGCATCCAATCTTTCGGACGAGTCAATTTGGTTTTCGCCCGTATCGCTCACATGCACGCCCACAATCGCCAGCTTGTCTTCCGGAAAACGGTCGCGGATCGCAAACAGCTTGGGCATGCTCGCCACACACGGCCCGCACCAGTGCCCCCAAAAATCGAGCAGCACATAACGTCCCTTCAATTCAGACAGTATCAGTCCTGGCGAATTCTTCCACGCCGCAACGCCTCGCAGCTCCGGGGCCGGCTTACCGCGTAACAATCCAAGCTGCGTGAGCGGCAGGTCGATCGTGTCGATCACGAGATCGCCGTCGGCAAGTTCGACATGCAGCGACTGCCGGATTTGGTGCTCATACCTTCCGGATATATCCAACTCGTAGTCTCCGGCCGGAAGCAAGAAATCGTACGTCGCGTCTCGCGTCGCGTATTCCAGCGCTCGAATCTTGCCAACCCACACGCAGGCAGCTATCCCTCTTGTCAATTCGTCGGCGGGCTCGACTTTCGAGCATGTTAGCCGGCCGCGGACGTGCCGCGCCCGCCGGGCAACAACTTCAACAGCCTTGCCATCTTTCACGTCAGGCATGTTGGCAGTGGCGAATCCCGCAAGTTTTCTCTCCTCATGCCGCGCAAAAATGCAAGAGTCGCTCAGATCGTCGCTGCCGTAGTCGTAATGCAGCTCCCCGGCGGCATCCGTCTTACGAAAACCATCGAGCCCGTTTCGCCAGACGCCATCCCTGAAAAATCCATAGCGCCCTGCCAGCGAGCCCTCCACCGGCTTGCCGCTCTCGTCCCTCACCCGAATCGCGTATCCCGGCCCGAACTCTTTGACCAGTTCTTCCAGTGTCGGCTGCTTCGGTTCGTCCGCGTCGCCGACTGTCGCGATTGCAACAATCCCAACTGCCGCGACCACACAGGCTGTTCGCCAATATTGCCGCATAGCTTCCACCTTAGCGCCTTAGCGCCTTTGCGTGAGACTTCTCCAATCTCCCGGCTCCCTGCTCCACGCTTATTTCTTCCCATACGGCGAAACATATTCCCCAGGCACCACCCGGAAGCCGATGCATATCCGGTTCCAGCCATTAATCGCCACGACCACCAACGTCAAATTCGCAAGCTCTTCTTCGCTAAACTCTCGCCTGGCCACCTCAAACACCTCGTCCGGCACATGTGTCTCAGAGACCAGCGTCAATGACTCGGTCCACTCGAGCGCCACCCGCTCGCGATCCGTGTAATACGGCGTCTCCCGCCAGGCGTTGAGGCCGTAGAGCCGCTGCTCCGTCTCGCCTCGCGCCCGCGCATCCTTCGAATGCATGTCGAGGCAATATGCGCAGCCATTGATTTGCGACGCCCGCATCTTCACCAAATCAATGAGCAATGGATCGAGCCCCGTCCGCTCGACCGCCGCCTCGAGCGCCATCATCGCCTTCACTGCATTCGGCGACGCCTTCTGATAATCAATTCGCGGTTTCATCATCATCCTCTCTTTCCGTATGGCTCCTCGCCCTCTGGGGAGGATAGGCGAGGGAATTCATCCTCTGAGCGAGCCCGGGCGAGGCCACGCTTCGCCTTTCCCTGGTAACGCGGAGTGTGCAAGTTGCCCGGCCTCTGGTGATGAATTATATCCGATCCACCCCGCGACCATTTGCGGGTGCGGTCTCACAGCAAGTTTCAGCCGACCGACAAGAAGACAGGCCCTCTCGCCCGCCACCAAACATGTCGCCCGTAACGTCACGTTTCCAAGATATGTCGCCAAAATAGAAAAATAGCGACACGTCGCCGCTCGCTCGTCAAAAAGCGCTTCGCGTTCTTCGACTCTCTGCGCCTTGGCGCGCAACTCCGTGGCGGGGTGGCCAAAACTGGGGTGCTGTAATCTTCGCGCTCGTCTGTTAGCGTGTTTGTAAGTCTGACGCCAGACCTCCGGCCTCTAACGTTCGTCACCATGCGCCAAACACACCAAGCCCACGTAATGTTGCTGCCAATTTACAAAAGTCGCCGACTTTTGCACGGCACGATAAATCGAAACATCCTGTTTTCCAGCTCATCATGCGCAGCATCCGTTGCAAATCGCCGACTTTTGCAGAAGAAAACTGGGACCCCAGAAACGCGCACAAAACCGATCATCATGCCACCAAATGACTTAGCTCATGCAAGCCCGCCACACCCAAAAACAAAAGTCAAACATCCCCGAGCGCCACGCAGTTTGTCCGCAGCCAGCTCCCCACGGCACGACAAAACCCAACCCAAGATCGCCCTACTGACCCGACGTCCGAACCTGAACCCTGAACCCTGAACTCCATGCGACCCTCACCCCGACCACGCCGCCGCCCGCTGCGCTATGCCGTCCGCAACATGAGCACCAATACGGTGCTCACAAGTCGCTTCGCCACTCGCAAAGCCGCCGAGAATGCGGCCGACCGGCTCAACGCTGCCAGCCGCGAGCGCATCGTCGAAAGCCAGCGATTCTCCACCCCCAGCCGCTATGAAGCCATCCAGCAAGTCTAAAGTCCGACATTCAATTTTCACCACGAAGAGCACAAACGACACGAAGAAATGGGCACGAAAACGGTAGAGCAGAACGGTAGAGCAGAACGGTAGAACAGAACGGTAGAACAGAAGCAGAGCGCGCCCGTCGCTGCAAGCGTCTGGGCTCTACTGCTCTCTCTGCTCTGCCGCTCTACGGTTCTGATCCGACGTCCCGACTCAAAAAAGGAGAGAGGAGCGCGGCCCCCGTGAGACGTGGGAGAAGTTGTCCCTTCCCGAAAAGTTGTCCCCTTCCTGCCAAGCAAGCCGAAAGGATTTTCCCATCCTTCCTAATCTTCCCATTCTGTCGGTCCGATGATAAACAATGCCCGATACACAATTCACACCAGTCGCGAAAACCAGACCGATCGTCGCGACTGCCGAAAATACACCTAACTCTGCCGCTCCAACTGCCGTCAAAGTCGACCAGCGCCTAACGACCAACTCCCAACGACCTCTCTTGCCATGAGTATGACGTTCACCATCGACGCGCCACGCCTAACTCGCCCCGCGAGCCGCGGAACCGATCCGCTGCGGCTCGCGCCAGCGAGAATTGGCCGCGTCGATGGCACGGCATTCGACCGCGAGCAAGAGCAGCTTCCCGCCTTCGCCCCTTTATTAGAAGAGCTCGAACTGGCCGGTTGGAGCTCGCAGTGGCGGATGCTCAGCGGCCACTTTCACGATTGGATGCTGCTCGATCGCGGCCGCGTCCTCGTGGTGGTCGGCCAAGCGGCGGCCACCGATCTCGCCGACCCGATGGAAACGGCGCTAATGGCTCAAGCCGCTTGCGTTGCCATCCGCGCCCATGCCGGGCACACGGGCGACGCCGGCCAACTGCTGTCGCTTGCCGCCCGAACTTTACAGACAATCGCCTCGACGCCACATCAGGCCGCAGTCGCCGTGGCGCTCGTGGATGCCGTCGGCGGCTCGACAAGTCTGGCGGTCGCCGGCGACTGTCTTGCTTGGCGCGTGCGAGCGGCGAAGTGTGAGCCACTCCTCGGCGATCAACCCGCGCTCGGTGCGGACCGCAATTTCACCTACGCCGCCCAAGACTTCGCGCTTTCGCTTCGCGAACGCCTGCTGCTTGTGGCCGACGATGCACATCATCGCGCCCCCAGACTGGCCTCCTCGATCACGGCACAATTCCGGCACGTCGACGCCGAATCGCACCGGCGCATGACAGCCGCCGACGCCGCCGCCATCGTTCGCCATCAATACGAGGACAGAATTGAACAAAACCCGTTAGCGTCCGCCAGCATCATCGCGGTGCGAAGGAGATAGGAGCAGACGATTGCGGTTACCGGGCAGGATTCGCAGTGAGTTTCACTTCTCGCAGCTGAGAATGCGCGCGCTGCAGTACCCGATCGAGTCCTTGCCCCGTCACCGAAGAAAACAACAATACTTCGCCGCCGGTTGCCTCGGCGAGTCGCTGCTGGATTTCGGCCGCGCCCGGCAGTTCAGCTTTGCTGACGGCCACGACCTCCGGCCGCTCCTCGAGCCCGCGGCCGTATTCCACCAGCTCGCGGCGAATCGCCTGATAGTTTTCGATCGGGTCGCTGCCATCGGCTGGCATAGGTTCGACAAGATGCACGAGCACCCGCGTCCGCTCGATGTGCCGCAGAAACTCGTGACCCAAACCGGCCCCGGAGTGAGCGCCCTCGATCAATCCTGGAATATCGGCCATTACGAACGAACGATCGAGATCGATCTGCACGATGCCCAGATGGGGCGTTTTTGTGGTGAACGGATAGTCGGCAATCTCGGGCCGGGCTCGCGACACTCGGCTCAAGAGCGTGCTCTTGCCCGCGTTGGGCATCCCGACCAAACCGACGTCCGCAATCACTTTGAGTTCGAACGTGAGCAGCCGGCGCTCCGCGTCTTCACCTCGAGTAAAATCGCGCGGCGATTGATTTGTCGCCGACTTGAATCTCGTGTTGCCTTTGCCCCCTTTGCCGCCACGGGCTGCGATAACTTGGTCGCCCGGCTGCGCCAGATCCTTGAGCAAAAGATCGTGCGCCGCGTCGACTACTATCGTGCCCGGTGGCACTTGAATCACGAGATCTTCGGCGCTGGCGCCGTGCCGCTGCGACCCGCTGCCTGCTCCGCCATTGCGAGCCCGCCAATGCTTGCGATGCACCAAGGCCGACAGACTATCGACGCCTGCCTCGGCTACGACGACCACGCTGCCGCCATTGCCGCCGTCGCCGCCGTCTGGTCCACCGCGCGGCACGAATTTCTCGCGCCGAAAGCTGACGCAGCCATCGCCGCCCCGCCCCGCTTCGACTTCAACGGTAACTCGATCGACGAACATGACAACTTGATCTCAGGAACTGAATCACATCTAACAAAAACAGGGATGCCCGCGGGCATCCCTGATGCTGACTTCTATAAATTCGCAAACCGACGGGAATCAGTTCGCCGACGGAATCACGTTCACGCGCCGACCTTCGCGATCGAACATCACTTTGCCATCGACGAGCGCGAACAGTGTGTAGTCTTTTCCACGACCGACGCCTTTTCCTTCGTGGAATTTGGTGCCAAGCTGGCGAACCAAAATGTTGCCGGCAACCACTTGCTGGCCGCCGAATCGCTTCACGCCGCGGCGTTGACCGTTCGAATCGCGACCGTTGCGGCTGGAACCCTGACCCTTTTTATGCGCCATGACAAAACTCGCGGGCTGAATATCCGAGATACCGGCGGAATCCACGATCCGATCCGCCGCAGCCCGTCAAGTTTAGCGATACACCCAGCGGTAAGCAACCCCTGCCGGCACGTCGTACAAATCGGCATTGCCCGGTGCGACGCCAAAGCGGATAGAGCTTTCGTCTTTGCTAAACTCATCGCCCGGCCGCCAGAAATTGAGCTGCAGCGTCTTGCGGACATACTGCCGGCCCGTCGCGGGCGGATCGGACGGCTGGTAGGCGCCGGCCGGATCGTTCCATTGATAGGCGTTTGTCAGTCCGCCGACATAGATCGAGAAGAAGTCGATCCGCGGATCGATCTCTTCCCAGGTGACATAGCCCCATATACTCCGATCCGCGCGATCATCGCTCACCGGGATGAGCTGCGTGGCCATTTGAGCGCTGTTGAGCAGCGGCCGGTCGTGCGCTTCCCGCGCGCGAATCGCGTCGTAAGCCGCCGGGATCACGCGATCCAGATAAGCCTTGGGAACGCGCCCGCCGGTTGCTTCACGATCTTGCGATTCCAAGACGAAGCTTGGGACGAATCGCACGGGTCCGCCCTGTCCGGCCGCCACAGTGTAAACTCCATCGGGGCCGGCAACGGGCGTCATCGTCCGGCCGGTGTTTTTCACGGCGTACACCATGTACCAGATGGCCGTCTTCTGCAGCTTGCCGTCCGGCTGCGGCACATCGACATTAATCATCCGTAGCGGCTTGAACGAAAATTCGAGACACCAAACATCGCGGCGGAACTTTACCCCCTCAGACATTCCGTAGAGCGTTCGGCTTTCGCTTAAGAGCTCGGGCTTCCAGCGGACATTCGGGCTTGATCGGACCTCGACGATGTCGTGCGTGCTGACGGTTTCGTCTGGCGCGAAATCGGGCGGAATTGTCGTGACCACACCCGGCGCGAACGGCCGGGGTGCCACCGATTGCTCGGCTGGCGCGCTGGACGCCAAACAAGAGAGCAGAATCGCCGCCATCATCAGTGCTTTGGCAGACAATCGGAAATTGGTGTGAAATAATCTTGTCATAGAGTTCGCAATATGCGCATTCCATATTGGGCGGAATCGACACGGCACAATCTATTTTTCAGTATAGATAGCGGCGTACAAATCGACAATCAATGGCTGAATTCAGGGAGCAGCCTCATCTACAACTCGGGGATTTCGTTGCATTTTGGCGACGAATACGGTATAACCCCTTCCCGCGTGCGGGACGGCATCTCATCAATTGACAGCAACCCGCGTCCGCCAATTGGGGCAAATTAGGCACATGGGTGGCGGCGCGGATGGGTTGGAAATGACTCCTTCCTCCACGCGGGAGGTATGCCATGAACGTTCGGTTTGGTTGGTCGATCGTGCTCATATCTGCGCTGCTGTCGGTCGCATTGTCCGCCGACGCGCGGGCTCAAGCGATTTTGCTCAGCGGCTGGGACAACGCCAATGAGCTATCACCAAACTTTACCACTGCGCCTGTTTCGGGAACTGTGGGCCCGACCGTCGCCAACGGAGCTATCAAACTCGACGGCCTCGGCCAAGGCACCACGCCGCTCAATGGGATGACCGGCAGTCCCAGCGGCCGCTGGTACGCTAAGGAGGCCAGTGGTAGCCTTCCTGGACCCAATAGTGGACTTGGCACAGACGTCCGTCTTAGCAGATCGACGACGATCGGTGTCGTTCAAGACCCCGATTTCCCGGGCAGCACCGGTGCGTTGAAACTAACCCAGGGTGGCTCGGGCCGCGGCAGCGGCGGTACACATTTCAACTTTGCCGCCGCCGGAATCTATCTCTTCGACAACATCGGCACCCCCGACTTCCCCACGAGACGACTGGTGGATCCATAAGGACGCGGTGCCGCGCTACTAGCTGCCGCCGCCAATCCGCTCAATTATCGATTTGAGTTCGACGTCACGTTCGACGTCGAGAACTTGATCCAGCGCGATCCCACGACCAATCAGATCACCAACTGGAACGGGTACCCATTCTTTTACGTCGGCCTGTATATGTCCAACGGCATCGACCCAGGCGGCTACAACGCACTGACCTTTACGGCGGCCGGACTCGATCTCGACCTGCCTGTCCTCGATCCGTCGGATGCGCCGGGCTCGACACCGGTAGCGCCCATCACCGAGCACGCGGTCGTGCCATTTCCACATTCAGACTGGTTCGGCCACGGGATATTCACTGATTATCCTGCGTTCTCGATACAAGCCGGTCCTGGACAACCGCCAACTCCTTTTCCGGCGACCGCCCTGGCGGTCGGCTTCTCGATCAATGGCAACTGGGCGGCCGGCTCGCCCGATGATCCGGCGACATCTGCGTCGGCCTACATCGACAATTTGAAACTGGTCTATGTCGATCCGATATTGGCCGCTCGAAGGTTGATCGACTTCAATAACGACAACGTCGCCAACGTCGCAGACTGGCAGATTCTCCTGGCCAACAACTTGAAGCCCAACAACACGTTCCCCGCAGGCGTCCACGACCCAGCCGACCTTACATGTGGCTCCTGTTGGTGGGATAAAGGCGACGTCGACCACAATGGCACCGATGATTTCAAAGACTTTGTCGCCTTCGAGACGAACTACAACATCGCCAACGGGGCCGGGGCATTTGCGCACGATATTCTGGGTGTGCCCGAACCGACGACCGCGGCGCTCTCGGCGATCGGCCTGGCTGCCGCCATCATGCTGGGATCAAGCCGACAGCAAAAGTAAGAAGGCCCGGCCCGCGCTGGCTGGGAACCTTAAAGCGCGGAACCGGGCGCTAACGAGAGACACCTCCTCAATACTCTAAATCGCGTCTTCCAGCGACAGTTCATCGTCTGACGGCGCATCGTTCATGGTTGCTTGATCGACGTCGGGGTGTTCTTCCTCGGCCGCCCGAGGTGGCGGACCATCTGGGCCAAGAGGTGGGCGGTCGTCGGCGCCGGGCGGCGGACCTGGGGGACCGTCGCGGCCATCGCGACCTCGTGGAGGTCCATCTGGGCCGCGGCGACCGAAGCGACGTCCATCCGGGCCGCCCGGCGGCGGACCCATCTGTCGATGCTCGCGAATGAATTCGGTCAATTGGCCGAACTCTAACATGCTGAGCTGGCCATCGTGGTTCGCGTCGAATCTTTTGAAGAGCCTTTCGGGCGAGACGCCGGGGCGCGGCGGGCGTCCTTCGGGACCAGGGCGACCATCTGGGCCGCGGCCGTCGCGAGCTTCGCCGTCTGGCCCGGGTCCGCCCGGCGGCGGTCCGTCTGGGGCACGCGCGTCACCATCATGGCGCCAACCGCCTCGTCGATCCGGGCCATCTGGGCCACGGGGTCCATCGGGGCCACGACCATCTTCTGGTCCGCGATCGCCCGGGCCGCTGAAGCGACCTTCGCCGCCATCGCGACCACGGCCATCGCGTGGACCGCCTCGCCCCTCGGGGCCTCTTCCGTCCGGCCCTCGTCCATCGGGACCTTGCTGCGCAAACTCTTCGCGAATCGTCATGCGAAGTTCCATTAACTCATTTCGATCGAGTGTGCCGTCGCGATTGTGGTCGAAGAGCTCGAGCAGCTTTTGTTTGACTTCGGGATTCCGCTGGCGGCGCGGCGGGGGCGGGTCGCCACCAGCGCCAGGACCCTCGGGCGGTTGGGCCAGCGCGGGAATTGCTAGCAGGCCCAGGAATAGAACTGTGCAGGATCGCATCCAAATCCGCATTGTAATTCTCCCTCTCTCGCAACAGGTTTGTGTTGCACCGCAAGCACGACTGAGCATGCCCGAGATGATTTGATTTGCCTTTACCGCCCAGCCGCCGGAAACACTGGTGACATGTCCCACTACAGCATCGAACACCGGGCTGGTCGGCGAGTTTCGAGGAAGGGGCCAAGTTTTCTTCGAAGGGGACAGGTTTTTCGCGGTACCCTCCCGACTCCGCTCCCTTTCCCTTTTCGATGGGATAACAGGATCGGCGAGATCGGCGGGTTGGAAGGCAGACTTTCATCACGGAGACACCGAGGACGCGGAGGGAGGAATTGTTGATTGTTGAACGATGATTGATGATCTCGGACAATGACAGGGCTCGGGGACCAGGGGTGGACTTACGGACGATTAGCCACTGGCCAGCTCGAACGTTTTCAGCGAGCCATACTTTGACGCTAGTTTGCTGGCGGCGCGGGCGCACGATGTCGTGGAATCACCCTATCAGAAACGGTGGCCCAATTTCGACAAGAAAATGGCGCGAGGGCGAATTTTTCGCCTGGCCAAGAATTGGGGATTGACGTGATGAAGCAGGGAATTGGAGTGGGGAAGGCGGAGGGGGGAAGGCCGAAGGAAGAACAGAAGAACGGCAGAGCGGAAGTCGGACTTGAGAAACCTAACAGTGAATCGTAAGGCGATGAACAGCGATCGCGCGATCGACGATCAGGGAACCGAGCGTCCTCCGTATCCGCAGGAAGCGCTGCTCGTTGAGGCTGTGCCGGAGATGGCTGCTGCCGAGAAGTTGGTGCAGCGGGTGATTTGTACTTCGGCAGGATTGGCTCAGTTTGCTGGTGCGGCTGCACGGGCTTTGCCACAGTCGGTCGTATGGTGCAAGTATCTCGATCTTTATCGGGCGAATCTGGCGCTTGAAGCCTGGCGCGATGGGCCGGCGAATCTGCGGATTGAGTGTGCCGCGGATTTGGCGGACAACGACCCCGAGAACGTCGAGGCGGACGTTGTTGCGTTTCCGTTTTCTGCCAGCGGCGAGGCCGAGCTCACGCGCGAGCTCGTTCAGGCCGGGCACCAGCGGTTGAGGGTGGGCGGCAAGATGTATGCGACCACGGACAACGCCGCGGATACTTGGCTGGGCAAGCAACTTGGCAAGGTGTTTCGTAAGTTCGAGCGACGCAGGCTTGCCGTGGGCATGCTGTACGTGGGGACGAAGACCGAGCCGCTCAAGAAGATCAAGAACTTTGCTTGCGAGTTTGCCTTTCGAGACCGTGGCCAGTTGATTCGTGCGATGAGTCGGCCGGGAGTTTTCTCGCATCGATCGATTGATGCCGGGGCCCGGCGGCTCATCGAAGCGATGGAAGTCGAGGCGGGAGCGCGCGTGCTCGACATCGGCTGCGGGTCGGGAGCGGTCGCGCTAGCGGCCGCCTCGCGGGCAGAGGATGTCGAAGTGCATGCCGTGGATTCGAGTGCGCGGGCTGTTGTGTGTACGCGGCGCGGGGCGGAGCTGAATGGGCTCCACAACGTGACGACCGAGCTGAATGCAGATGGCAACTACGCGGGCGCGGGGAGCTATGATCTAGCGCTCGCCAATCCGCCATATTATGCCGGCTTTCGGATCGCCCGGCACTTTCTTACGGCGGGGCGGGATGCGCTGCGGCCGGGTGGAAGGATGCTCGTCGTGACGAAGCGGCCTAATTGGTATCTGGAGAATATGAGTGCATGGTTTAAGGAAGTGTCGGCGAGCGAACGGAAGGGGTACGCCGTGTTTTCTGGCGTGCGGCCGAGGCCGGGCGGCAAGTGACACGCGGTACTCGCCGGCCACGATAACCAGCATCGAAAAGATACCGCAGTTCGGCAACCCGGACCCGGATCATATTTGCACGTCGCATATCGAGCGGTTCAATCTCACGGTCCGCATGACGCTGCGGCGGTTCACGCGATTGACGAACGCTCACAGCAAGAGCGGCAAGCACCATGCTGCAATGCAGGCCATCTTCTTTTGCTTTTATGATTTTTGCCGGAAGCACGAAGCGCTGAAGGGGTCGACGCCGGCGATGGCTGCTGGATTGGCTGACAAGGCTTGGACGATTCGTGAATTGCTAGAGCGAGCTGCGGGGTAATACCTATGCCTGCGCATTGCCGGCAAGACCAGCGGCCGAGGTTTGTCCTTGGAATTGGCTCGGATTGGGATAAGGGCAACCTCGAACTTCTTCGACGATCAATTGCGCGATCGGGAGGCCGGGGCGCAGTAAGAGCGGCCACGGTCCTAAGTTAATCATTTCGAGCGTCAGCGTACCACGAAAACCTGGATGAACAGTGGGAGCTGTAAAATGAATCAGTAGTCCAAAGCGAGCGCGACTACTTTTACCTTCAATGCGCGCGGCCAAGCAAACTTCACATTCTGGATCCCAAGGTAATTCGACTCTTTCGAGAGTTTTTCCAAGGATGAATTGATTGGCTTGCAGAAGATAGGGCTGCGCATCAGATAACCTTAGCGACTCTGAATTATTCTGCAGATGTTGAGCGACATTTCCAGGCCGCGTCAAATCAATCGTGGTGAGTCCTCCAGCCTTCGGTACGCTGATTTCATCCGACAATCGCAAATCAACCGAATGCGTATCAAATGGACAATGCCCACCTGCGACCAAAGGCTGTCGCGGCTGTGGCTCTGGAGTGATAATGATTCGACGAGCGTCGAGCGCAGTGTGCAGCTCGCGGTTGCAAAGGATCATCGGCAGGTATGCTTACGAAGAAGTGGCTGGGCACTCCGCTTGCCGAAGGTCGTCTTCCCTGACTGTGATCATATTTCCATTACCAAACGTCTGCCCCGGCAGCTGAATTAAGACAAGGCCGTCTTTCTTCTCGACAGCAACTACCTGAAGGCGAGCGTTTGTCTCTCCTAGCTCCACGTCTCTCTCTGTTTCAACGAATGACTTGCCAACAAAAAAAGAGAATTCTTCTCCCCGGAAATCAGTGCCCGATACAGCATATTCTTCACTGAATTGTCCTTTAGATGCTGTGCATGTTAGCCAAAACATCTTCTCCCTCATGGAAATCCTCCGCCGCCCGCTGGGCTATTGGAAAGAGCGCCCGAAACCCCAACTGGACTTTAGAACGCCAACCGACAAGATTCGCGCTGCGACACCTCGTGTATCCAACGCCGCCTCTTTCCCGATTAGCGATGGATTGTAGAGAGTCAATAGCGGTCGTGTAAACTACTATGCTGAAAGAACTTGCGAGTTCTCTTTCCCATGCAAATCAACAGTCGCAAGTCATTGCTACCACGCCACTTAGGGGGTATTTATGAACGCCTGTACATTTTCATCGTACGCCTGCATGGGGATATTGCAACTTAGGTGCCGGTGCCGGCAAACCTTGCCGCCCCTCTGCTACACTGTCCGAAGCCATGGGCAGCCCATCTATATTTACACGATGTTTCTTGAAGCTGACCGGGTACATAGGCTACTGCGTTGGCGTTTTGGATCACTACAGCTCTGCGCACCTACAGTTCCTTAAGAGCGGCTTCAGATGCGCGAACTGCGACTCGACGCTGATAACCGATAAGTGGTTAGCGGATGTACGCTGCTACGACCAGCGCTGCAACGTCGTACCGACAATGGAAATCCGCCGCCGAGGGTATCTTTTTGAATGCCCTAAATGCGGCGCTCGATGGCAATTTCGAGGCCCCTAAGCGACCACTTCCCGCCCTCGCCCCGGCTGAACCGCCCCCCGATTCCGCTTGAAAGCAGATGGAGGGCCGGCTATGGCAATGCGTTTCCAACTCAGGTGGCGAAATCTGTGGTGGGCGCTGCCCTGGTTCATCAATCTGTCGGTAATGTGGTGGATCGATGTCCAGCCTGGGTGGCAAAACTGGCCGCGTTGGTTTTTGGTCCCTTTACGAATAGCCATGTCGTCGCTTTTCGTCGTGTTGCCGTTTGTGTCGATTGGCGGACTATTTGGGCGCATGAAACTCGGCCTTGGTATTGGCCTATTTGTCTTAGTGATGATCTTCGTGGTCATATTTGGATTAACGATGGTGGCAGGGCCGCCGCCGTAACTCAAATTCTTGTCAGTGGCACCCGCCGAGTCAGACAGGCCCTGAGACGAACATGACGATTCGTGTGACCAGGCTTCGGGGCGCGAAGCGCGGGACTTGGGCGAGGAGCCAGTTTTTTATGCCGGGGACGTAGACCCGCTGGCCGCGCTGCATAGCGCGAAATCCACGGCGAGCGATTTCGTCGGCCGTGGGAAGCGTCTTGCCAACGACAAACTTCGAGTGATTCATCTCCGCGCGATCTTGAAAGCCGGAGGCGGTCGGGCCGGGGCAGAGCGCCGTGACCGTGACGCCGGTTTCAGCGAGCTCGGCGGCAAGCGCTTCGGAGAAGCTGAGGACGAAGGCCTTGGTGGCGTAGTAGACGGCCATGTAAGGGCCCGGTTGAAAGGCGGCGGTGGACGCGGTGTTGATGATTTTACCCTTGGTTGCGAGCAGGTCCGGCAAGAACAGCTTGGTCAACGCGACGACGGCCTTCATGTTGAGCTGCATCATGGCGAGCTCGCGGTCGAGGGCGGTGTCTTGGAAGAGGCCGTAGGTGCCGTAGCCGGCGTTGTTCGCAAGTGCGCTAAGGGTGATGCCGCGGCTCTTGATGTCGGAGTGCAACTTGCTCGGAGCCGCATCGGATTCAAGGTCGGCGACGAGAATAAGCGGGGTAATTCCGTAGCGCTTTTGCAGGTCGGCGGCGTGGGCTTCCATAGAGCTGGCGTCGCGGGCGGTAAGAATGACATCGTAGCCAGCTTGGGCAAAGTTCTCGACGAGCGCCCTCCCGATACCGGAAGAGGCGCCGGTGATGAGCGCGGTGGGGCGGTTTGGTGTCATGAGTAGGTGGCCTTCGTCGTCGAGATCTGCCAAAGGGTAAAGATCAGGTCGTGCGCGATTTTGGGACGACTACTCCTTTATTAGACGCAAGATTGTCGGCGGGATAAAGTTCCGCGAGCGCGAACGCCGGCCGAGCGAGCCCTGGCAAGCACGAAGGGACTGGAATCTTGAAGACCGTGAGACAAGGCGACTAGCGGGACGCAAATTGTCGCTGGGACGCGCCGAGACGTTGGAACATCGAATTGGCGGCGAGCGGATTGCTGGAGATCTGGCTGTAGAGCTGGGCGACCGATGCCGCTTGGGACACTTGATGGTTTTTCAGGCATGCGTTGAACCAATTGCTGAAGGCATGGTCGAGACGGATGCCAAGGTTGGGGTTGGTGGCGTCGAGGCAGGCGGCCTTCAGGTAATTGACCACTGCGTTGCCGTAGTTCTTGGCTTTGGCGTCGTCGACGCCCGTGTCGTAGTACATGGAGGTGAGGGCGCCGAAATCGCCTGTTTCGTGGTAGGGGCGATCCGCAGTGTAGGCGTCGCCAAAGTCTTCGTTCTCTTTGGCAAGTTGCTTTGTGATTCGTTCGACGCGGTTTTCGGAGGGATAGACTCCGCCGCTGGTCGTTTCGACGTCGAAACCGGGGATACGGGCGAAGATGTGACCGGGACGCTGCACCGCAGCTACTTCCATGTTCAATCGATGACCGACGATCATGAATAAGACGGCCGAGGAGACGCAATTGAAGTGGCTGGTATCGAGTAGTTCCCGCATGTTGAATTGATCGCTGACGTAACCGGCATTCATGGGGCCCTTCAACAGGAATCGGATGAGGGACTTGGCTTTGCCCTGAGGTGTCTTGGCTTTAGCAGTGGCGACTTTGGCGTCTTCCGTGATTTGGTCGAGTTGGGCCATGTAGCGCTGGCGGTCGCCGCGGTCGGTGACGCCCGAGGCGACCAGGACGGCTTCGGCCATTGTCCAGTGCTCGGCGCGGCCGTCGGCGGCATCGCGGAAAAGATTGAGCTCGTCGGCGGTGAGAGGTTGTTGCCCGGCTTGGGAATCTAGGTTGACGGCTTGCATGAGAGCCTGGAAAGCGTTGGCCCGATAGCTGGCCATATAGGACGTGGGGGCGAGCGGCTCGTTGGAGGGAGCGAAGGTTGCCGGCGGAGTCTCGATTGCGACGGCCGGTGCGGCAATCGGGGGGACCGTGCTGATGGGCGTGTAGCTTGTTGTCGGTGAATTAGAATTCGTGGCCGAGGAAAAAACTGGAGATTGCTCGGCAACGGTGTAGGTCGCGGCTGCCGGGGAGACGACGGTGTAGGTCGTTTGAGCCGGGGCAACCACTGTGTAGGTGATTGTCGATGGTGGAGCGGCGACGGCGAGCGACGCCAAAGTGAAGCCAATCGATGCTAACAACAGCCTGGTATGAAAAGACTTAGAACGCATGGCCGATACCTCTCGCTGGCTGAACCCGGCGGCGATTTATGCCGCTTGAGACCCTCGTTTCGTCTGCTAATACGAGCGAGGGCAAAGGTGTTACAGCCGTTGCGGGAGAAACGTCGCGTGCTGGCAGGGAGTCAGCCAGCGCTCGCGGACTTCGGCGAGCCGTCTTTGGCAATACGACGGACTGCGCGAGGACCTTGGCGCAAGGCAGATGGCCGCTGCGCCGCACCGATTGAAGGCAATCGGTCGTGCCATTTACGGATGCGTTCAGCGACGCAACTTGCGGTTCAGTCGAAGGCCGTCTTGGCTGTGATAAGTGAGTAGCAGCGTGCCGACGGAGGCCGCGTGGTTGAATAGGTCAAAGATGACGCTTTCTTCGCCGGGCCAGGGATAGGCGAAGATCACGTCGAAGTCGTCGGGGCCGAGCTCGAGATCGTCGTAGCTGTCCGGGCCGTCGGTGCGAAGCCAAGTGACTTCGCCGAGGACTTCGACGAGGTGCTCGGCGCCGGCAGGCACGTAGCTGCCGAGCGCGAACTCGGCATCGATGGCATGGTCGCGGGCGAGCGATTCGGCGATGTCGACCAGAGCCGGCTCGATCTCAATACCGATGGCGTCGAATCCGACGAGCGACGCCAGACAGGTGACGGCGCCAATGCCGCTTCCCCATTCGAGAAATCGCCGGCCGGTCGCGAGGTGAGTGTCATTGATCCAGGCGAGCGCGCGATAAGCCTGTTCGAAGTCGCTGGGGACGAAGGCGGGGATTGAGGCTTGAAATTCGGCGTCGAAATCTTGGATGCGCCGTTTGGCGTCGGCCAATAGCTCGGCCACGCCGCTCGGAAGCGGCTCGTTTGCGAAACCAAGTTCGACCTCAATTAGGCGCATCACGGCCAACGAAAGTTCGCCGCCTCGTCAAACTCGCCATGCCCAACCGCGCTCGGACATTCCCCATAATACCAGCCAACAGCAGAGCGTGAATGCCAGGGCGAAGGCGAGCGAGGATAAACGGGGGTCGGCGATCCAGGAAGCGAACACGGTTTCGTAGAACCAGCCTTGCGTTGTGTTGCCGGCGACGTGGGTAGTTCCTAACAGAGTGGCCCCAAGCTCGGAGAGCATGTAGGCGGTGATCGCGTTTACGCCGGCGATTTGGAGCGGTTGGGCGGGCCGCCGCCGAGCCCGGACGTCGAACAGCCAGACGCAGATTGCGAGTCCAACTGTGGCCAGGCCGGCCGTGAGAAGCACGAAGCTGCTGGTCCACATTTTCTTACTAATCGGGAACCAAAGGCCCCACGTCATGCCGAGGATGGCGGCGGCGAGGCCCGTGGCGACAAGTACGAGTAGCGTTTGCGAGCTCACTCCGCGGCGCTGAATGAAGAGACCAGCCCAATAGCCTGCGAGCGCGGTGACGATCGCGGGCAGCGTGCTGAGCAAGCCTTCGGGGTCTGTTGGCTCTTCGCGGCCCTGCGTATAGAGGTGCTGATCGCCGAAGATAGCGCGATCGACGATGCGGATCACGTTGCCGCCCGGCGAGAGATTGCGCTCGTAGTCATGCGGATTGGGAAGCAGGCCGAGCAGGGCCCAGTAGCCGACGAGGATGACGACCGCAAGCAGGACTTGCGTGCGGACATATGTGTGGAGGGCGAGGAGCGATACGCAGAGATAGACTAGCGCGATCCGCTGCAGGACGCCCGGGATGCGAAGCGTGGCGAATCCGGGCCAGGGCGCAGAGCCAAAGAGCCAGTCACAAATTGGCCAGGCGTGATTGACCACGAGGCCGAGAAAGATCAGTGAGATCGTCCGTCGCGCGATTCGCCAGTAGACGGCGGATGTGTCTTCACGCGGGTTGGCGGCGTCCGCTTGGCGAAATCGGCGCAGCGAGTAAGCCAGCGAAGTGCCGACGATGAACAGGAAGAAAGGGAACACGAGATCGGTCGGCGTCCAGCCTTGCCACTTAGCATGTTCGAGCGGCCAATAGATGTGCTCCCAGGTGCCCGGGTCGTTGACCAGGATCATGGCCAGGATGGTGAGGCCGCGGAAAGCGTCGAGGGAAAGGAGGCGCTGGGCCGGGACGGGAGGACCGGCCGCAGGAGAATCTCGCGTCGGCGATGGTGAAGCGACGGGCGACATGGCAAGCCGTAGTATACAGTCGGCGCGAATGGATGAAATTGTCGGTCGAAACGGTTTGCCAGACGCGAATCGGGCTGCGGGCCAGCTACTTGCGATGCAAAAGCGGGCGGCGTTACGCTGTAGGTCGCTTGGGACGAATTGCGTGGCGGCCGATGAATCGGGCGTCGGTCTGAGTTGTGGCGAATGTCGATGACGCTCGACGGCATGTCAAAGGTTCGATGAGGAAGATTCATGGCGAAAACAGTCAACGTGGGCCTGGTGGGTCAGAAGTTTATGGGCAAAGCCCATTCGAACGCCTATTTGAAGGTCGGCAAGTTCTTCGATTGCGATCCGCAGCCGGTGATGAAGGTGATCTGCGGCCGCAATGAAGCGGAACTGGCGGCGTTTGCCCAGCGGTTCGGTTGGGAGAGCTACGAAACGGATTGGCACAAGCTGGTGGCGCGGAAGGACATCGACGTGATTGATGTTTCGGCACCGAGCAATGTGCATCGGGATATTGCTGCGGCCGCGGCTGAGGCGGGCAAGCACGTGTTTTGCGAGAAGCCGCTGGCGTTCAATCTGCAGCAGGCGCGGGAGATGCTGGCCGCGGCGCGGAAAGCCGGCGTAGTACACATGGTGAATTTTAATTATCGATGCTGCCCGGCGCTCGCGCTTGCGCGACAGATGATCGCGGCGGGAGAGATTGGCGAGGTGCGGCATTTTCGGGCGACTTATTTGCAGGACTGGCTCGTCGATCCGCAGTTTCCGATGAATTGGCGGTTGCGGAAGGAGGTGGCGGGGTCGGGCGCGCATGGCGACCTTAACGCCCATTTGGTCGACGCGGCTCGCTACCTGGTGGGCGAGATCGCGGAAGTGGTAGGCGTGATGAAGACGTTTATCGGCGAGCGGCCGGGCGAAGGGGGTTCGAGCGGGCTGTCGGCGAAGGCCGGCGCGGGGACGGAGAAGGTGACGGTCGACGATGCCACGCTGTTTCTGGCGCGGTTTGCGGGGGGCGCGCTGGGTTCGTTCGAGGCGACGCGGATGGCGCCGGGGCGGAAGAACTTCAACCGCGTCGAGGTGAACGGCAGCCGTGGGTCGCTCGTGTTCAATTTCGAGGAGATGAACACGCTCGAGTTTTACAGTTGCGGCGATGCGGCGGGGCGGCAGGGCTTTCGGCAGATCATGGCAACCGAGGGCGTGCATCCGTTTTTCGGGGCGTGGTGGCCGCCGGGGCACATCATCGGCTACGAGCATGGGTTTGTGCATGCCGTTTTTGAGCTGATGAACGCGATCAGCGGCAAGAAAACGGTGATGCCCGACTTCCGCGACGGGGCGCAGTGCGTGGCCGTGCTGGATGCGGTGGAGAAGTCGGCAGGCGACGGGCGATGGGTGAAGGTGGAGATGGTCGACTGAGTGAACGGCACGCGATCAGCGCGGACGCCGATTGACCAATGCTGAATCCCATTCTGCGCTAACGTTAATGCGGCGGTCTAACCTAGCACAACTACTGCCGAGCGCAAAAAAAGAGGCGTGTTGGGGGCCGGCCTGCCGGTAGAATAGGCCGGCCCCCTCAACGCTCATCGCATGGAAGCCATTCCGTGCGGGCTTTAGAGCAAAGTGCGTGCCGAGTGCGAAAAAATGGGGTGGGGCGGTATGGACCGCTGGCGGCGCGAACTCTAAGCTTGTCGCCCCGAACCGCGCGTCGCCGACCAACGCTGCGCGTCGGTGCCCGGTCGCGGCTAAACCGTCGCGCGTTGCAGGCGACGCGGCTAAATCTTGAGTCCGGCGATGTCCAATCTGCTTTCGGTTATTATTCCGTGTAAGAATGAGCGGGCGCATTTGGCCGCGTGCGTGGCGTCGGTGCGCGAGATTGCGGCCGAGATTATCGTGGCCGATAGCGGCTCGACGGATGGGTCGCTGGAGATTGCTCAGTCGCTTGGTTGCCGGGTGATCGAGCGCGAGTATCGCACGAGCGGCGATTTCAAGAATTGGGCCATTCCTCAGGCCGTTCATCCTTGGGTACTCGTGGTCGATTGTGATGAACGGATCACGCCACCGCTCGCCGCCGAGATTCGTGACGTGCTGGCCGAGCCGCGGCAGGACGGGTATCGCATTCCGCGCCGCAATCATTTTTTGGGCCGGCCGATTCGCTTCGGACCGTGGCATAGCGACCGCTGCCTGCGACTATTTCGCCGCGAATCGGGCCGGTATGAAGGACCGAGCGACCATGGTGACGTGCGAATCGCGAGCGGCCGAGTTGGCGCGCTGGTCGCTCCGATGGACCACTTCACCATCGGGTCATGGGAGCAGTGGCTTGCGAAGCTGGACCGTTATTCGCGCGTGCAAGCCGCCCAGTGGCACACGGCCGGGCGGCGGCCGAGCTATTTGCGGTTGCTGCTGACGCCGCCGCTGCGATTCTTCCGCGATTACATCTTACGGCTGGGATTCATGGACGGCGCAATCGGGCTGCAGATTTCCTGGTCGGCGGCGTTCTATAGTTTTATGAAGCAGGCCCGATTGTGGGAGCTACATCATGCGCGACGGGTCGCGGCGGCGGATGCGCCCGAATTGCAGATGCGGGTAGAGCCGCCGGTTGCAAGTCGAAAGTCGGCCGCGTAGCCGAGATCAACCGAGCACATCGGCATAGACTTCGAGCATGCGCCCGACCATCGTGGCGGCGGTGAATTCGGCAGCGGCCCACTCCTGTGCCAAGGCGACGCGGCGCGCGCGCTCGTCGGGCGTCGCCAATGCTTCGTTGATCCCTTGGGCCAGTGCGGCAGGATCGCGTGGGGCGACGAGCCAGCCACAGGGTCGGCCGGCGCCGTCACGAAGCATCTCTGGAATTCCGCCAGCGTCGGCGGCAACCACCGGTCGACCGGCAAATGTCGCGTCGAGCACCGAGGTGCCAAGTCCTTCTTCCGGCGATGCCAACGCGAAGACGTCGCAGGCGCGGATCAAATCGGGCACATCATCGCGATAGCCGAGAAAGCGGACCACGCCGTCGATGCCGAGGGCGCGACATTGCGTCGAGAGCTCTTCGCGGAGCGGCCCATCGCCGGCGAGCGCCAGAATTGCCCGCGGATCTTTTGCCAAGACCGCGGGAATCGCATCGAGCAGGTAGCGATGCCCTTTGTATTGCGCTAGTTGCGCGACACAGAGCACCAGCGGCACATCGGCGGGCAGACCAAGCGACGCGCGCCCGCGGCGGCCATCGCCGGCTCGAACGCGGGCTGGATCGGCACCGTCATGCACGACGGCCAGCATTTCGTCCGGTATGCGACTCTTTCGGCAGACAGCGGCGATCGCATGGGAGACGCAAACCATGCGGTCGCAACCCGCCCGGTATTTGCGTGTGCCGTAGATTGGGAACAAAACTCGCCGCGAGCAGATGCGAGCGGGAACGGAAAGTCCCCAGGTTGCGGTGCGTTGCAGCGAGAGTCCGTGCGGATCGTTGGCGTGGATTACGTCGGGTCGAAATTTTTGCACGGCGCGGCGGAGCCGCCAAATGGAGCGGGGGCCGCGAATCGCGCGCGGGAGCTTGAGCACCGTCGCGCCATTTGACCCAAGGCGGTCGGCGACAATACTTCCTTCTCTTGTAGCGACGCGACATTCGTGCCCCGCCGCGGCCGCTCCGGACACGAGGAGCCGAAGCTGCTCCTCGCCGCCGTGCCAGCCTTTTTCCGTGGAGATGAACAACAGTTTCACAGCGAGGCAAATCCTTTCTCGGGCAGTGGGCGTCGTCGTCGTAAGTCTCTACTCCACAATGCTTCCGGGCGGGTGTTTCTCGGCGTGTGCGGCTGGCCGTCGAGTTTACTTGCGCGGCGTTAGCTGCTCAAATAGTGTAGGTAGTTCTAGTTGAATTGGCCGCCCCAGTGTGGCGAGATTTGCGATCGGATCGATTGTCCTATGAGCGAATTGGCACAACGGCTGGCCAGCCTCTCGCCCGCGCAGCGGCAACTGCTGGAAAAGCGGCTCGCGGAGCAGCGTCCAGCTTCGCAGCCGATCGCAATTGTGGGGATGGCCTGTCGTTTCCCGGGCGCGCCGAATTTGGAGGCCTTTTGGCGGCTGATTCGCGACCAGGTTAACACGGCGAGTGAGGTGCCAGCCGAGCGGTGGGATCTGCACGAGTTTTACGATGCCAGCGGCGAGGTGGCCGGAAAAATGTCGGTTCGCTGGGCCGCACTGATCGACAACCCCGACCAGTTTGACCCGCAATTCTTCGGCATCACGCCGCGCGAAGCGGCCCGCATGGATCCGCAGCAGCGGCTCTTGCTGGAAGTGGCCTGGGAAGCGATGGAAAACGCGGGACGACCGGCCGACCAATTGGCCGGTTCGCGGACCGCTGTGTTTGTCGGCATTGGTGGCACCGATTACTCGAAAGTCGCGATGCCCTACGACGACTATTACACACACATCGACGCCCACATGGGGACGGGCAACGCGCTTTCGATCGCGGCCAACCGGCTGTCGTATATCTTCGATTTCCACGGGCCGAGCGCGTCGATCGACACGGCCTGCAGCAGCTCGTCGCTGGCGATTCATTTTGCGGTCGAGAGCCTGCGGCGCGGTGAGTCGGACGCGGCCCTGGCCGGCGGCGCGAATATGATCCTGACGCCAGAGGCGACGATCGCCTTTTCGAAGGCGCGAATGCTTTCGGCGGAGGGAAAGTGCCGGCCGTTCGACGCGTCGGCCGATGGCTATGTCCGCGGCGAGGGGTGTGGAGTGGTGCTGCTGAAGCGGCTGGCGGACGCTCGGCGCGACGGAGACAGCGTCTTAGCGGTGCTGCGGGCGACGAGTGTCAACCAGGACGGCCGCACGTCCGGCATCAGCGCACCGAATAGCCAGTCGCAAATAGCGTGCATCCGCGCGGCGCAGCAGCAGGCTGGAGTGACTCCGGATCAAATTAGCTACGTCGAGGCGCATGGCACAGGCACATCGCTGGGCGACCCGATCGAGATGCAGGCGCTTTGCGAGATCTTTCGCGCGGGCGATGCGACGGTGCCGCCCTGTTATGTCGCGAGCGTGAAGGCCAACGTCGGGCACATGGAAACCGTCAGCGGCGTGGCCGGATTGATCAAAGTCGTGCTCATGATGCAGCACGATTTGATCGTGCCGCAGACGCATTTCGAGACGCTCAATCCACACATCAGTCTTGCGGGCACGCGGCTGACGATTCCCACGCAAGCGGTGTCGTGGCCGAGCGGGGGAACGGCGCGGATCGCGGGGGTTAGTTCGTTCGGGTTTGGGGGTACGAACGCGCATTTGATTGTTGAGGCGGGCGACAATTCGCCACGGGCTGAAGCCAGCACGCCGGAGCGGCCGGTCCACCTGCTGAAACTTTCGGCGAAGACTGAAACGGCACTCGCGCGTGAAACGGTCGACCTGGCTGTGTATCTCGCCGATCATCCGGACGCAGCGGCTGCCGACGTCTGCTATTCGGCGAACACGGGCAGGGCCGATTTCAACTATCGGGCGATCGCGGCGTCGAACGACACGGCGCAGTTGCGGGAACAGCTCGGAAAGCTGTCCGCCGGCGAACGGGCCGCCGGGGTCAAGCAGGGTACTGTCCGCACAATTGGACGGCCGAAGGTCGCGTTTTTGTTTACCGGGCAGGGTTCGCAGTACGTCGCGATGGGCCGCACTCTGTATGAGTCGCAGAAGGTTTTCCGTCGCGCGATGGACCAGTGCGATGAAATCCTCGCCGAGCATTGGGGCGGCCAGTCGCTCGTTTCGATTCTGTACCCGACGAACAAGTCAGACGACGATCCGGCCGCACCTATTCATCAAACGGAGTTCACGCAGCCCGCCCTGTTCGCGCTCGAATATGCGCTGGCCGAGCTGTGGCAGTCGTGGGGCGTCGTGCCGGACATCGTGCTGGGTCACAGCGTCGGCGAGTATCCAGCCGCTTGCGTTGCGGGCGTGATGAGTCTGGAAGACGGGCTAGCGCTGATTGCTGAGAGAGCCCGACTGATGCAGGCGGTGAAGCGGCAGGGCAAGATGGCCGTAGTGTTTGCCGGAAGAGAGCGCGTCGCGGCTGTGCTGGGCCCGTATAACGGCCGGGTCGTAATCGCAGTTCTTAACGGGCCGGACAACACGGTGATCTCCGGCGAGGCCGAAGCGGTCGAAGAGCTGGTGGCGAAATTTACGGCCGGTGGCGTCCAGGTCAAGCTGCTCAATGTGTCGCACGCCTTTCACTCGCCGCTGATGGACGAGATGCTGGATGAATTCGAGGCCTTTGCCGCGAGGATCGAGTTTCATCCACCGCACGTGCCGCTGGCCGCCAATTTGACGGGCGAGCTGATGGCCGAGCCGCCGACCGCCCGCTATTGGCGCGACCACTTGCGAAACACAGTGCAGTTTGCCGCCGGCATGGATCGCGTTGCCGAAGCCGCGCCGGCGATCGTCTTGGAATTGGGACCAACAGCCAGCCTGTTGGGCATGGGACGCCGTTCGCTGCCGGAGCTCGAGGCGGCGTGGCTCCCTTCATTGCGGCAAGGGCAAGACGACTGGCAAGTGCTGGCCGCCGCGGTCGCCGAGATTTATGTGCGCGGCGGGCAGATCGATTGGCGGGCTTGGGATGAACCTTGGCCGCGGCAGCGACTGCTCTTGCCGAATTATCCGTTCGAGCGTTCGCGGCATTGGTACAAGCTTGATCCGTCGCTCAAACGATTCAACGCGGGCGACCGCGGTGCGGCGGCCGAGCACTCGTCATCGGGCACGACGACCGGCCATCCGCTGTTGGGCTCCCGGCTGTCGACGGTTTGGAGCAACGCGCTATTTGAAACGGCGATTAGCGCGAGAACGCCCGGCTACTTGATCGATCATCAAGTGCAGGGATCGGCGGTGACACCGGCGGCCGTTTATGTCGAACAGGGTTTGGCGGCGGCCGAGCAGCTCTTTGGACCGGGCCAACACGGCATCGACGATCTGGTGATCCAACAGGCGATGTTTCTGCCGGAGGGCGTCCGCCGGCGCGTGCAAGTTTCGCTCGCGCCGGAATCGGGCGGACAGTCGACGTTTGAGACGTATAGTCGACCGATTGATGCGGAACAGGCGAGCGCGGCTTGGACGATGCATGCGACGGGGTCGCTGGTGCATGAGACGGGTTCAGTCACGCAGGAGAACCCGCGTGCTGAAGCACGCTCGCCAAAGGAGCAAATTGATCTTGGTGCGGCGCGGGAGCGTGCGATGGCGGTGACTTCTCGCGAGGACTTCTATCGCCTGATGGCGGAGCGCGGTTTGGCTTACGGTCCGTCGTTCCAAGTGCTCGACGATCTGCGTCGCGGCCCGCAAGATGCGGTTGCTAGGGTGAAATTACCGGAATCGGTTGTCGGCGAGGCGGTGCGTTACCATTTGCACCCGGCGCTGGGAGACGCGCTGTTGCAATCGATGGCCGGGGCCGTGCCGCTCGAACAAGACGGGTCGTTCAGCCCGTTCACGTATATGCCGGTCGGGATTCGACGGATTCGCGTCGTTGGCCCGATCCGCGACTTCACGCAGCCGCTGTTCACGTACGTCGTTCGTACGTCCGACGAAGCGGGCCCCAGTCCGGAGCGGGT
>DASYDU010000128.1:0-8679 GCA_036499445.1 Lacipirellulaceae bacterium
CGGTAGCAGCAGGGCAGGGCATGGATTGATAAGCCTATTAATACGACATCCGAAACCCACCAAGAAAACCGGTTCCAGCTTCGCGATTACACATACCACTCCACAATTCGTCGGCTCTTCGCATCCACGTCGCGCAGATCGGGAATCTGGTAGCGGATCCCCTTCGCGTCGACGATCAGAATTTGGTGCGGGCCCAGCCGCCGCACGTCCTCTTCGCTCTTGAGGACAAACTGCGTTGGCCCGCGGTCCGTCTCTACCTGCCACTCGCACGGCTCCGAATTGCCCGAGACCCACACGATCCGCTCGATGACCGGCACAAACTCTCGCCGTGCGAGCTCCTCTTCGAGCACCGCTCGCACGTCCGGCGAAACCTGGCTCGGGTCTTCTACGTAAACAATCTCGTGCCCGTCGCCGCCCACGAGCGAGATCCAACGGCCCGCGTCGGAGATCGGAAACATCGGCACCGGCACCACGTTCAGATGCCGAATTCCGTCGGCGTCGATCAGCATCAATTGGCCCCATGCATCCCGCGACAGCGAGAATTGAAACTCGCGCGGCCGCTGTGCATCGGCGTGGCCATTCGTGCCAAACTGCTCCACCATCATGCCCCCACTCGCGCGATCGATTCCATTTGAGATTGTTGCAGGCGCGCATATGTGGCCGAGCTTTCCAGCAGATCTTCGTGTCGACCGACGGCCGTGATCTGGCCATCCTCGAGCACCACCAACCGATCCGCCTTTCGCAGCGTGCTGAGCCGATGGGCGATGGCGATCGTGGTTCGGCCGCGAATCAAGTTGTCGAGCGCCTCCTGAATCTCGCGCTCGGTCTCGTTGTCGACCGACGAAGTCGCCTCGTCCAAAATCAGAATTCGCGGATCGGTCAGCAATGCCCGCGCGATCGAGATTCTCTGCCGTTCGCCGCCCGAAAGCGTCTGCCCTCGCTCGCCAACGATCGAATCATAGCCGTCGGGCAGCTTCAAGATAAACTCGTGCGCCCGGCTCGCTCGCGCGGCCGCGATGATCTGCGCGCGCGACGCCTCGGGCCGCGCGTAAGAGATGTTTTCCGCAACCGTGCCGAAAAACAAAAACGGCTCCTGCAGCACAATGCCGATGTTATGTCGATATTCGGCGATCACGAACGAGCGGATGTCGATGCCGTCGACCAGAATTCCGCCCGACGCCACGTCGTAAAACCGGCACACCAAGTTCACCAGCGTGCTCTTGCCGGCGCCACTCGGTCCCACGAGCCCGATCATCTCGCCCGGCTCGATCGTCAAGTTCACGTCGCGAATTACCCGCCGCGTGCCGTAGTTGAACGACACGTTGCGGAACTCCAGCCGACCCTCGATCCGCTCCGGGTGAACCGGCTTCGTCGGCTCCGCGACGCTCGGCACCCGATCCAGGATTTCGAAAATGCGATGCGTCGCGGCCCCGGCCCGCTGCGTCGCTGGCAACATTCGGCTCATCGAGTCGAGCCGGATATACAGCGGCCGCATGTAGCCGATGAACATCACAAGCGCGCCCACGTCAAAGCCCTGCCGCTGTGAAATCTTCCACGCGCCATAGCCCCAAATCACTAGCATTCCACAATCGGTGAGCAATGTTACCGCCGGACCAAACGCGGCCCACAGCACGTTGACGCGGATGTTCGCATCCAGCACATGCTGATTCCGCTGACCGAATCGCTCCACTTCTCTTTGCTCTTGCGCGAACGCCTTCACGACGCGAATGCCCGGGATCGTATCCGCGAGCACATTCACCATCTCCGCCCACGCCGCGCTCGCCCGCGCAAACCCGTGCCGCAGCCGCACGCGCACCCGCTGCGCCATCCAAGCGATGATCGGAAACGGCAATAGTGTGACCAGTGCCATTTCCTTATCTTGCCAAAATAAGATTCCTGCAGTCATCACAATCATCAGCACGTCGGTGCCGAAGTCGATCAAATTCACCGAGAGGAAGTTGCAGATGCGATCGGTGTCGCTCCCTACGCGCGCAATCAAGTCGCCGGTTCGTTTGCCGCCGAAAAACTCCAGCGACAACTTCTGCATGTGGGCATACGTCTCGTCGCGTAAATCCGCGCTGATTTTCTCGCTCACCCACGCCAGCACATACGTTTTGGCCCAGCTCAACAGCCAGGCCAGGATCGCGGCCCCGAACAGTCCGCCCAGATAGAAATACACTAGGCTCCGCGGCACCGGCGTCCCTTCACCCAACGGAATCAGCACGTCATTCGTCAGCGGCTTCGTCAGATAAGGCGGCACGAGCACGGCCGCTGTGCTCACCAGCGTCAGCACAAACCCCAGCATGATAATTTTGGCGTGCGACTTCGCAAACCGCGCGAGCCGCCACAGCGACCGCACTGGTGGCGGCGACGCCACCGGATTACAGGCCGGACAAACGGTCTGGCCCGGTTCCAGCGTCGCGCCGCAGGACAAACAGACCGTGGCCGCCGCCCTCCCCGCGCCAGCCGGATTGGCTCTTGCGGCCCGGTACTCGAGAAATCGTTGCACGAATTGCGTCGCCTGCGCCGATCGTGTCGCCGTGAATCGCCACGACGAGAGGAGCGACGCCTGGCCGAGAAGTTCGAGCGTGCCCAAACCGACTTGTTCGCGTGAGCGGAGCGACGCGGCGGCTTCCAGCGGCCAACTGTCCCAAGACACCGCGATGCTGCCCGTCCGCGAGCGCTGAGCCTCCTCCGCCTCCGGACCTAATCCCGACAAAATCCGCTGGTCCGTGAGTACGACCAACCCTTCCGCAAAATGCAGCCGCGCATTGAGATCGGGGTCAAACCACGCGATGATCCGCTCGCCGTCCGCCAGCTCCGCTTCCAGCGGCCGCCGCCACCCCTCCGGCAAGGCCGCAGGCTCATCGGGTGATTTGTCGGGAGCAACCACGTCAAAAATCGGCCTCAAAAAAGCTCGAATATGACCAAGAACCGACCCCCGCGCCGCAGCCAGTTTTCGCACCACGCCGCGCGCCGCCAAGCCGGCCAAATAGCCCTAACTCAGAATTATACACGCTTTTACGACAAGCGGCAGACGAGCCGACCACGCTCTACGACGCCGCACATCCGCCCTGATTTTGGACCGGGAAATCCGCCTCCGCCCTTGATTTCCGCCTCACAATCGTTATCTTGGCCCGCAAATGCTAGCAGAGCAACCAACCCTTTCCAGCCTTCGCAGTCTCGATGAACCACCCACAAATCCGCTGCGTAGAATTAGCGACGGTGGCCCATCGCTCGGCTTCCTAGCCGGTCGTAGGCCGCAAAGAAACGGTGGCCTTGGTAAAATAGGTGGAGAGGGTAGAGGATGCGGCATTCGCCTCCTGGGCTGGGAATATGGCCTGTGGAGGACGGAAGAGAGTGGATTTCTTGACGGCCTGCGGGTCCGTCGCGGTGTAACCGGTTCCAGGAAAAGCACTTGCTCTTTCTGCGCGCCCGGTTCGCGCCGCGGCTGAAGGTGGCCCCGCATTCCGCTCCGAAGTCCAGTCTAACGCTCCCATTGCATGGATGCGGCGATTCTGCGCCGCCCGGCGTGAATCGCCTGCTAGCGATCCCTCCCCATCCGCTTTGCCGGACGATTGCGAAACCCCAATGTCCGCCGCCGGGTGCAACGATAATACAACAATATAATTGACATAGTCTCTTCGCTGCGATGTCAAGGACCTAGCGAGTGCTGGCGTGCGTTTACGCCCAGCCCCGCCGGCGTCTACCGAAGTTAGCGATGCGGAAGCTCTGAGCCTGCTATGCAAATTCGCAAGGTCGTGAAACTTCGCGGCCCGAACATCTGGGCCAATTTTTCTGTTCTCGAAGCTTGGGTCGATCTCGAAGAACTCAAAGATACTTCGTCCGAAATGATTCCGGGTTTCAACGAGCGGCTCATGAGCTGGCTCCCCTCGATGATCGAGCATCGTTGTAGCATCGGCGAGCGCGGCGGCTTCTTCGAACGCTTGCGCCGCGGCACGTGGATGGGGCATATTCTCGAACACGTCACGCTCGAGCTCCAATCCCTCGCGGGCACACAGGTCGGCTTCGGCCGCGCTCGCGAAACCACCGAAGAAGGCGTCTATAAAGTCGCCATCGAATACACCAGCGAGCAGGTCGGCCTCGCCGCCCTCGACGTGGCCTTCAATCTTTGCATGGCGGCCGTTCACGATCGGCCTTTTGACGTTGCCGTCGAGGTCAAGAAGCTCAACGACCTGGTGCACGAAGTTTGCCTCGGCCCGAGCACCGCGTCGATCGTCGACGCCGCCCGCGACCGCGGCATCCCCCACATCCGCCTCAGCTCAGGGAGTTTGGTGCAGTTAGGCTATGGCGCCAAGCTCCGCAACATCTGCGCCGCCGAGACCGATCGCACCAGCGCTGTCGCCGAGTTCATCGCGCAAGACAAGCAGCTTACGCGCACTCTGATCCGTAACGTCGGTGTGCCGGTCCCCGAAGGCCGCGCCGTCACTAGCGCCGCCGACGCCTGGGCCGCCGCCGAGGAGCTGGCGGGGCCCGTCGTCGTCAAGCCACAGTTCGGCAATCACGGCCGCGGCATCACCATGAATCTCACCACGCGCGAACAGGTCGAGGCCGCCTACGAAACAGCGATCGCCGAAGACACCTCCGTCATCGTCGAAACCTTCGCGCCTGGCGACGACTACCGCATGCTCGTTGTCGGGGAGCGCCTCATTGCCGCCGCCCGTCGCGACCCGGCCCACGTCATCGGTGACGGCCGCTCCAGCGTTCGCCAGCTTGTCGACGAAGTCAATCGCGATCCACGTCGCAGTGACGACCACGCGACGGTCCTCACTCGCATCAAGCTCGACGAAAGCACGAGCATCGTGCTGTGCGAACAGGGCCTCACGGCCGATTCGATCCCCGCCGCCGGCGCAAAGGTCCTCATCCGTCGCACCGCCAACCTCAGCACCGGCGGCACCGCGACCGACGTCACTGACATTGTTCATCCCGACGTCGCCCGCCAGGCCGTCGACGCCGCTCGCACGGTCGGTCTCGACATCGCTGGCATCGACATCGTGGCCCGCGACATCAGCCGCCCGCTCACCGAGCAAGGTGGCGTCGTCGTCGAAGTCAATGCTGGCCCCGGCCTGCGGATGCACCTACAGCCCTCGGCCGGCAAGCCCCGTGCCGTCGGCGAAGCCATCATCGACATGATGTTCCCGAACGACGAGAACGGCCGCATCCCGATCGTCGCCGTCACCGGCGTCAACGGCAAAACGACCACCACACGACTCATTTCACACATCCTCACTATCGCCGGCCGCCGCGTCGGGACCACCTGCACCGACGGCATCTATATCTGCGGACACCGCATCGATACCGACGATTGCAGCGGCCCGCGCAGCGCCAAAGCCGTGCTCATGAACCGCGCCGTCGACGCCGCAGTATTCGAGACGGCCCGCGGCGGCATCCTTCGCGAAGGCCTCGGCTTCGATCTCTGCGACGTCGCGGTAGTCACCAACATCGGCGACGGCGATCACTTGGGTCTGGCCGACGTCCAAACCACCGAGCAGCTGGCCAAAGTCAAGCGCTGCATCGTCGACGTGGTCGCACCCAGTGGCACCGCGGTCCTCAAGGCCGACGACCCGCTGGTGGCCGCGATGGCCGCCCACTGCCCTGGCACCACGGTCTTTTTCGCCTACGACGGCCAGTTCCCGCTGCTGGCGCAGTGGCGTCGCGAGGGAGGCCGCGTGGCCTTCGTCAAAGAAAACGCGATCACGCTCGCCGACGGAGCCGCCGAATTCGCGCTCCTGTCGCTCGATCGCATCCCGCTCACTTTCAATGGGCGGATCCGCTTCCAAGTTGAAAACGCGCTCGCCGCCGCGGCCGCTTGCTGGGCTCTCGGCACCCCCGCCGAGCAGATTCGCGCCGGCCTCGAAACTTTCTCCGCACAAATGGACAAGTCGCCCGGCCGATTCAACGTGCTGGACGTCAACGGCGCGACCGTGATCGTCGACTACGGGCATAATACTTCGTCGCTCGCCGCGGTCCTCACCGCGATCGAGCAGTTCCCCAACTCGCGCCGCACCGCGGTCTACTCCGTTGCCGGCGACCGCCGCGATTGCGACATCATTCGCCAAGGCGAACAGCTCGCCGCCGCCTTCGACACGGTTGTCCTCTACGAAGACTACTCGATCCGCGGCCGAGCCACGGGCGAAATCACCCGCCTCATGAAGCAGGGCCTCGCCGCGGGCGGCCGCGTCACCGACATCCACGGAAACGTCCAAACCTGGACGAGCGCGGTCAACACAGCGCTGCGCCTGATCCAACCCGGCGACTTGCTCCTGGTGCAAGCCGACGTGATCGACGAAGCGATGCGCTACTCGGCCGCCAACCTCGCTGGCGAGCCAGTGAAATCGCTCCCCGACGCCGCCCCCACCGTCGGCATCCGTCCCACCTCCATCGACGTGGGCCAAACAATCCTGCAACTTGCTCAGCAAGTTCGGTAACGAGGGTGGCTGGGGTCGAGGCTCCGCCGAGCCCCCAGTTATTAGCGATCGAACCTGCGCCGCGCTTAGCACCTATTTCGCTTTGCGCGCCGCCACTTCCGCCGATACACGACACCCAGGGATCGTTGTTGCTCCTGACCACGCCGACCTCACATCTCCACCCGACATTCCGGCACTTGTTCCTGAAGCAGCGCGACCATCGCCTGCCGATCCCGCAGGTGAATCCCCATCAGTCGCATCGTGCCGCCGCCGCCGAAGCTCAGCACGATCGGAAACATCCGGCCAGCGAGCGAGATCACTTCCAATTCGCCGCACGCTGCCGCACCAGATATTCCGTCTCGGACCTGGGAGCCGGCGTTTACCCGATTGCGATCAATGACTTGAGCCAAATCATAGCTCAGCATGATGACCCACAATCCGACCGCCAACAAGCGCTATTTATCGATGGCGCTAATATGGATCAAATCGCGCATGAGGGCGCCGCCGATGTTCTTGTCACCGACCTTAATAATCGCAGTCAAGTGTTGGCTCCGGTCGGGAGTACGTCGGATACGACCACACGTTCGTCTGGGACCGCTCAAACGGTTGGGTCAATCTAAAGCCACCGAATATCCAAGATAGCTTTGCCTGGCAATAAACGACGGCGGCGCCATTGTTGGCAACATTGAAGGGCAGAGCGTTGGTGGAATTCCAACGACTCAGTCGCAAAGCTTGGTGATCTTGGCAGGGGTTCTCCGAACCAATGTCGATCAATTCGCAAGGGACACCGGTCGGACTGTCAGCCCTCGATCCCACTGGACTCAAACAACACCCGTTTGTCTGGGATCACGCCGTGATGGCCGATCTCGATGTATTTCCCTCGATCACTGTTGGATTTCAAGAGTACGGAAGTGCCACAAGTATCAATAATCATGGAGTGGTTGTGGGCACCGCAACCGCTTACTTCGGCGGTTATTCACAGGTCGAACCGCCCGATTATGGCTTGGTATTAGACCAAGCGACTGGGTTGAATGAGTTAGTAAAGAAAATTTTCGCTTCTCGTCCGTGAATGAACTGAATCAAGTAGTTGGCGAATAGAACATTCCTGATCCGAATAATCTTCGCGAAAACTGGAGCGCAATGCTGTTTGAAAATGACCAATTGCTAGATCTAAACCAGTACCTTCCGGTCGCGGCGAATCGTCGCCGTCGGCTGGCCAAATCCGATCGATGGAAATTTGCACGGATTCTTACTGACGCCGATACCGGAGCCATCGACATTCGTGCTCGTCGTGCTTGGCAGCTTCGGCACTGCCCTGTCGTGGGCCGCAAAAACCGCTCTGACTGGCTCTGTAGAAAACTAGTGTTTGATAGCTAAACCGAACGGCCGCCAGCATTCGTAAGAGTGCGTGGCGCGAACGAGTAAGAGTCCACGGGCAGTGTTGCGGGCGGCGCTCGCCACGGCGCAACTGTCGTTGCCGCTCTATTCCCATCGCAACAGCCCGCGCAAGTTCACGCAGCATCAGCTGTTCGCCTGCCTGGTGCTCAAGAGCTTTTTGAAGACGGACTATCGAGGCGTGGTCGCCCATTTGGCCGATTGCCCGTCGCTCTCCGAGCTGCTCGAGCTGGCCGAGGTGCCTCATTACACGACGCTGCAAAAAGCAGCGCGGCGATTGCTCTCGAGCGCTGCCGCCAAATGCCTGCTCGATGCGACGGTCCGCCAGCACTTGGGACGCAAGCGGCGTGTGCCGCGGGCGGCGATCGACTCAACCGGCTTGGAAACGAGCGCTGCCAGCGGTTACTTCGTGCATCGCCGGCGCTATGTCGGCGGCCCTTGGAAAACGGTGGTCTATCATCGTTTTCCCAAGCTGGGCTTGGTGTGCGACGTCGAAACCCATTTCATTCTGGCGGCTGACACGGGCCGTGGGCCGAAGCCGGATGTGGCTGACTTTCAATCCCTCCTGGCCGCGGCGCTGGCGCGCGTGGGGCTGGGCCGCATTGCGGCCGACGCCGGCTTTGACTCCGAGGCGAACCATGCGTTCGCCCGTCGTGAGTGCCAAGTCCGCTCGATCATCCCCGCCAAGCAGGGGCGACCGACCCACAAACCGGCCAGCGGTCACTACCGGCGGCTGATGCAGTCCCGCTTCGATAGCACGGCCTATCGTGATCGCGTCCAAGTCGAAACGGTCATGTCGATGATCAAGCGTCGTCTCGAATCCTTCGTCCGCGGCCGCAACTGCTGGAGCCAACGC
>DASYDU010000129.1:0-17728 GCA_036499445.1 Lacipirellulaceae bacterium
TTCCACGCCAACTTGTTGCTGATCACGACGTCCGCGGGTGGAATCTCGAATTTAGCGAGCGCCCGGCCAATCTCTTCGAGTGCCATGCCCGCACCGTACTTGCCGGCCGTGTCGATGAACACTGGCGGCGCAACGTGGTCGAACCACTTCGAGCAAATCTCCAGTTTGGTCACATCCGGAATGACCTGGAAGCAGTTGCCGAGCGCGGTCGAGCCGAACACGATCGGCGGCACGCTGAGGCCCGTGTTGCCAAAGGGGCGAAATTGGTCCGGTGTGATTTGTAATTGCGGCACACGAATACCCTGGCCGTTCCTATTCCATCGATCGATGCCGGATTCGATCGAGTGCAACTGCGGCAATGATGATCCCGCCGATCACGGTTTCCTGCACCCATTTGGGCCAACCCATCTGCTGGCCGCCCATGTACAAGATCGTGATGATCAGAGCGCCGATCAAGCTGCCGAGGATCGAGCCTTCGCCGCCGAGCAAACTGCCTCCGCCGATCACCACGGCCGCGATCACAAACAGTTCATAGGAAATAGCCGTGGTTGACTGTCCGATCCCGCTAATGAATGAAAACTGCAAAACCCCCGCCAAGCCGCCAAACAGACCGGCGAGCATGTAGACAATAATCTTCGTTCGCTCGACCGGTACGCCGCAGAGCCGGGCGGTGTCTTCGCTCGAGCCGATCGCGAAGATATGACGGCCGAGCCGTGTGTAGCGAAGCAAGACTCCTGCCGCCGCGGCCGATAGGATCAATAACCAAATCCCGGGCGGCAAAAGCATCCAACTGCGCGCCGCGTTGGTGCTGGTGAGCGTAGGGTCCATGATCGAGTTGATCCAGGTGTCTTGCGGTGGATAGATGTCCTTTTCGTCGGCGATCCCCTTGGCGATCCCGCGAATGATCCCCATCGTGCCGAGTGTGACAATAAATGGCACAAGCCGCAGTCCGACGATCAGGCACCCATTGGCCAGCCCCGCCAAAGTGGCCACGAGCACGGCTATCGCCACGGCAGCAATCGGCAGGATGGTCGGCCAATGTTCGATCAAATGGTCTGCGTGTCCCACGCCCGGAGCTGCGACGCCGATTGCCGACCAGCTGAGCACCCACGCCAGCACGACGTCAGTGAGCGCGATGATCGAGCCGATCGAGAGATCGATCCCGCCGGCGATGATCACGAGCGTCATGCCGACGGCCGCGATGGCGTAGACGGCGCTTTGCCGAGCGATGTTTTCCAGATTTCGCGGCGAATAGAATTTGCCGTTCTTCACCAGCACGGCAAAGAACAGGAACACGACTGCCAGCGCCAAGAACCGCCCCAGCGAATTGACCCAACCCGCTTGCCAAATGGCGCGGCGCGGCGAATCTGCCGGCGGGACTTGTTGTGGCACGGGCGCGGTCATGTGGTTTTGGGCGATTCCTCTTTTCCTGTCGCCGCGAGCATCAAGCGGTGCTCATCCCATTGTTCGACTGGCCGGGTTGGTCCGAGGCGGCCGCGGGTCATCACGGCAATCTCGTCGCAAACGCCGAGTAGTTCCGGCAGGTAACTGCTGATCATTAAAATCGCTTTGGGCTGGCGACCGCTTGCCGCGTTGCCGGCGGCTAGTTCGTCGATCAATTGGTAGATCTGAGCCTTGGAGCCGACGTCGATTCCTCGCGTTGGCTCGTCGAGCAGCAGTACGTCCACGTCCGCGTGGAGCAGCCGCGCGAGTGCCACCTTTTGTTGATTACCGCCAGAGAGCGCACTAACGCGCTGCGACGGCGACGCACATTTGATCGGGATGCGATTGATCCACGGAATGGCCGCGGCGCGCTGTCGTGAAGGCAGCACGAAGCGAGCCGGCCCGAGTCCAGCGAGTTTTGGCAAGGTGATGTTGTCGGCGATGCTCAGCCCCAAGGCCAGACCCTCGCGCTTGCGATCTTCGCTGACCATACCGACGCCCTGTTTCCAGCGGCGCGTCGGCCCGGTCGAGCCCGTATGCGCGGCAACGCGAATCTCGCCGCTCCGCACGCGATCGAGCCCAAAGATTGCTCGCATCAATTCCGTGCGGCCCGCGCCGACGAGGCCGGCGATGCCGAGGACATTGCCGCGGCGCAGCTGCAAGTTGGCCGAGGTCGGTTTCACGATACCAGCCAAATTGCGAATTTCTAGGGCGACGTCTCCATCGCCGGGGCGCGGCGAACGCGGATAAAGCTCGTCGACGGCGCGCCCGACCATGAGCGCAATCATCTTTTCAGGCGGCGTTTCGGCCGTCGCGCCCCCACCGACCAACTGGCCATCGCGGAGGACGGCAAAGCGATCGCTGATTTCGCAGACCTCCTCCAAGAAATGGGAGATGTAGATGACGGCGATTCCTCGCTCTCGCAGCCGTCGGATCAGCGCAAAGAGCCGTTCGATGTCGCGGCGCGTGAGACTGCTCGTCGGTTCGTCGAGCACGAGCACGCGGCTTTCGAGCGTAACCGCGCGGGCGATTTCGACCATTTGGCGCTGGGCGAGCGACAGCCGGCGAACCTCGTCCTCCGGCCGCACGTCGCGCACGCCGATTTCCGCAAGCGCGGCCGCAGCGCGCGTTCGCATCGCCGACCAGCGTAAAAACGGTCCGACCGTCGGTTCGATGCCGAGCAGAATGTTTTCCACCACCGTAAGATGGGGCGCGAGCGACAGCTCCTGATAGATCATGGCGATGCCCTGCCGCCGGGCATCGAGCGGATTGTGGGGCAGATAAGGCCGACCGTCGAGCCACATTTGGCCCTCGTCCGGCTGGAGGGCGCCTGAAAGGACCTTCATAAGCGTGCTCTTGCCGGCCCCGTTCTCGCCGACGAGCGCAAGAATTTCACCCGGTGCGACTTCGAGATTGACGCGCTCGAGGGCGCGCGTCGCGCCAAACCGCTTGGAGACGCCGACCATTTTCAGGCGCGCGTTGTCGGTCATCACTCGAGTCCGACGAGTTTGCGGATTTCTGGTTCCTTTTCGACGCGCTCGGCGGTGACCAGCTCGACGCCTGTATCGATCCGCGGCTCGACCTTTTCGCCGCGCAGATGCTTCACTAAAGTTTCGACGGCCAAGTATCCCATCTTCTTGGGATTTTGCACCACGAGGGCGTCCAATTCGCCGCCTTTGAGCTGCTCGACCATCTTGGGATCGGAATCGAAGCCGACGAAAACAAGATGCGACGTGATGCCGCTCTTGTGTAAGTCCTCGACCGCCGCGAGCATGCCTTGGGTGGCATTGAGATTGCAGCAAAAGATGCCATCGAGCTCGAGCTTGCCGTCCTTGATTAATCCTTCAAGCACGTTGGCGGCGGTCTTCTTGGCGCCCGTCACTGAACCATCTTCAGGATAGGCATCGCGGAGGACTTGAAAACCGGCGGCATGCACGGCGTCTAAAAAACCTTGCGCGCGACTCTCGGTGCTGGAAGTCTGCATGTAGCGGAGAATGATCACCCGCTTCTGGCTGTTGCCGAGCTTGTCGATCAGGTATTTGGCGCCGAGGGCTCCCCCGGCCGTGTTGTCGGTGGCCACGAAACTCGTGTGGGCATTGCCGTCGATGTCTGAATCGAAAATTACTACTGGAATGCCGGCCGCGACGGCGTTTTCAACCGACTTCCGCAAGGCCTTCGCGTTGATCGGCGCCATGGCAATGCCATCGACGCCGAGATTCACCATGTTCTCCGTGATCTTACTTTCTTCGGCGCTGTCGGTTTCCACCTGTGCGCCTTCCCACTTCATGGCTACGCCCAAGTCCTTCGCTGCCGCTTTGGCGCCGACTTCGACTGTCTGCCAAAACTCGCCGCCAGTGCCCTTGGGGATGACGGCGATCGTTAGCTGCTTGGTTGCTTTGTCAGTGGCAGCGGACGTGGCCGCCTCTTTTGCAGAGGGGCCGGGCGCCGATTGACTGCAGCCGGCAAATACCAACAGCAAGACGAGAACTTCTGCCCACGCTCGATCCGCCGGTCGACGTCGCATAATTACTTTCCGTGGAAGAGGTCCGAATAGTTTGCGCTTTTGCGCCGCGAAAATGTCAATATAACACGCCCGCGGCGTAGGAACTACGCCCGCGCGAGTTGGATTTGACTGGCAACGGGACGATCGCGGCGTTAACTTGTAGCAGCGGCGGCGGCCGTTACCGCCTGCGAGAATCGAAGCATGCCTGATATCTACCCCGTCAACGACTACGGCCCTTTGATGCCTGGTCTGGTAATGGCCGGCGTGGCGATCTTCCACGTCTTTCTGGCCCAGTTCGCGGTCGGCGGCGGGATGCTGCTGTGCTACTTTCAGTGGCTAGCGATGAGCGGCCGCGAGCCGAACGCCCGGCATTTCGTCGCCGGGTATTTCAAAGTCCTGGTGCTGGTGAGCTTCGTGATCGGTGCGCTCACGGGCGTGGGCATCTGGTTCACCGCAATTCAAATCAGTGCGCCCACGATCGGCGCGATGGTAACGAACTTTCATTGGCTTTGGGCAACCGAGTGGACGTTTTTCTGTTTAGAAATCGTGGCTGGTTACTGCTTCTATCGCTACCACGAGCGGCTCAATGACCGCGCGGCGCTCGGGCTGTTAATCACCTATGCCTTTGCAGCCTGGGCCAGCCTGTTCATCATCAATGGCATCCTGTCGTGGCAGCTCACGCCCGGCCGCTGGCTCGAGACGCACAACATTCGAGACGGCTTTTTCAATCCCAGCTTTTGGCCCAGTTTGCTATTTCGCACCGTGGTGGCCACAACGCTCGCGGCCTTGGCGGCGTGTATCGTCGTGAACACGATCCGCGATCTGGACCGTGAGGCGCGGCGCGCGCTGATCAATCGCGCGGCTTATTTAATGATTCCGATGGTGCTGATGCCCGTATTGGGCGTTTGGTTTTTGGCGGCCATGCCCGATGACAGCCGCACTTGGATCCTCGGTGGCAGTCCCGCGATGACACTTTTTATGAGCATATCAATTGGGGCGTCGCTGGCGGTCGGCGCTTACGCGCTCATTGGGCTCGTGTACCAACATCTATATATCAACGGGGCAACCGCGACACTGCTGTTGCTGCTGGCCTTTGGAGCCACGGCCGGCGGCGAATTCGTCCGCGAAGGCGCCCGCAAGCCGTATTCGATCCGCTATACGCTTTATTCCAACGGCATCCTGCCGGGCGAGGTGGCGCATTTGCGTGAAGTCGGCTGCACGACGGACGATCCATATCCGCTCCGCGACGCAAGTGCGTATCCCAATGACCAACTTCGTCTGGGCGCTCGCACCTTTCGGCGACTGTGTCACGTGTGCCATACCGTCGAGGGCTCGAACGGATTGGTCGGCCTTACTGGCACCTGGGACGTAACGCAAATGCGCATGAACATCGCCATGCTTCAGCACACGAAACCGTTCATGCCGCCGTTTGCCGGCAGCCCGCAGGAGCTCGAAGCACTTGTACAATTTCTGCGTTGGTATGCCCGGGATCGGCCGGCGAGCTGGGCGGCGAGCGATGATCCCGATGTGACCGCCCGAATTCAAAAGTGGCTCGGCGAAGCGGGCACGGAGGCGGGCGTCGTGATGCCGGCCGCCATGCGCCAGAGGAGCACAAAGTAGGTAATTCATGGACCGGATTTTTCCATTCGGCTTGCCTTGGCCGACTGAATTCTACACGGTGCTGTACGTGCTCACGTTCGCGCTGCATCAAGCGCTGATGCACTACGTGCTCGCGGGCAGTCTGTATGTGGCTTGGACGATGGCTTTTCCGGGAACGGGCGCGACAGCACGGTATGAGCAGCCGATTGCCACGGCGCTGCGCGATTGGATGCCGTTCGCGCTCGGGGCGGCGATTACGGCCGGCGTGGCTCCCCTGCTCTTCGTGCAGATTCTTTACCAGCGAGAGTTTTATACCGCGAATCTGCTGCTCTCCTGGCGGTGGATGATCGTAATTCCGGCCCTGATCGTGGCGTTCTATTTGCTCTATCTCATCAAGAGCCAATTGATGTTCCACTGGCCGCGCCTTGCTCGCGCGAGCGTTGCAACGTTGGCGGGATTGCTATTTGTATTCGTCGGCTTCTGCTGGACGGCGAACCATCTCCTTTCGATGCATGCGGCCGGCTGGCCGGACATGTATGTGACGGGCGCGCTACCATTTGCCGCGAGCACGGTCGTGCTGCGGATGCTGGTTTGGGGCGGGGGTGCGTTTGCGTCCATGGCCACTGAAGTCGCCTGGCAGATCGTGCCCGGGACCGGTATTCCAAAGGAAGCCCAAACTACGAGTTCCGATCCTCGTCCACTTGCCGCGATCGCGATGGGCGGATTCGGCGTGGCGCTCGTTGCCGCGGCCGCGTACATGTGGCAAGCGGATGCGAATTTCCGCGCACTTGCGTTTGGTATTGTCGGCGGGCCTTACGTCGTGCTCGCGCTGGTTGGCGTCGCGCTGCAGGTCGTTCTCTGGTACCGCGCGTGGCGGCGCGCCGTGTTGTCTCGCATGGCGCTGGCGCTGATCACTGGCGGCTGGGTGATCACGCTACTCTCAGTATCGGTCGTCCGCGAGATCGGCCGCTGGTCTACGCTTGATGTGGCGTCGCTTGTCGCGCGACATCAGTCGGCGATCGAAGTTGGCGGGCTCACGATCTTTCTAATCTTCGCGGTCGTGAACTTCGCTGCCATCGCCGCGTGCATCTGGACCGTGCGTCACAATACGACGTGACTTGCCGCGTATTTTCCCCGCGCAAAGGCTACAGCATTTCACGGAGCGCCTGTTGCGCGCTTGATTGTAATCACGCGCAAAAAACGTAGGTCTTGCGCCAATGGCATTTAGGCGTTCGCAAAAAAATGATCGTGATGCGCGATTACATGGTTTCTGGCATCGCTGATAGCTGAGCTTGCCGATTAATCTCTAAATGTGCTATCCACGCCGTTGATCGTGGGTTTCCCTGATGAGTAGATTGAATTGTATGTACACCCTGAGCGAAAAACTGACGGGGCCCGCGCGATTCCTCCTGGGTGTCGAATTGGTCACCACGCGCGGCACGATGGCCGACCGCCAGGCCGTGCACGCTCGCTCGTTCGCCACTCAGCTCGTTCATTCGGATCAGGTCGATTGGGTCTCGATCACCGACAACGCCGGCGGTAATCCGCAGCTCAGTCCGATGGCTCTCGGCAAGCCGATCCTCTACGCCGGCAAAGAGGTGTTGATCCATCTTTCGTGCAAAGACTTCAATCGCAACGGGCTGGAAAGTGCCGCGTGGGAGCTGGCCAGCGAAGGGTTTCACAACATCCTCGCGCTGAGCGGCGACTATCCGGCGGGTGGCTACCATGGGCGCGGCAAGCCGGTCTTCGACATCGACTCGATCGGCCTACTGGCGATGCTCGATGAGATGAATCGCGGCCTCTCGCGCCCCAAGCTCGGCGGCAACAGCAAACCGCAAACGATGCAGGCCACCAACTTCTTTGCGGGCGCGGTCTCCACCAACTTCAAGCGGCACGAAAATGAAGTTGTGCCGCAACTGTTGAAGCTTGAGAAGAAGATCGAATGTGGCGCGAAATTCATCATCGCTCAGATCGGTTACGACGCCCGCAAGAGCCACGAGATGAAGTGTTACATGCAGCGCCGTGGCCTGGGACACGTGCCGCTGATTGGGAACGTGTTTCTGCTTTCGGCGCCCGTGGCGCGGTTCTTCCGCAAGAGAATGATTCCGGGCGTGGTGATCAGCGATCGATTGGCGGAGGAGTGCGAGCGGCAAGCGAAGAGCGCCGACCACGGGGCCGCCTATTTCCGGGAACTGGCGGCCAAGCAATTGGCGATCTTTCGCGGGCTCGGTTTTGCCGGCGGCTACCTGGGCGGCGTTCATGCGATCGAAGACGTCCAGGCAATCCTCGATCAGGCCGCATCGTTCGCGACCGACGATTGGAAGGAGTTTGCCCGCCAGATCCAATACCCAGTCGAACGTGAATTTTACTATTTCGCACAGGACTCGCACACTGGCCTGGCCGATCCATCACGGCTGCACCCCACTTACGCAGGTTCGCTCGGCGTTCGTAAGGCGACGCACAACGTGACGCTCGGCTATCGATTCAGCAAATGGGTTCACGACCTGGTCTTCACGCCTGGCCGGCAGCTATATAGCTGGGCCCGATCGATTTACGCCAAGTCGCACAATCCAGAGCAAGGGCCGCCGCTACTGCGCGTAATCGAGCATGCCAGCAAGGTGGCGATGTTTCGCTGCAAAGATTGCGGCGACTGTTCGCTTCCTGACATCGCTTTCCTCTGTCCCGAGTCGCAGTGTGCGAAGAATCAGCGTAACGGCCCTTGCGGCGGTACTCGCGACGGACTGTGCGAGGTCGACGACTTCGAATGTATCTGGGGTCGGGCCTACGATCGCATGAAATTCGAGGGCCGCGAGCAGGAAATGATCAACCATGCACCGGTTATCCAGGACGAATCGCTGCGTGGCACCTCGAGCTGGGCCAACGCCTTGCTCGGCAAGGACCACGCGGCCACTCGCGCATCGCATTCATCCAACACGAATCATAAAGACTTACACCTGTCGCCATCCATGAAAGAAGATCCGAGTCATCCCGATGAGTACCCTACAGCCAATCAAGCCGGTTCCTCTGCCGGCGCCCAGTCAGCGTCCGTTTAAGCTGATTGGCGAATTGATCAATAACTCGTTTGCGCGGGCGGCGCGGGCATGGACCAACCGCGACTTGTTCGCGTATCAGCGGCTCGCCAAGCTGCAGACCAAACTCGGCGCCGAGTACTTGACGCTCAACATCGACGGCACGCAGTCGATCATGGTCCGGCCGAAGGAGATGTTCGACTTTCTGCCCGACCTGATCCCGGCGATTCAGGAAGCGACCAGCGTGCCGATCGCCTTCGACAATCCGTCGGCTGAATTCCATCGCCGCTGCCTCGCGGTCTACGATCGATCGAAGAGCGGCCGGCCAATCCTCAATTCTGTGGCGGCCTCGCGGCAACATTTGGGCGAGATGCTGGAGCTGGTCGCCGAGTATGACACGATGGTCATCGGTATGGCGTCCGAAAAGTTTGTCGAAGGCGGTGGCGGCGGTCAGTGTATGTCGGCCGACGACGTCTACGGGGCGGCCCAACGGCTTGTGGGGATGCTGCGGGACAAGGCGGGCCGCACGAACGATCAAATCATCATCGATCCCGGACTGGCGCCCGTTGGCGCGGACACTTACGGATTGGTGAACATGGGGCTGGACGCGATGCGGTGTATTCGCGGCAATGCGGACCTCGATGGCGTGCACATGTCCGTGGGCCTGACGAATTTCTCGTTCGGCATTCCCAAAGGCATCCGCGAGAGTGTTGAGAGCGCGTATTTGACGCTGGCCGTCGACGCCGGGCTCGACTTCGTGCTGGGCAACCCGGAGAAAAAGCTGCACGTGCTCGCCGCCAGCGATCGGGTCGTGCGTCTGGTCGCCGCGGCCCTTGAGTCGGGCCGGCCCGGCAAAGGTGAAACCCAAGAAGAAGCCGGCTTCCGCCAAGCCGCTAGCATAATTGGACTTTTCGATGACGCCGATGACTGACGCGCGGTCGGATGTTGGGAGCGAGTTGCTCGAACGCCTGGCGATTGAATCGAGAGAGCGACCCGTTTGGCTGCGCGTCGGGAAGCTGTTCGATGGTACCTCGGACCGCATATTCCGCGACGCCGATCTCGTTTTCGATGCACGCGCCATCCACTTCGTCGGCACCGCTGGCCAGACGCCCGATCCACAGCTACTTAAACAAGGTCGGCGAACGCCCGATGCGGTGCTGGCGGACTTCACTGCCCTGCCCTGCCTGATCGAAGCCCACGCCCACCTATTTCTAGACGGCGCGCCGATCGATTCGCAGGAACGAGAACAATATTTACAGCAGCAGCCCGACTGGATGCTTGCGCGGGCCCGCGCCCGCTGGCCGAGAATTCTGCAAAGCGGCGTAGCGGCGGTTCGCGATGCGGGCGATAAGCTCGGCGTCGGGCTGGCGCTGGCAGCTGAAGCCAAGTCCCGGGTCGGCGAACTGGCGATCACGCCCTGGATCGATAGCCCGGGTGCCGCCATTCATCATCGCGGTCGCTACGGTTCTTTCATGGGCAAGCCGATCGAGGGCTATGCCAGCCCGGCCGACTGCGTCGCGGCTCGCGTCGCGGCCGGCGCCGATCGCATCAAGCTGCTGGTCAGCGGCATCATTAATTTCAAAGCGGGCCGCGTGACCACGCCGCCGCAAATGCCGATCGCCGAAGTGGCCGCGCTGGTTGCGGCCGCCCAAGAGCATGGCCGGCAAACTTTCGCTCACGCCTCGGGCACGGACGGCGTTGAAAATGCAATCGAGGGGGGCGTCACGACGATAGAACATGGTTTTTTTATCAATGAAAACCAATTGGCCCGAATGCGCGACCGACAAATTGCCTGGGTGCCGACCTTTGCGCCGGTTCAATTGCAGATCGACCACGCCGACACACTTGGCTGGAGCGATGAGGTCGTCGGCCACTTGCAGCGGATCATCGAAGGCCACCAACGGATGCTGCGCCGCGCCGATGAAATGGGAGTATGCATCGTCGCGGGCAGCGATGCCGGTTCCTGCGGCGTGCCACACGGCGTCGGTTTTCTGCAGGAGCTGTGCCATATGGAGCGGGCGGGCTTGGCACCGATGTCGGTACTTCGCAGTGCGACCGGCGTGAGCGCCGAAACCTTGAATTTTGCGGAGCCCATCGGGCGGATCGCCGCCGGCTGTAGCGCGCGATTGATCTTCACACGGCACGATCCGTTGAGTGGCATTTCAAACTTGGCCCGTGAAAAGATGATTCTTTTCGATGGGAATGCGGTCCGCTGCCCGGACGAGCTGGACGTGGTAGGGCTCTAGCTCATCTTTACTTTTCGCTCGCCATTGCTTACGTCTCGCCGCCGGTTCGTGATGGTTGGTGGAGCTGTACCACCTATGCCGGCGAGCTTGGTGCCGATTTGCCGGGCCGGCTTCTACCGCCAATGGATTCGCAGCGCGGGGATGTGCACATCTGAGCTACGCTTTCGTATTAGTTCCACTATGGCCTGCGAGCCGAAATAATCGGTCCAGCTCACGGCCGCCACATTGGTCGGTGTGAAGCTGCCAACATCCAGCGCTGCGCCGCCGCTGCGCTAACCAGGGGGACTCGTTCCATGAAGCTCCAGACATTCGCGCATAGCAAGAAACAGGGTTGGTCCGTCACGCCGTTTCCGGCGCTCGATTCCAAGCAGACCCTGGTCCTTGTGTTCGGCGCGCCTTGCTACCGAGACACGCAAAATGTCGTCACTGACCTCACGCGCGCCTATCCCAATTCGCACTTCGTCGGCTGCTCGACCTCCGGCGAGATTTTCGAAACGTCGCTCTCGGACGATACGCTATCGGTCGCTGTTGCCGCTTTCGAAGGAACGTCTCTGAGGAGCGCCTCGGCCTCGGTCCAATCCGCGGCCGACTCGTTCGCCGCCGGCCAGTCGATTGCCAACAAGCTCTTCGACAATGACTTGCGCGGCGTACTCGTGCTATCCGATGGATTGAACGTCAACGGCAGCGAATTGATCAAAGGCCTCAACGCGGTCCTGCCGGAATCGGTAGTCGTCACGGGTGGCTTGGCAGGCGATGGAGATCGCTTCCAAACCACTTGGGTCATCAGCGGTGGAAAGACGCAAAGCAATTTAGTCACGGCCGTCGGTTTCTATGGCGACCGAGTCAAAATCGGCCATGGCTCCAAGGGCGGCTGGGATATCTTCGGCCCCGAGCGGCTAGTGACAAAAAGTGAAAACAACGTCCTTTATGAACTAGATGGCAAGCCAGCACTAGACCTCTACAAATCGTATCTGGGCGATCGCGCATCGGAGCTGCCGGCCAGCGGCCTGTTGTTCCCGCTCGCGCTGCGTGCGAATGCCCGAGACGACAAGCGTATCGTCCGCACGCTACTGGCCATCGATGAAAAGAACAGTAGCATGACGTTTGCCGGCGATATTCAGCAGGGCTATTTCGCTCAACTGATGAAGGCCAATCTCGACCGTTTGATCGACGGCGCGTCGAAGGCCGCGTTGATGGCCAACGAAAGTTCCGAGCAAGGCGCGGGCGAGACTCTTTCTGTGGCCATCAGCTGCGTCGGACGGCGATTGGTGCTTGGCGAGCGGACCGAAGACGAACTAGAGTCGACGCTCGACGTGTTGCCGCGCGGAACACGCCAAGTCGGCTTCTATTCCTACGGCGAAATCTCGCCATTTGCAACGGGGCATTGCGATTTGCACAACCAGACCATGACATTGACCACCATTCGCGAAGCCTCGGATTGCCATGCACAATCTGCTTAGCCGGCAGCTGCGGAGGGTTGGTCTCGACGAGACCACGCTTCCGACGCTCGAACAATGGTCTCAGCTCATTGAGCGGATCGACCGCGCCTATGCGCAGATCGATCAGGATCGCTATTTGCTGGAACGCTCCTTGGCGATTTCGTCGGAAGAGATGCGACAGCTCAACGACAGCTTGCGACGCGCATCGGAGAGTGAGTTAGCAGTCGAGCGCGACAAGTTGCAGCACGCCAAGGAACAGGCCGAATCCGCGAGCCTTGCCAAGAGCCAGTTTCTCGCCAATATGAGCCACGAGATTCGCACGCCGCTCAACGCGATCCTCGGCTTCACGGAAATCCTGATTCGCGAGGAAGATGGCAGCAACCTGCAGCGGGTCGATTACTTAGAAACTATCAACGGCAGTGGCAAGCATCTGCTCACGCTCGTCAATGATCTACTGGACCTGGCGAAAATCGAAGCCAAGCAGCTCCAGGTCGAGCGGATTCCCTGTTCGCCGCACCAGATCTTGGCCGAGATCGTCTCGACGCTTCGCGTCCGCGCACAGGAGCGCGGCATCACGCTCGAATACCAGTGCTCGGGCCGCATCCCGGAGCAGATCGAATCCGACCCCCACCGGCTCAAGCAACTCTTGATGAATCTGGTGGGCAACGCGATCAAATTCACGCAGCGGGGCGGCGTCTTAATTGAGGCCAGCGCAGAGCTGCATGGTCACAACGGACTGCTCACGTTCGTCGTCACCGATACCGGAATCGGCATCGACGCAGACAAGCTCAAGACGATCTTCGACCCTTTCGTCCAAGCAGACAGCAGCGTCACACGACGATTCGGCGGCACCGGGTTGGGACTGGCAATCAGCCGCAACATTGCCGAGGCGCTCGGCGGCAACCTGACCGTCACCAGTCAGGCGGGCGTCGGCAGCAAGTTTGCGGCCACTATCGCCACCGGCGACGTACGACTCGAACGGATTACTGATTCTGCTTGTGACACGCCCGTCGGCGATTTCGTGAGCGGCGCCGCAAGGGACAACGACCTTGCCGGTGCTTGCGTGTTGGTCGTCGACGACGGCGCTACGAATCGCAAGCTGATCCATCTATTGCTCGAGCGCCGCGGCGCACAAGTCCTTACGGCCGAGAACGGCGAGATCGCCGTACGTATGGCGAGCGAACATGAGTTCGACGTTATTCTCATGGACATGCAGATGCCGGTGATGGACGGATATACCGCTACGGCCGAGCTCCGTAGCCGCGGCTTCACCCGGCCAATCGTCGCGCTCACCGCCCACGCGATGAAGGGCGACCGGGAAAAGTGTGAGCAAGCCGGCTGCAGCGACTATCTCTCGAAACCCATCGATGGCGACACGCTCATCGCCAAAGTGGCTCAGCTTGCGGCGCCGTCCGATCTTGCCCTCGCTGACGGCTGAGCTGCTCGCGACTCGGCCGCCGCAAGATGGCTCGAGCGCTGCACGCTCGAAGGAGCAATGGAGGCCAAGTGATCGCGTGCGTCACTGCAAAAAAACCGCCCCGGGCGATTTGCCCGAGGCGGTCAATGATTTTCCGAATGTGACGTATTCTTCGACTACTTGCGTCGCCGGCGAGCGATGAGGCCCAGCAGCGGAAGCGACAAGCCAGCCAACACGATCGACGCCGGTTCGGGCGTGGCGTCGACGCGGACGTTGTCAATGTATACCTTCAGCTGTCCGGCCGCGACGGCTGAAGCATTCAAAATGAAGCCCAATCTCTGGAAAGTCTGAATTGGATTCGTGACGAACGTCCCAGGCCCCGTAGCAAGAGCTCCAAACTTCGTACTCAGGGATTGAGTGACGGTGCCGGAGAACACACTGCCGCTGGCGAGCTGGGTGCCACTGAGCTCGACTTCCTTTTCGTGCTGGGCGTAAGCACCGTCGCCGGCATTGATATAGGTGCCAATTTGCAGGAACGTACCCACGTTAGCCGCATTGATACTTGTGTCGACGTACCAATCGTAGCTGATTGTGGAGAGTGATGGATTATAGACGGCGGTGTTCATGGCCGCGAGGAATTGATCAAAGCCTTGGCTAGGACGGCCCGCCACCTGGAAGCCACCGGGCGTAAGTTCCATCCGCTTGCTGCCACCGATGGATACGATCGGCCAGCTCGCTGTAGCGTCGCCGCCAAATCCATTCCCAAAGCCGTCGTCCGTGCCATCTTCGAAGTCGAATACAACCGACGTGGGCGCCGCGTGAACCACTCCTACTAGAAGGGCTACTAGAGCCAAACCAACTAAACTTCTCATTAGTCTCCTCCGCAGATGTTAAAAACAGTAAGCGCTTGAATAGGCGCGTGAAAAGCGTGGCCAGCCGCAAACGTCCACCCCGGGCGATTGCCACAACCGTGATTCTAAATCGCAAATGGAGCGATTGCAATAGTTTTGGTAACCAGAAGTTCTGAAATTTAGCAAAAAGAGAACATTTTTGTAGAGCCTTGGACCGGCCACCTTGCCGACCGACCGCGGCTCCGCCGCCTCTTTCCGGCCACAATCCTCGTGGCGTTGTCGCCCGCAATGCCTCTGAGAAAAGGGTGGCCGTCAGACCATTTTGGCGTGGCTTGCCGGCGGCAGCCCTGCCAGTCGCTGAGACGTCCGCGCCTCCATCTGCCAGTTTGTGACGCAAAATAGCAGAAATATTTTCATAAAAAACGCTAGCTCAATTTGAAAGCGTTTGTTATTGTTAATGGATTGGGGGTGAGGATCGAAAAAACGTCAAGACGCTCCGGGGGGCAGCGGCCGCCGGGAGCGTTTTTTTGTGGCGGCTTGGCGTTTGCGGGAGGTGCTCGGACGCAGTTTCAGAGGTGGAATGCTCCGGTAGCGAGAGGTGGCTCTCGGCTGGCCGTCTGGCTGGTTGTAGTCGTGGAGGCCGCCGGCTCGATGCCGAAGTTCGGCACGCTTGGCGGCGCGGATCCACGCGGGCGGTCTTGTCTTTCAAATTAAGTGCGATTTGATGCAAAGCGACAATTCTTGTACGCGAATGCAATCGCCCCGGCGCGGATCCGAAATGGGCCGAGCGCGCTGTGGTTTCGTGGTGGACGTATTGCGACGCAGAGTTTTTTCAGTGAATGATTCAGCTTAACGGAGGTGGATGAATGGTTCGGTCATTGCGATGTGCAGGCTTGTTGATTTGTGGCGTCTCGGTTCTGGTGTTCTTGATTGCCAACAGCGGATTCGCCGCCACGGCCGTGTTCGGCAACTGGGAGGACGGCCAGCCGGATGGTTGGATCGACTGGAACAATGGCCAGTTGCCCATTGCCGACCCGCCGTTCAAGTTCAATTCCGAGGGAGCCACAGTTGGCACGGGCGCGATCCAGTACAACGCTCCGTCGAATTACGCCCAATTTGCCGCGTTCAAGCTGCAAGCGGGTGGCACCGGCCGCGGCACGGGCAATGACGCCAACAGCGGTGGTCCGGGAGTGATCAAGGATTACCGGCCCGATTTCATGGCAAACACCAAGCTCTCGTTCGATCTGACGCTCATTCCCTCCGAGCAGGACTTGAGCGACCCCACTTTTAATTTCAGCAAGATAGGTCTGTTTCTAAACGCACCTGGCTTCGGCTTCGCTCGACCGGCGGGCGCCGATGATAGCGGCTTTACTGCGCCCGAGAGCGTTATGCAAGGCAACAACCCGGGCTTCCCTGGTTACGTGGCCGGCAGCGCCCATTGGGATCCAACACAGCTTGGCGGGACTCAGACGTCGACTTGGACCTATGACATCACGGCTGCCAAGGCCGCGATGACGCTCCAGCACCCAGGCGGGGACTACAATGACAATGGCGTCGTAGATGCGGCCGATTACACCGTTTGGCGCGATCACCTTGGTCAAACCACGGCCGCTAACGCGTACACGCTGCCAAATGAATTTGGGCAATCGACGGGCGTAGTTGACATGGCGGACTTCAACTATTGGAAAGGTCATTTAGGTGCGGTTGCTACCGTCCCCCAATACATCGAAATCATTTTCGAGGGCTTTACGAACGGCCCGGCGACATTCCACATAGATAACGTGCGAGTGTCGACGCCGAGCGGCAGCGGCGCGCTCGGCGCCGGTGCCGTGCCGGAACCGGCGTCGTGGCTGCTTGGTTTGCTGGGTGTATGCGGTCTCGGCGCGATTTACCGCCGGTCGCAAATGGCTTAGAATACTTCGGCAAGTGGTCGGTGGTGAGATCGTGGCGATCGCGATCCCATCAACGTGGGCACGCAGTGGGGCGTTTCGGGTTACCAACGACAGGTATTCGGTTATGTCTCGTTCCTCATTCCTCGGCTGTCGGCCCGCGCGGGGCGGCCGACGCAGCTCCCTGCTCCACGCTCGTTGCTCGCGGTATGGTGCTTTCACGCTTGTCGAGCTGTTGGTCGTGATCGCGATCATTGGCATCTTGGTCGCGCTGTTGTTGCCGGCGATCCAAGCCGCTCGTGAAGCCGCCCGGCGGTCCCAATGCTCGAACAACTTGCACAATCTTGGGCTCGCGGTGCTCAATTTCGAGCAGTCGCAGAAGCACTTTCCAATCGACTACGACTATAGCAGCAATAAGCCGCAGCATATCAACATCGACGATCCGAACGACGGCAATAGGTCGACTTTCACGAATGGGGAGGACCCGCTGCGCACTGCGGCCAAGCTGAGCGGCGCTGGGTGGATTGTACAAGTTCTGCCACAACTCGAGAGCCAATCGCTCTACGATCAGTTCAAGCCATATTTGGACAAGTCGTGGATTGGGTACACCGGGATGAATGCCAACGACCCGCCGTTGCGCACCGCGATCCAGACCCAGCCCGACGTGCTCCTCTGTCCCTCGAACCCCGACTTCAAAGGAGCAACCAACCAGCAGTTTCCCTTTACCTCGGACGGCGGCCTTAAGGGCACCAATCCGGCGGGCGTCGTAGTCGCCGTAACTTGCTACAAGGGAAACGCGGGGGACGGTGATTTCGAATTCCCCCCAGGTTCGTCGATGCTTCAGCCGCTCGGCTTCTGGACGTACAATCCTCCAAAGCCCTGTTACATTGGCCCGAACTGCTATGGTTTGTTCTGGCGATACACTTACCTAAGAGGGGGCGTCAAGCTTAAGCAAATCACCGATGGAACGAGTCACACAATTATGGTTGGCGAGGCCTCTCCGGAAGATGGAAACAGCCCGGCTTGGTCAAGCGACGGCGATTGGGCGGTTGCTGGCGTTGAGTTGAACTGGGACTACAAGAATTCCGGTGCGTGCCCCGCAGGCGGCGCCGTGGCTCAATCCTGCTGGTCGCAAATTCGCGGCTTTCGCGGCTACCACCCCGGGGGTGTGATGTTTGCCTATGCCGATGGTTCGGTGTTTTTTCTGTCCGATAGTGTAGACCATAAAGTCTTTCGCGCCATCTCCACCAAAGCGTCCGGCGAAGCGAACACCAGTTTCTAATTGCGATTGGGCTCTGATACATCGATTATC
>DASYDU010000130.1:0-6191 GCA_036499445.1 Lacipirellulaceae bacterium
ACCTAGCCGACGTTATCCAAGGTGTTCAGTTCATAGACGGTATCAAACCCCAACAAGACGCCGCCTGAAATTCTTCATCCACAACTTCTTGCAATATCTCTGGAGGCTTACTCTTTTTGATTAGACGCTGAAGACTTGTTGCTTTGGCTCGACGACGAATCGCTGTCGCGATCCGAATGGTTGGCCCTTTGATTCGTGTTGCTATCCGCATCGGAGCGGTTCGAATCATCGCGATTACGATCCTCGCGCTGATAACTGATGCCCTGATCGCTCATTTGCGGCGGCTCAGGCGCTTGCTGCGGATCGTACGCTGGAGCGTAGTTCGTTTCGTGACGTCCGCTATCGTTTGAATTCGCTTGGTTACAGCCGCAGGCGGCTGATCCCCGGTTGTCATAGCCATGGCTTCTGCCGAAACGCCAACCACCATGCCGCCATCCGGCCTGGGTGCTGGCAACAAAACCGAGGGTCACGGCCATTGCAGCAATCATCGCACAACTTAAACCGAACCGACGTAACATTGCAAAACTCCTTACACAAAAAATTTCGAACTCGATTTAGGCGGGTTAACCTCAAGACGTTTGCTGTTTTGCGGTTTACTTTTGGCCACCCGATTGAATTGGGATTCCCGTGGCATCCACGCCCATTCCCGGCGCGGCGGTGCTGTTTGCGGGGCTGGATTGCTGGGTACGGTCCGTAGCCGAATTAATTCCGGTGGCCGAATTACCGAAGTTCTGTTGTTCAAAGATGCGCAAGTCAGATTCGGTCGGTGCACTTGGTCGCTGGGATGGGAACGATCGCTGCCCCATGCTGCGATTGCTGCCGCCGTTCGACGTGTTCGGGGAGTAGTTTCGGCCGCGTATATCGCGACCTGCCTGGCCGTTGCGGTTGGTATCGAGTTGGCTATTGCCGTTCGAATCGGCGTTCGCATCTCCACGATAACCTACGCCATACTGACCGTTGTATGTGCCGTTGGTACCAGTGTCCGGCACAGGGGTTTGGGTAGTGTTTCTATAAGGGTTCCAACGATTACTGTCGTAATACATCCAGTTGTTGCTTGGCGTGTAATACCACCAGTGATTGTCGTAGTAGACCTGTCGCCAATCTTGTTGATTAGTACCCGTGCCATTCTGCACGCCGGATTGATCCCGGAGCCGGCCATTGTTTTGACCGTTTGTGCTTGTTGTTCCGCCGAGGCCACGCTCACGCAGACGCCCGTCGCGAGCCTGGCGCTCTTGTTGGGCGCTGGTGGCTCCTGGGTTGGCCGAAGTACCCAATCCAGATTGGTCCATCTGAGTTTGGGAGGAGCCAAAGTTGTTGCCGGACGTCGCCCCGGTTCCTCCTTGATTGGTCTGATTGGGGTTGTTGGGATTCGTGGGACTGTTGTTGGGACTATTAATCGGAGAATTTGGATCTGCCGTGCTGGGGTTAGTGCCTTGCGTGGGCGTCTGGGTGGTGCCCAACGGATTGGACCCGCCCGGGCCGGAACCTAATGGGCTTGTGCCGGCGGGCGAAGTTCCGAGTGGACTTGATCCGCCCGGATTGGTCCCAAGCGGATTGCCGGTGCCTGGGTTGCCGCTTGTTGTCGCCGCGTTGCTCCCAGCATTTGCTCCACTGGTAGCAGCTGGGGCGCTGGCGTTAGCGCCTGCATTTGCACTACCGGCGCCGGCACCGGCGCCAGCGTTCCCGCCGCCTGCCGCACCTGTTCCCCCGCCACTTGCGGCCAGCGCCGGAAGCACAACGACCATTCCGCCGAGAACTACAATACCACCGACGAACTTAAAGATCTTTCGCATGACAAATGCCCTCACGAATTGTTTGTCCCGACCGCGCCAAAAGCAGCGCGCCACAAATTCTTGGCACCCAGGGAGCGCTCAACACGAACGCCAGCCTCAGTAGACTGTGGGCTCACACGCCAACTGTGTGGAGGGCGCGGTGCAAACTACGTGCCGGGACGTTCGTATGGGACACGCGTCGATTACAACGACGAGCGGCCGGCAAAAAAGACGGGCCATTCCGCGACGTGCGGATACGGCGGTTCGATCCAGTACATTGCGGTCAATGCGCGTTCATAGACCGCAGTCACGTCCACGAGAAGGCGACAACAAGTCGCATCGGACGCAAGCTAGGCTGCCGCCTTATATATATCGCTAGTCTCTTGGCCGCTGACAAATGTAAATTCGGCTCCAAAAAATACGACGATCATCGCGTAGTACGCCCAAAGCATGATCGCGATGAACGAACCGATAATTCCATAGACGCTCAGATAACCCGAATGCGTCATATACATCGCTAGTATTTGGCGGCCCACTTCCCAAAACAGCGCTGCCAAAGCTCCTCCCTGGGCTGCCATCAACCACCGGACATTGGGTTTCGGGACAAATCGATAGATCAGCGTGAACGCCAGAAAATTGAATCCAATATTAATCAGTACGCCAAAAAATTCTTGAAGTGAAGAAATCGAGTACCCAGCCGTCGCGAAAGCGGCTTGGATCAGCGACCAAGACAAAGACGCAATAATGACCGTAACTACGAAAGTGCCGACGCCCAATAGCATTGCTAAGGCCTTGAGCTGGCCCAGAAGTTGTTGGCGAACCCATATTTCCCAGGTCACACGGGGCGTACTGGGTACATTCCAAATCTTGTCAAATGCCGCCTGGAGTTGAGTAAAGATGGCGATCGACGTCACGAGTAAGATCAAAAATCCAACCAAGCTGCCGGCGGCTGCGCCTCGACTGACAACCGAGAGCGCACGCTCGATTTGCTCAGCCAAAGCCGGCGATGATTGCTGCTCAATTACCGTAAGCAGCTGACGACGCGCGTCTTGACCACCCACCGTCCATTCCAGTGCTGCGCTTACTCCAGCGGTCAACACAATCAGCAAGGGAAAAAACGACATGGCGACATAGTAGGCCATTGCAGCCGCCATTCGCAGCCCATCAACGGCGAAAAAGCCGCGATACGCAGCAATAAGCCTGTGAACTATAAGTCGCGAGAATCGCATCGCTGCTGACGGTCCGTTGCTAAGTGATCAAGAAGCTACGGGCTGCTGCAATCCGGATGCCCCGGCTACATTTTGAGTTCAAAGAGCATATAATTGCCGTTATGCCGCTGCCATTTCATGCCGTTGTTGCTCATTGGTTTGAAAGAAAATACGGCGAGCCGACGGAGTCCCAACGCCTCGGTTGGCCGCCCATCGTTAACGGTGATCATACCCTGATCGCGGCTCCCACGGGCTCGGGAAAGACTCTCGCGGCGTTTTTGGCCTCGATTGACCAACTGGTGCGACAAGCGGCGAGTGACGCTTTGCCGGACGGGATGCAGGTGCTCTATGTGTCACCTCTTAAGGCACTTAGCAATGACATCCATCGAAATCTACAGGTACCGCTGGAAGAAATCCGCGCCTCGGCCACGGCCGAAGGACTGGAGTTGAGCCCGATTCGGGTCGCCGTGCGGACAGGTGACACTCCATCGAGAGAGCGGCAGGCAATGCTCCGCAAGCCGCCGCACATCCTGGTTACGACACCCGAGTCATTGTATTTGCTCCTGACGGGGTCTAAGAGTCGTGAGATCCTACGCAGTGTTCGTACGGTTATCGTCGATGAAATTCACGCGCTGGCCCGGGATAAGCGCGGCTCGCATTTAGCCCTGTCGCTCGCCCGGCTGGATCGGCTCTGTGGCTTGCCGCCAGCTCGGATTGGCCTCTCGGCAACGCAACGACCAATCGACGAGATCGCCCGATTCCTGGTCGGATCGGCCAACGTCGATGGGAACGGAGCCACGAACTGCCAGATCGTCGATACCGGCCACGTGCGCGAATTGGACCTGGCGATCGAGGTGCCGCCCAGCGAACTATCCGCCGTTTGTCCGAGCGAAACCTGGCAAGAGGTGTATACACGGCTTGGTGATTTGATTCGCACCCACCGCAGCACGCTGGTATTCGTTAACACACGCCGGTTGGCGGAGCGGATTTGTCATTATTTGGAGGAGCAACTCGGACCGGGGCTGGTAGCCAGCCATCATGGCAGCCTGTCGCGTGAGACGCGGCTGCGGGCGGAAGAACAATTGAAATCGGGACAGTTGAAGGCCATTGTCGCCACGGCGTCGTTAGAGCTGGGCATCGACATCGGATTCATTGATCTGGTGTGCCAACTCGGGTCGCCGAGATCGATTGCCACGTTATTGCAAAGGGTCGGCCGCGCCGGCCACGCGCTCGGACGTGTACCGAAGGGACGGCTGTTTCCGCTGACGCGTGATGAGTTGTTGGAATCCTTGGCGCTGCTGCGGGCGGTTCGTCGCGGAAAGCTGGACCGCGTCGAAATGCCTGCGGCGCCGCTCGATATCTTGGCGCAGCAAATCGTTGCGACAGTGGCCTGTGACGATTGGGAAGAAGATCGGTTATTCGAGCTGTGCCGCCAGGCTTGGCCGTATCGCGATTTGAACCGCGACGATTTCGACGCAGTCGTCGCATTTTTGAGCGACGGAATTGTGCCAGGAAATCGCGCCGGCGCCTATTTGCACCGCGACCGGATCCATCACAAACTGCGCGCGCGCCGTGGCGCACGAATCGCGGCCATTACCTCGGGCGGTGCGATTCCGGAAGCGGCCGATTACCGGGTGGTGACCGAAGGCGAACGGACATTTGTCGGAACGCTGAATGAAGATTTTGCCATCGAGAGCCAAATCGGCAATGTGTTTCAGCTCGGGAACGCATCATGGCGAATTGTGCATGTCCGTGGCGGCGAGGTGACTGTTCGCGACGCCCATGGTGCGCCGGCCACGGTGCCCTTCTGGCTCGGCGAAGCACCTGGCCGGACTGCCGAACTGTCCAAGGAATTCTCCGACCTTCGTGAAGAGATCTGGCGGCAATCGAGCGAATCGTTGGAGCGAGGAGTTGAATGGCTGCGGACCGAGTGCGACGCCGACGAATGGACGGCCCAGCAAGCGGCCGGCTATGTCGCGGCTGAAGGCGCCGCCTTGGGCCTCGTGCCGACACAGCAGCAAGTGGTATTCGAACGGTTTTTCGACGAGTCGGGCGGCATGCAGCTCGTGATCCATGCACCTTTTGGCGCGCGGATCAATCGCGCCTGGGGACTGGCGCTGCGCAAATGTTTCTGCCGCACATTTGATTTTGAGTTACAAGCGAGCGCGGACGACAACGGATTTGTACTTTCGATCGGACCGAACAATGGCTTCCCCATTGAGCGGCTTTTTGGCTTATTGCAGCCAGACGACGCCGAAGCTCCGCTGCTGCAGGCGGTGCTGGCTGTGCCGATGTTTTTAATTCGTTGGCGGTGGAACGTTACGCGGGCGCTCGCGGTCCTGCGGCAAAGGGGTGGCAAGAAGGTGCCGCCCCAGTTACAGCGATTCCGCGCCGACGATTTGCTCACGGCTGTCTTTCCATTGGCAACCGCATGCTTCGAACATCGCACGGGCGACTTGGAGCTACCCGACCATCCGCTTATTCGCCAAACCGCGTACGACTGCCTACACGAAGCAATGGACGTCACCGGTTGGCTAGACGTCTTGGCGGACATTGAAGCTGGCCGAATCAAGCTCATCGCGCGAGATACTCGCGAGCCGTCGCCGTTTAGCGTGCAATTAGTCAATGCAAACGTGTATGCATTTTTGGACGACGCACCGCTGGAAGAAAGGCGGGCTCGGGCCGTATCGTCTCGTCGAACGGTTCGCGGTGAGGACTACCGCGAGCTGGGCCGACTCGACCCCGAGGCCATCGCTGAAGTGCGGGCCGAGGCGTGGCCCACGATACGCGATGCGGAAGAGTTGCACGATGCGTTGCTTTCGATTGGAGCATTGCCGGTCGTCGAAGCGACGGTTTGGAACAAGTTCTTCGAGCAGCTCGTGGCCGAGGGGCGGGCTGCGTGTTGTGAAACCACCGCGGGTGTCCGCCTATGGATGGCCGCCGAGGGGTGGCCCGCGGTGCGGGTCGCGCTCCCGATTGTGGACGTCGAGCCGACAATTACCTTGCCTCCGGCGCTTAATATTGAGGTACCAGCCGACGATGCCCGCATGAAATTGGTTCGCGGACGCCTAGACATCTGCGGACCGACGACGGCCAACCGCATCTCGCGCGAGCTTGGGCTGGAGCAGGTTTTGGTTCAAATCGCGCTTGAGCAATTGGAAATGACCGGCGTCGTGCTCCGCGGTCAGTTTACTGGCGAAGAGAATGAGCT
>DASYDU010000131.1:0-3035 GCA_036499445.1 Lacipirellulaceae bacterium
CACTCGAATCCCCGCTCGACGTGCCAGCTCCGCCTGCGACCAGCCGACTTGTTCGCGATCCCGAACAATATCACGCGCCAATACCGCCCGCATCGCCGCCACCGCCGGCCGGTTGCCCTTCGCGTCCCCCGGCGGCAATCCTACCATCCGCTGATAATCGGCCTCGGGCAAAATTACGAAGCGTTTGCCATCCAGCACCACCGTTTGTGCGTGTCCTAAATTACTCATCATAAAATCCATCCCGATGTCCAATCCGTTCCACGATGACGTTCGCGCCAGTCACGCGAAACTGCAAACGATAATCACCCGTTCGAAATCGGAAGTGCCCTGCCAACTTTCCCGACAGCGGTTTCGCTCCGCTGACATTCGGCCAGCGGTCAAGCCGCCCAACCAATTGTAGAACACGTGACTGAATCGGCCGCGGGAGACGCGAGTATTCCTCGAGCGCCGAACCTGTCACCAATACTACCATCGTGCCATATTGACACGCATTGACGTTCGTATCAATGGTGACGGGGTGAAAGGCGACTCCGGTAGATTTTCGGACATCCTCGCCAATCTTACGCAGGCTCCCGCCAGCTCACCAACGCCCTATCATTCCTCAACCAATTCGCCTCGACGCATGTTCGCCCCTAGAATGCCTTGAACACCTTTACCAGCAACATCCATCCATCTTCTCAGCGAGCCGCGCGATGCCCACTCCCATCACCGTCAACATCCCGCATCAACTCGGCAAAGACGAAGCCCGCCGCCGCATCGCCGAAGGCTTCGGCAAGCTCCGCGGCCAAATGACCGGCGGCCTCCTCGGCCTCGTTACTTTCCAGAAGCGCTGGGAAGGTGACCGACTCCATTTCGAAGGCGGCGGACTCGGCCAAAAAATCACCGGCCGAATCGACGTCCTCCCCGAATCCGTTCAGATCCAGCTCGACCTTCCGCCGCTCTTGGCCGCGATCGCCGACCGCATCGCCGGCAAACTCAAGAACGAAGGTCAGAAACTCCTCACGCGAACGTGATCCGTTAGCGAATCTCCACGGCCGCGACCGTCCCATTCTTCTTCAAGTCCTTGCTGAACCCCAACGTCACCTTGAAATCCGCATTCGGAAAACCAGCCACCTTCACGTTTGGCGGCGACGAGTACCCCGATCCCGCATCGTTCACGACAATTCGCTTGATCTTGCCGCTCTCCACAATCGCGTCCGCCTTCGCCGCGGTCGTCGGCCAAAGCTCCCCATTCTGCGGTCGAAACCGATAGTGGTCCGCCACCTCATCCATTCGCTCGTTCGTCACTCCCTCGGGCGCCAGCACTTTCATGAGCGCCGCCTTGTTTTTCCACTGCTCCTCGCCCGTCGGCCCACGTCCGCGCGCCGGCGTCACGCCGCGAAACGCCTCGCGAAACACCTCTGGTTTCACCCCGAGCGCCGACGCCATCAACACGACCGGCCGGCCAAAGTCGTCCTTGCCAATCTCATGGCCGCCCGAAAAACTCACTGGCACTTTGGTTTCCTCCGCCATACTCCTCGCGCCGCCGACAGCAGCCATGCATACGCATACCGCGGCCGAACACTTTGCCGCAATCGCTAATGTCCCGACGGTCATCAATCGTCCTCCATAAAGCCGCGATCGCCGGTCACGGACACCTCGGCAACACGCATGATTTTATCAGTCCGCTTGCTCCGTACCGCCAAGCAGTTAAATTAGATCGTGCATCGCCGAATCTGCAAGTTCGAACCCGCGACCCAATTCCCATGCCGCGCGAGCTACAAACCGACGACGACCGCAACTACGCCCACCTCCTGACGCTGCTGAGCGTCTCGGCCGCACTGGTCGGCGTCTGCCTCACCGCCGTCGGTCTGATCAACGTCATCGAAGCGATCCAAAAATGGGAAGGCTGGATCGACGACATCCTCGCCGTCGGCAGCCTCCTCTTTTCAATCGTCACGTTGCTGAGCTTCCTTGGAATCCGCACCAACATCCGCCACCGCTGGCCCCACTACATCATCCTCCTCGACATCATCTTCTGCCTCGGCATGTTCACCATGGTGATCTCCTCGTTCCTCCTCACCTACTTCGTTATCTAACCTGGGACCCAGATGGCCCCGTCGCATTCACTGCCAGCCGGCCGCTCGCGCCTTTGCCGCCCCATGCCCCCTCCTTTCGTCGCCGGTCACGACCAATCACCCGGCAATGCCCCAACATCACAAATCGTCGCGTGCGGTCGCGCCGCAAATTCTCTGAGCGGCGGCATCTACGCAGCTCAACAAAACTTGGTCCGTCACAGCCCAAAACACGCGTGTTTTCGCGCGGGCGGCATTTTCCCGTGACAGAAGCTCCGTTGGTCCGGCCAATTGGGGAGGAGGCCCCACGGCTTTTCGTCACGAGCTGCCTCGCGCGTCGATTTCTCGCCGTCTCCCGCGTTACTCCTCGGCTCAAGTAGGGAATGGAGCTATGGTTGGAGGCTCGCTCCTTTCTAAGCGCATTAATATGCTCGGCTCAAACGCCAAGGAATTCAGCTCATGAAGAACATAACAAATTCCTGTGGTGAGCGATTTACATATCGGGCGTCGGAATTCGTATTGCAGTCGATCTCTCGCCTAACGTTGATTTCTGCCGTGGGTTCAGCGTTTGTCACGGTAGCGGTTGGAACCGCGCATGCGGAGATCTTTCGATGGGAATACGTGAACCCGGCAGATCCGAGTCAGGGAAAGCGCGCCAGCGCTACCCTTTGCCCAGACGGCGCGGGACTCGACCCACTTCCCGGATCGTATTTGGATAGCCGCGATCTAACGAGGGCGTTCTTGCCCGGCGCTAACCTGGCCTTTCTTTCTGTCGCCGGCTCGAATCTAACGGACGCAGACTTGTCTCATGCCAATTTGACTCATATCGACGGGTACACAGCGAACTTCCACGGCGCCGATTTGTCCAATTCAAATCTTTCAGAAGCTTATTTCTTTGGTGCGGATTTCGTTGGCGCAGATATATCGGGCGCCGTCTTGCACTATATGAGCTTCGATCGCGATTCCTATAGTGGCGTGGGC
>DASYDU010000132.1:0-9379 GCA_036499445.1 Lacipirellulaceae bacterium
GCCGCTTCTTCCGCGGGCTATTTTGGTGGATCGCCTTGGCGACCAGCTCCTTGCCCGTGCCTGTCTCGCCTTGGATCAACACCGTAGCATCCGTGGGCGCAATCCGCTGCAGACGATTCACCACGTCGTGCATCTGCGGGCTGTTGCCGATGACGCCTTCGAAGCCAAACCGCTCATCGAGCCGGCGATGGAGTTCCGCATTGGCCCGCCGCAGATATTGGCTGCGGGCCGCGTTCTCGACCACCGCCCGCAACTGCTTCAAATCCAGCGGCTTCAAAAGATAGTTGAACGCTCCGCGCTGCATGGCCTCGACGGCCGATTCGATCGTGCCGTGGCCCGTCACCAAAATCACTTCGGCGTCCGGCTGCACCTCCTTGCACTTGGCCAGCACCTCGAGCCCACCAATCTCCGGCATCTTGAGATCGCTAATCACGATCTCGTACGTGCCGACGTCCAGCATCGCGGCGCCTTCCGGCCCCGTTGTGGCGACTGTGCAATCAAAACCAATGCTCCGCAGGCTATCGGCCATCGTCTCGGCGTGCGCAGGATCGTTGTCGATCACCAGCACCTTGATCGGCGGCCCGGCAGTCGCGGCAGGGGTCTTCGGCTTCGGCGGCATGACCCGATGATACGGCCGACCGCACACGATGGAAATGGGGCGAATCTTCGCTGGAATTAACGACCATCACTCGCGGCCGGCGATTCGCGCCGGAATCGGCAGCTCGATGGTAAACTGCGTTCCGCGGCCGAGCTCGCTTTCGACGCCGATCCGCCCGCCGTGGCCGCCGATGATTTTTTGCGTGGTGGGCAGGCCCAAGCCCGAACCGCCCGGCTTCGTGGAAAAAAATGCCTCAAACATCTTCGAGGCGGTCCGGTCGTCCATGCCGGAGCCGGTATCGATCAGATAGATCGCGGCCCTATCATCATTGGTCGCCGTGCGGACCGTCAACTGCCCGCCATGCGGCATCGCCTGCTTGGCATTCAGGACCAGATTCAACAGCGCGCGGCGAAACGCCTCGCGATCGAGCATCACCGAAGGCAAGTCAGGATCGAGATAGCGCACGACCTCGATTCCGGCCGCTTGCGCTTCGGGCGCGAAGAATTCAAGGACATCATCGATTTGATGATTCAGATCCGACGGCTCGAGATGCAGCCGTCGGACCTTGGCGTAGTCCAGAAAGCCGTCGAGCAGCTCTTGCAGCCGCTGACACTCCTTGCGGACAACTTCCACCCGTTTGAGCGCCCGCCGCTGAGCCGGCGTTTGTGGCTCCTCCAGGTCCTCGGCCAAGAGCTGCATGTTGAGCCGAATCGTCGAGAGCGGGTTCTTGATCTCGTGGGCCAGGCCGCCCGCCAGCCGCGCGATCTCCGTGTATTGATCCATCAGCCGCTGCACGGTAGCCGCAGAATCATCGGCGGCAGAATCGTCGGGCGCTTTTTGCTCTTGAGTGACCACGAAACAGACAAGGAGACAAGGAAATGGGGAAACAAGGAGAAACTTAATTCTCGCCGTCTCCTTGTCTCCCTGTCTCCCGGTCTCCTTGTCTTTGTGTTCCGCTACGGCGCTCCATTGCCCTTGCCAGCACCGGCCAGTTCCGCCATAGCCGCCTTGCGGCTCAGCTTGACCCGGTCCTGCTCGTCGACCGCGATTACCTTCACATCCATCGCGTCGCCCACCCGGCAAACGTCGCCGACGCTCGAGACGTATTCGTTCGACAGCTCGCTGATGTGGCACAGGCCGTCTTTGCCGGGCAAGATTTCCACGAATGCGCCGAAATCCTTGACGCTCGTCACGGTGCCATGATAGATGCGGCCGACTTGCACCGAGGCAGTGCAGGCCTCGACGCGATCGAGCGCCCGTCCGACCGACGCCTCGTCTTCGCCCGCAATCGTCACCGTGCCGTCTTCCTCGACGTCGATCGTGACGCCTTCGTCTTCCTGGATGCCACGGATATTCTTGCCGCCGGGGCCGATCAAGAGGCCAATCTTCTCGGAATCGATCTTCGTGCGGACCAATCGCGGCGCGCTATCGGCCGTTTTGTCCCGCGGCCGCGAAATTGCCGACAGCATTGACCGCAAAATTTCGATCCGGGCTTCGCGCGATTGAGACAGCGTGGCCCGAATGATCGCTTCGTCAATGCCGGCGATCTTCAGATCGAGTTGGATGCCCGTGATGCCGTTCTGCGTACCGGCGATCTTGAAATCCATGTCGCCGTAATGGTCCTCGTCACCGATGATATCGGTCAGGAGCACCCACTGATCGCCTTCTTTGACCAGGCCAGTCGAGATGCCGGCCACCGGATTAGTGATCGGCACGCCGGCCGCCATCAATCCTAAGGTCGCGCCGCACACGCTGGCCATCGAGCTCGAGCCGTTTGACTCCAGGATGTCCGAGATCACGCGGATCGTGTAGGGGAAATCGTCGTGCGCCGGCAGCACGGGATTTACACTCCGCTCGGCGAGCATGCCGTGCCCGATTTCGCGCCGTCCCGGCCCGCGAATCGGCCGCACTTCGCCCACCGAAAACGAAGGGAAGTTGTAGTCCAACATGAACCGCTTGGAATACTCCTCAAACAGCCCGTCCACCCGCTGCTCGTCGCGGCCGGTGCCCAAGGCGATCGTGATCAGCGCTTGGGTTTCGCCACGTTGGAAAAGCGCCGACCCATGCACGCGCGGCAGCAAATCGACCGCACATGAAATCGGCCGCAATGCCTTATTGCTCCGCCCGTCGGACCGCTTGCCCGACAGGATCAGATCGCGGACCACACGCTCCTCGATCGCGTGCCAGGCCACGCCAAACGCTGCCGCGTCCTGGGCGCCTTCAGCCTTAGGATCGGGAATGATCTCAGCGAGCGCAGCCGCCTTAACTTGGCACACCGAGTCCGCCCGCGCGTGCTTGCCTTCAGTTTGCTTGGCCGACTTGAGTTGGTCGTAGTACCGCTCGCGGAGCCGGTCATAAATGCCATTATTCGGTGGCGGCACAAACTCGATCTTCTTGACGCCGACTTTGTCCATCAACTCTTGCTGCAAATCGCAGAGCTGGCGGACATACCGGTGCGCCTCCATCAGCGCCTCGGCCATCCGATCTTCTGACAACTCGCGCGAGAAGCCTTCGATCATCAGCACCGCATCCCGCGTGCCCGAAATAATCAGGTCAAGCTCGCTGGTTTCCAGCTCGTCGTGCGTCGGAAACGGAATGAACTCGCCGCCGATCAAACCGATCCGAATCGATGCCAGCGGCCCTTGGAACGGCAGTGGCGAAATGCCCAGCGCCGCCGCCGAGCCGTTCATCGCCAGCACGTCACCATCCATCTGCCGATCGCTGGAGAGCACAAAGCTTTGAATCTGGACTTCGTCGTTGTAACCGGTCGGCCACAGAGGGCGAATTGGCCGATCGATCAGCCGCGAGGTCAGCGTTTCCTTGGTCGTCGGCCGACCTTCGCGCTTCAAAAAGCCGCCGGGAAACTTGCCGGCAGCCGCTTGCCGCTCGCGATAGTCGCAACTGAGCGGAAAGAAGTCGATGCCGGCCCGAGGCGTGCCAGACGCGACCGCACTGAGCGTGACTGTTTCACCATATTGCACTAGGCAGCTGCCGGCTGCCTGTTTGGCCAATAGGCCGGTTTCCATCCGAAAGATTTCTTTACCGATTTGTCGTTCAACACTGATTCGAGTCAATTTTCTTTTCCCTTCTTACATCTTGAGCTACATTGTCCGCTGTATTTCGTCGGGCCGCCGAATTGCCGCAGGCGGCTTACCCGCGCGCGATCGTCTGTCAGGCGTAAACTCCGTCAGCCGTAAATGCAGTGCCAGGCGCCGACGCGGCGAAAGAAGGCGAGAGATCGTCCGGAAGCCGCTCGCCGATCCAGGCCAATCGGCCCAAATCCTGAATGCAGGACGCTTAGCTCCGCCGGGTAACTTGCACCGGAGCGGCGGCAACCCAAACGGCCGCCACAGAGTTTAGCGAATACTGCTCAGCGACTACTTGCGAATTTCCAGACGTCGCAACAGATCGAGATACAACTGCGGATTGATCCGCTTCACGTAATCCAACAGCCGACGTCGCCGACTGACCATTGCCAACAGACCGCGCCGACTGGAGAAGTCCTTGGAATGCAACTTTAAATGATCGGTCATTTGGCTGATGCGATTGGTGAGCAGCGCAACTTGAACCTCCGGCGATCCGCTATCGGACGTGCCGCGGCCAAATTCACCCGTCAGCTGTTGTTTCCGTTCTTTAGTTAATGGCATTACGATATCCGCGTTTTTCTCTTCTGGTGCGCTCACCGCTCGCGCAATCGTCTTCTCACGACCGCGTCACTTGCTCGGCAAACACCAACTCCTACAACTAGACCACTGGTAATCGGCTACGGTAGCTCAACTACCAACTACACCTATAACACTACTAAAACAGTATTCCACACACGTGAAAATTCTGGCTGCTTAAACTCCTCAGTTTACGGATGGCGGCCTGGAACGCAACTGCAAATGCCGGGGCGGATGCCTGCGTGCTTCGATACAGGTGGCGGGCGCGACGCCGATTGCCGGCAATTTCCGCGATTTTTCCGGGGAAATCGGAACTCAAACCCAGTCCGTTGCCCTCGGGAATAATTCAGCCTGCTCGACGCGAAGCACCTTTTAGAATCGCCGGCTCCTTGGCGCTGCGATCAACTCGTCTACCTCTTCTCATCTCGGAGCACTTCCATGGCTGCTCGGACCCGTCCCTCGTTCACATTGATTGAACTACTCGTCGTCATCGCCATCATTGCGACCCTCATTTCGCTCCTCCTCCCCGCGTTGCAGTCGGCGCGAAAAGCGGCGCAGCGCTCTTCGCTTTTCAACGAGTCACTTCAAGATCGCAGCGGCGTAGAGGAACCTAAAGGCCCAGCCGCAAAACCGCAAAACGCGTTGCCACAAGCCCGCATCTCCTCATTCGTCGCCGACGTGACGCTCACGCCCCGACTAACCGTCGGCACCGCGACGCCCGAGTCAATCTATGAGGTCGCATTCCATGGCAAGATTGTGGCCGCCCATCCCGGCGAGCCCGAGGGCGACTGCGAGATTGCCCTGCCGCTCCCGCCCCAGGTGATCTCACTGGCCGATCTGTCGGTCGCCATGCCTGACGGCCCGAGCGAAAACGTGACTCTGCGCGACGGCAAACTCGTCTGGCGCGGCACTCTTCCCGTCCAGCCGACACCGCTCAACGTCACCTACACCGCCGTCGGCAAAGGTTTGTACCAGCTTGCCAGCGCGCCGGCCGGACTGCTCGACGCCTATGACGTAACCGTCACCGCCAAAGGTTCCGACGTGCGGCTCCTCGAATTGTCAATGCAGCCCACCAGCTTCGAGCGCGCCGGGGGCAGCAGCACGTATCGCTGGGACTACAAACGACTACTCTTCGGTCAACCTGTCTGCATCGACGTCCTGGGCATCGCTCCCATCGATCGACTCGGCGAGCTGACCTGGCTGGGACCAGTGAGCGTGGTCGCATTCGGCCTCCTGGTCGGCCTCGTCGTGCAAGCCTCGAGTGTGCCGCGGTTCGATCGCTGGATGCTGCTCCTCACGATTGGCACGTTTGCCGCCGCCTACCCGCTGATGTATTTCGCCCAAGAGTACATTTCGCTCAGCTGGGCCGTCGTCATCTCCGCCGCCGTCGCGATCGCAATCATCGGCATCCGCACGATGACCCTGATGGGTGCCTGGCGCGGCCTCTTGGGGATCGTGGTCCCAGCAGCCGCGATTATGGCCGTCACTCTCGCCGGCGCCATCTGGCCGCAGCTCCAAGGGATTTTACTCACCGCGATGGCGCTCGCATTCTTCATCGCGATCATGATGCTGATGCCCCGTGTCACGGCAACCAACGGCAGCTTCTGGGGCTTGAGAAATCGCTCACTGGCGACGCCCGCACCGTCGCCGGCGTGACCACGATGCGCTCACCCGCAATCCATCCCTACAATCCGCACAAACCGCCGCTCCCAAGCAGCGAAGCTATGCTTCCACTGTGACCTCCACGTTTCCATCAACGCCTTGGGAGCGAAACGATGGCCGACGATCGCCAAACCTTTACTCACGATCTCGTATCCGCCAAATATTTCACTGAGGTACCCGTAAGCGTCGAACCGGAGCTCAGCCCGCCTCGCCGCATCCAGCCGCGTCGCTCGAGACTAGAGCAGACCTTCTCTTGGATCAATAAACTCGTGCTCGTCATCCTGCTCGTCGCGGCCGGCGGTTGGTATTGGTTCAATCGGGTGACGATCGCCTCAAAGGCCGGACGGCTGCGACAGCGGACTTCTAGCCCGATTGACTTCGCGCTTTGGCTCTGCGGATCCAAGCACACCTTCCAAGAAGGCATCCTCGAGGCAACTCAAAAGCCCATCCCCGGCCTCGAAAACATGAAGCCGGCCTATCCACTCACAAACTTCGACCACGTCGACTTCGGCACCCTCTACAATCCGGCGGGCCTTCACGAGAGCGCAAGTTCCAGTCGCTGGTCTGTCCCCGCGACTTCGAACCACGCCGAGCACTAACGCACCCAACGACCGCGGCTGTCGCCGCCGGATGCCATGCTCTCGCCGGGGCACCCCGCGCATCATGCTCGGCGTCGCGCTGTTTCCCTAGCGATCCGGATCGTCCTCGACCCCAATCTGCGACAACCGCACTCTTCGTTTAGCCGCGACGCGAAGCGAGGCTAGCCGAGCGCAGCGGAGCGCGCTAGTGCAGCTTTGAAAAAGTGATCGCCCTGGCAGCCAAACCAGCCGCAAAAGTTGTGAATTGGATTTCTTTGGTAGGGCTGCGGAATTTGCCTTTCAAACCATCAGCTCTATTCGTGAGAAGCAGACAAGCCCCGTCGTAAAGCCGCTCACGCAAAAGCTTAGTAAGAAAGATTTCATATCGCTTCGCATAAGAGGCCGATTTGAACTCTGGAAAAACCGGGAAGTGGGGTCCTCGAGTTTCGATGGGCCGATTTGAACCGTCGCAATCTTCTAGAATGAACACATATCCCAGCCACGGGCGCTCCGATGGCTCGAAAGCGCCTTCGCGAAACGCAGCCCATAAGTCCGTGGCATTACCCACGGCTTCTTCCACTCGATTGTTGATATTGTTGCCGAAGGAAGGACCGACCTGTGCCTTGAATTCAATTACGGCAAGGAGTCGCCCATTTGCAACGACAATAAGGTCCCAATTCTTCTCGGCTCGATAGTATCCCGGCAATTCCCGTTTCTGATTCCAATATACGTGTGCCTCGGGGACACCATTCTTTACAAAGAGATCGCGGCAAATCTCGGTGAACCCGTCGAGATGTTTGCCACCCGTTACGGCGGCACGAAGGCCCGCATCTTTCTTACCGGAGTCTGTGCCCTGGGATTCGCTCTGCTTATCGCGCGTTGTCCAAAAAAGCTTGATCGCCTCTCCGACCCGCTTCTCCAACTTATTCATGCAGGTTCACCTCGGTCGCCATAAAGACGTCCGTCGATGCAACAATTCTCTTGCGGGCATATTCCAAGTAAGTGCGGTCAACTTCAATCCCAATCGAGTTCCGCCCATTTCGCATCGCCGCGATCGTTGTCGTTCCGGTGCCCAAGAACGGATCGAGGACTGTATCACCGACAAAACTGAACATCCGCACCAATCGCTCAGCTAACTCAAGCGGATATGGCGCTGGATGGTTTCTAGTCGATGCCCCAGTCAAGCCATTCCATATCTGCTGAAACCAAGATTTATGATTCGAGTCACTAATGACGCTTAGAATGCGTTTCGATAAGGAGGGACTTCTATAACCGCCTGGCTTGCGCTGCATCAATATGAATTCTATATCATTCTTGATTACCGCATTTGGCTCGTACGGTTTACCCAAAAATGATGAGCCGTTGCCCTCCACCTCAAAAACGGCATTTGAGATTTTGTGCCAGATTATCGGCGCAAGGTTGTCGTAACCAATCGCACGACAATGTTCCTGAATAGATGCGTGAAGTGGTACGACGGTATGTCGTCCGCCATTTTTACGCCGCGAAAGGCAAACATCACCGACCACACAAATAAGCCTTCCACCTGGTACTAGCGCGTGGAAACAGCCAAGCCATACTTTGTCGAGCTCGCACAAAAACGCGTCGTAGTCCTCGATGTGCCCAAGCTGCGACGTATTCGCGCGATACTCTTTAAGAGTCCAATAAGGCGGCGACGTGACAACCAGATGGACCGAATTTGGCTGCAATTCAAAGGCTGTCGCGTCGCTATGAAAAATGTTGTGCTGAGTGGGAAGGCGCCGGACCGCTTCATCTATCAAACTAATTAACTGGTGATCTTTCGCAATCGCCGGCAACGCAACTTGCGGATCACCGATATCGTGTAACTCCGGTGGAACGTATTCGTCAAGTCGATCGGCGATGCGAAGCATAATGTAGCCTACTCCAATGGAGGCCCCACATTCTAGAGTTTTTCTCTGCGTGATGGTAGCCGCTCGCAGTTTCCGATCATAATCTTTCGAATCCTTAATGGTAGTCTAAAGCGTCGTCCCCGAGTTTCTGTCCCACGGCGCAAACCAAGATTGAGAAAGAGAAACAGTCGAGAGTCGAACGTATAGAGTCGAGGGCCAAAAGCGCCCCCGGCTCTGCGTATTCTGAATCCCGGACCCTCGCCCCCGGATCCGGCATCCTCTCGCACACGCGCTCCCAGTCGAGCGCTCCCTGCTCCCTGCTCCCCCCGTCAATCCCCAACTTTTGGCCGCGCACAAACTTCGCCTCGTAACTCGTTACACATGTTCGTCATGCAACCCAAAAAGTTTTGCACACGAGTTTTCTTGTAGAAATTGGGCCAACGCCTTTGCTAGGGTGACTCTCGCATCGTTTGTTCGCCATTGCCGCCGTGGAAACACGCGGGCCGCAGGAAAGCAAGAGCTGGCCAATCCGACTCCGTTCGGACCGTCTCGAGAAGCTCCTGCCGACTGCATTAGCCCGCGCAAGTACGCACAGGGGGGCCGAACGAACCGTGCCGGATCAAGCTGCGCTCACCCTCAGGGCTTAAAACTGGTGTGCGTGGGCGTAGCCGATCCGCGTTCCAGAGGCGGCCGCCTCATTTTTTGTGAAAGTTGTCAGTCGTCAGTGGCCAGTTGTAAGTTGCTTACAAGGCATGCCACCGTATTTCAACGGACTACTGACTACGGACAACGGACTCACGGATTCGTCATTCAGCCTTGGTGTCTTTGTGATGAAAACTTCACGTTCCAACCTGCCGATCCAATCCCGATCCTGTAATCCTGTCAAAAAAGAAAGGGTCGCGTCCGAAGCCACCCACAAACAACCGGTCCCCTTCGAAGAAAACTTGGCCCCTTCGCGACCCGAGCTATCGCGCAGAGTCGCCGCGGCCAGGCCGACGGTGCTTCACTTCG
>DASYDU010000133.1:0-3935 GCA_036499445.1 Lacipirellulaceae bacterium
GCGCTCGACCTCACGCCCGCGCAGGATGAATTATCTGAATTCTCTTTGGGACATTACAGCATCCCCATTCCAATTGCAAAGTCCGATGGCCCGAACGAAGGCGAAAACCGCAATCGACTGCAGCTGACTTTTGATCTCTATGCGTTGGTGACGCCCAGCTATGAGTCGCAAATGAACGACTCCTGGCAGCGCCATCAAGGAAATATTCGAGATTGTGTGATCCGCGTCTGCCGCAATGCCTCGTTGGAAGAGCTGCAAGAGCCCGAGCTCGCCACGCTGAAATCCCATTTAACCGACGCGGTCCAGGATCAGCTTGGCCCGAAGAGCATTCACCGGCTCCTGATCAGTGAGGTCGCGACCAAAGAGCTGTGACGAAATTGGGGCCATGATTCCGGGTTCAATTGGCGAACTCGTGAGCAAGCTTTCGTGAACCCAAATAGCTTGAGCAGCAAAATTATCATGACGCGATATTTGAACGTGTTTGTCTTGGTTGCAGTGACGTCGCTGATTGGTCTAAATGCGCGCCACGCGCAGGCGAGCGACTCCCAAAAGCCGACCGAAAAGGCCGCGGCCGTGGACGAAAAGACCGCGGAACACGACCACAAATCCGCCGAAAACGGCGAGGGAGCAAAGTCATCGTCATCCAATACGCACGATATCGAGCTGGGCAAATTCAATGTCCGTATGCATCGCGCCGTGCCGACGCAGACCAACCGCGTGACCTTCACGCTTTTCGCCGCTGCGCAGCCGGATGACTCGAAGCACTTGGAGCAACTGCTCGCGCACCGCGAGAATAAGGTGCGGGACCAGGTCATTGTCGCGACGCGCCTCGTGCCGGTCGAGGACTACGACGATGCCGAGCTTACACAGTTCCGCCGTCGCATTCTGCTCCGCCTGCGCCGAACGATGCCCGAGCTGATGATCGAAAACGTTTACGTCAGCGATTTCAGTCTTGTCGTCGAGAACAATTGAAGTTCGAGGAGTGCGGTCTTTTATTGCGGCGTCTTCGCGATCGGCAGCATGTCAGCCAAACGCTGCCAGAGCGGCGGCTTGGAGTCCTGTGGTGCGGGCACAGCCGCGCTTGTGTTCGCGCTGGCCGGAATCGCTTGTTGAACTCCATTTGCTGCACTGGCCAGCGAAGCGGCGATGTCCCGCTGCGGCGTGGCAACACGCTCCTGACCGTCATTCGAGACGAAAGTCGCTAATTCCGCGCGATCCGCCTGAGTGAGTTCAAAGTAGTCGCCGATTTGAGCCTCGGCTGGGGCCGCCTTGTAGATGCGAGGGCACTTGCTCTCGGCCGATTCTCCGCAACCGCACGCCGGGCCACAGCCGTCGGGGCCGCAGCAGTTGCAGCCGTCCACGACTTCCCAGTGATACCAGCAGATTTTCTTTTCCGCCTGGTACTTGGTCAGCAGCTTCACGGTGCGCGGACAAGCGCCGCCGCAAGTAGTGAAATCGTGCCAACAGAAAGTAATTTTGGCCGGTGCCGCCTCACAACTCGGGCAACACGGCCCACAGCAGACGTCGCCTTTGTTCGTCCCACACGGCCCGCAGGCGTCCGGCGGGCAGCATTGGCAAGAACAATGTTTGCAACCCTCGCAACTCGGGCAGGGAACGGCGATCGTGTTGCATTTGCAGCCGTAACCGACGGCCACGAGCGTCTTCTCGCCGCACACCAATTTACAGACCTTGCCACAGGTGGGCCGCTTCCAGCAGCCGAACATGCAGTCCCCTGCTACCGCCCAATTTGCAATTCCCGCACCCATCAGGGCGATACCAATCAATAGCGAGGTAGATCGTTGTTTGGCCATTTCTGTTCTCTCTCACGCATAAAGGCGTTAAGGAAGCAATTTCAAAATCAACAATCAGCAATTCCCCAGCTCACCAGTCGATTTGCCACCGCATACCGAAGATGTTGGCATTCGACGTTGGCACGCCGGCGTCGACGAAATCTACGATCTCGTGCTCGTAGTCGAAGAACACTCGGGACCAAGGATTCTGATACCAGTTGACGCCCACGATAAAGTTGTCATTGAAGCCGCGGCGGCGATTGGCGGAGGTGCCACCAGTCGCGGGAGCAGTTGCCGCCGTGTTGTTCGTGTCTTGTCCGTCGGTTAGGTCAACCCACGAGTAGCCGAAGGCAAGTTCCCAGGCACCCTTTCCGCAAATTGCCCCCTTGCAGGAATCGACCCAGAAAAAGGGCTCGAAAGGCTGGACGCGGCCGGGAACTTTCAGATCCTTTACATACGCGCGGTTTTCGCCGGTGAGGAAGTAGCTCGCCTGGGCGTAGCCGCCGTTAAACTGTTGGCCGTTATCCGCAATCGCTTCGAAGTATTCGGATTGGAAACTCGAAGCGCCCCAAATAGTCAGAAACTCCGCGCCGATTTCGTTGTATTCGTCGGTCGTGAATTCGGCCCCGAAGCCGAGCGGTGCTTGGCTGCCAACCCACGGACCCGTGGCAAATTGCGCCAAGCCGTTCAGCGGATTGTAGGCAACGTTTTGATCGTAAGCCGCCCCCGACGTCAGGCCACCGATGTGGCGAAAGCTATAGCTGCCGCCCAGATGGACCAAGTAGCGGCCATTCGACGGTTCGTCATAGTAAGGCAAGACCGCGACACGTGCATCGTAGGACCAATCGTTGTCGTCGCTCCGCCATAAACCCGTGCTGTCCGGCGAGTCGGGCGAGTCGGCCGCAAATATGCCGGCGAACCATGATGCGTCCTGGCAATCGTCGAAGGTGTCCCACGCCATCATGCCGAAGTTGCGGGCCGGTGAAAACGCCTTGGTCGCCGGCGACTTCTCCATGAATGTCAAATATAGGTCGCTCTCGTCCTCTTCGAGTCCGATCGGCTCCTTGAAGTGACCGGCGCGCAGGTGGCCGATCCAGGGAATGTGTTGCTGCTCCATATAGATGTCTTTGTACTGGATCGCGCTATTGGTGCCGCGGACTTCAAATTCGACGTTGTAATAGAGATTCTCGTAGATATTTCCGTTGCCGCCGATACGAAAGGTCCGGAAGCCAATTTCGTTGTTGCGATCAGTGTGGAAAAAAGCTTTATCTGCCGGGTCGTCGGAGTAATCCACGCCGTCGAAGTAAATCCGCCCGTGAAATTGGAATGTCGGCTTAATGATCGGATCGAGCTGCTTGCAAGTGTCGTTCGGTGCATCGTCTTTACCTTTGGCAGCCGGCAGTGTTTCTTCGGCCGCGGCGGGCGTCACCTCCTGCATGGATCGGAGCGCCTGCTCAAGTGCAGCCACTCGTTTCGTCAGCGCTGCATTTTCTGCGGAAACCGCCGACAACGAGTTTTCGGCGGTCACCGACGAATCATCGTCCCACGATGTCTCCTGGATCATGCTCTGCGGCATCGGTGCCAGCCGATTGGCAGCGGCCAGATCCGCGGCGGTGGCCGGCGGCGAAACGATTCCCGTGGCGCCGGCGGCGAACGTTACGGCGGCCAGTGCTGCAAATGCCGTCCGCCGAATCTGTCGGCGCAGTCTGAGCTTCCATCGAGTGGTCATAGCGAGTTCTTCCGTGAACGAGCAGCGTTGCCATTCTGGCAACGGTTTTACAAATCGTCCGCACCGCGCAATGCTTCGGAGCTCGCGCGGGGGCGGCGCCCTAAATAGAGGACCTTGGCCGGTCGACGATGTCCGTCTCCCCACTCGAGACGACTCGTCATGGGCACCGAATCACGGCTCCGGGATTCTGGAATCGGCGCGCGGCCGATCGTATAACCAGCATTGTCGGATCGCCAGGACGAAATTAACAAACCGGCCGAGCGCAGAACCGGATCAGAGCGCAAGGTTTATCAGCGGCGCGCGAAGGTTTGCCGGCTGCGATGAGTATGGGGTAATCAGCCAGAGGGAGACGTCGAGGACATTGCTAGCATCCTTCGATACGTTAAACCTCCTCCAGTTGGCCCGGTCAGGCTCCG
>DASYDU010000134.1:0-4901 GCA_036499445.1 Lacipirellulaceae bacterium
CACCCGCATCGCACGCCGCCAATACGTCGCGACGCATCTCCTTCGAGTAAGAATGCATAGAAAACCTCCTTGAATCTGGACGGTTTCCTAGGCTACCCCACTTGCGTCGATGGCGCTAGTCTAAAAGTTGATGCGCTCTAGGGTCTCGGGCGAAGACCGATCCGCACCAAATACTGCATTAAAAAAGGAATCCTCCAGGCTCTGTAGAAAACCTCAATGTGTAACAGGATCATGACGTTGTGGGTGAGGACTTTCAACCACAAGTCGCGTCGCTGACTCCAACTTGTGCGGCCGCGGACGAAGGCTTCGAGGCGACGCTTGACCATTGAAATTACGGTCTCGACCTGGATGCGATCTCGGTAGGCGACTTCGTCGAACCGTGTTTGCATCAGTCGCCGATAATGTCCGGTGGCCGGCTTCGTGGTAGGCCGGCCGTGTTTGGCGGGGATGATCGAACGAACGCGGCACTCCCGGCGAGCGAAGGCATGGTTGGGCTCGGAGTCGAAGCCGGCATCGGCCGCGATGCGGCCCATCCGCACGCGGGCGAGCGCCGCGGCCAGGAGCGGTCGAAAGTCGGCCACGTCAGGCCGCGGCCCGCGACCTTCCTGCGCGGCAAGAATGAAATGTGTCCGGACGTCGCACACGATGCCCAGCTTGGGGAAGCGATGGTAGATCACGGTTTTCCAAGGGCCGCCGACATATCGTCGGCGATGAACGAAGTAACCGCTGGCGGCGCTCGATTCCAGACCGGTCGAGTCGATTGCCGTCCGCGGCACACAGCGCTTGCGTCCCAGGTGCTGGCGGACCGTGGCATCGAGCAAGCGTTTGGCCGGCACACTGGACAGCAGTCGCCGTGCCGCTTTTTGCAGCGTGGTATAGTGAGGCACGCGCGCCAGACGGAGCGTCTCGGCCAGCGACGGGCAGTCCGCCAGATGCGCCACCACGCCTCGGTAGTCCGTCTTCAGAAAATTCTTCAGCACCAAGCAGGCGAACAGCTGATGCTGGGTAAAAGTCTTCGGGCTGTTGCGGTGCGAGTAGAGCGGCAAAGCACGCTCCGCCGTGGCCAACGCGGCGAGCAACACCGTACGAGGAGACTTGCTGGTGATTGCCACACATTCCTTACGAATGCTGGCGATACCAAGGTTTAGCTATCAAACACTAGTTTTCTACAGAGCCAGACATTCTGCGTTTCTAAAATACAGAAGGTCCTTCTTTTCCAACCATTGAACGAGCTGCGCGCTTCGGAGCGCAGTTTCATTTTGGTTCGGTCAATTGCCACGGGAACAGTTCTGAAGCGACGCCCGCAATCGCGTTAACGCCCTCAAGGATTGGAATGAATGACATGGATAGCTCGCCCGGCGCAAACGGAATGTATTCTTGGTCACCGAGCAATCCCGGTTTAAATTCAACATCGGATTGCGTCAGAACAAAGACGGGTTTGCTATATGCCGCTGCCGTGCTGATTTCTTGCGTCAGCCAAGTATGATCTTCACTCGGCGTTACAATTGCGAAGAACAAATCGTGTGCGGCCAGCCGCGTACTTACCTTGTCGGAAACGCGAGTCGGGGTAAATGCTCGGCCCGACGAACACCGGATACCCAACAATGTCAGAAAGCGTGCTAACTCATTCGCTAGGTTCTGCGCCTGACCATCGAAAGAATGCGCAATAAATGCGGAGGTCGCCCGTCCCGTACTCGATTCCGCTAGCGGTTGGAGACCGAATACTGTCTCAATTGCGCTTAACAGCGGCTCCGGCGCATCGCTCCTGTTGTTCAATTCGATGGAAATTGGAATCGGCTTCCGCGTGTCAATAGTAAGTGTACGACCACCTTGAGATATGAACTGGATTAGAAAGTCGTTAGGCGGTCCGTTGACCGCGACAACCTTGTCGGCCTCGTCGATTCCATCAACCGAGTAATGGCCGGAGACGTAATGAAGCCCATACTTCGCGGTTGACAAGGACCAGTTGTACTTTGACGTGAGAAGATCGCGCGCTGCGCGAACGTGTGCAATTTCAAGCGGCTTTCGCGCGTAGTATCGAGTCAGAATCATGACGGCATTTTACCTAACGCTCGCCTCAAAAGCAGCAACCCAATTACAGCGCTCCCAACGGTAACGATTTCGCCTAGGCATGAGACCTGTTCCGCTGACGCCGAGTCAATCCCCAATTCTTGGCCATCCGACTCCTGGCTCCTCTAGTTCTTGTTGCAGGACATGCACCGCGTACAAGTTGGTTTTTTTCTTTGTGTCCTCCGTGTCTCCGTGGTAAATCTTCCTGCATTCGCGCTGGTGGCCAATTCTGCCGGATTGAACTCCCGGCCTAATCCGCTATTCTCAGTGCGTACGAACTATACACCTGAATACGTACTGGCCGAGGCCTCCCAGTTGATAGCCCAGAGCCAGAACGCTCAGCACCCAACGTCCCCGGCATTAAGCATCCAGTATCGAGTATCCAGCATCCAGCATCCTTCTTACTTCCACCCTCCCCCTTCCGCCCTCCGCCTTATGACTTCTCTCCCCATCCCCGGCGACCCTTTTCTGAAGCCATCCTTCGACCGCGCCGCCGAAATCGTCGGCGCCGTTCGGCTTACGTCGCTCGCCAAGCGCCCCGTCGATTGGCTCTGGCCACGCCGCATCCCGATCGGCAAAGTCACGCTGCTCGTGGGCGACCCAGGCCTCGGCAAGAGCCTCGTCGCCCTCGACATCGCCGCCCGAGTCTCGACCGCCAAACCCTGGCCCGACGAAAGAGTCGAGAGTCCAGAGCCGAGTGTCGAGAGCCAGAATTCTGGCACTGGACCCTCGACTCTAGACTCTCGTCCCGATTCCGCCCCACAACCTGAACCCCGAACCCTGAACCCTCCTTCCTCCGCCTTCCGCCCTCCACCCTCTTCCGTCCTTCTCCTCAACGCCGAAGACGACCTATCCGACACCGTCCTCCCGCGGCTCGAAGCTCTCGGCGCCGATTGCGAGCGCATCGTCGCCATCCCCTCGTTCCTCGGCTCCAGCCGAGACGGCAGTGTGTCGCGCGAACACGAGCTCAAACGCGACCTCTCGCGGTTGCGCAGTCTGCTCGACACGCTCCCTGATTGCCGCCTGATCGTCATTGACCCGATCAGCGCCTACCTCAGCGGCAACGGCAACACCAGCGGCGAAGTTCGCAGCCTCCTTGTGCCGCTGGCCGAACTAGCACATTCGCGGCGGCTCGCCATCGTCGCCGTCAGTCACCTGCGCAAGCAACAAGGATCGGCCATTCACCGCACGATGGGCAGCCTCGCATTTCTCACGGCCGCCCGCGCCGCCTGGATCATCTGCGAAGATCCAGCCAACTCCGACCGCCGACTGCTGCTCCCCGTGAAGAGTAACCTCGCCGGCCGCGCCGACGGCCTGGCCTATACCGTCGAACAAAAAACCGTGGCGCCACAAACTCCCGACTCGCTAGCCCCCAATCCCCAGCCCCAAGCCCTCAGTCCCCAGCCCCAAGCCCCGCCCACCATCCGTTGGTCCGCCGAACCGATCAACCTTTCTGCCGATGACGGACTCGCCGGCCGAATCCGACCCCTCGGTCGACCGAAGTGTGAACGCGGCGAAGTAGCGCGCTGGCTTCAACAAGCGCTCGCGGCCGGACCGCGGCTCAGCAGGGACCTTGAAAACGAAGCCGTCGCCAACGGATTCAGCTCCCGCACATTGCAGCGCGCCTTCCGCGATATCGACGGCAAAGCGGTTCGAGCCGGCTTCGGGCCGGTCGGCGAATGGTTCTGGCAACTGCCAACGACTGGCCAGGAAGGTCCACCACCGAATTATGGCGATCTATGGTTGAAATCCCTGCTTTCTGACACTTTGTGACTCACACACATTTTGGCGTTCTATGGCGATCGCGCTTCTATCCAACGACCCGGTTCAACGACATCAAGTTGACGACGCGATGTCGATGGCGACAGCAACCGCTAGCATCGGCCATGGGCCGTATTGCCAAAACCGCCTAGTTCCCGTTCAAGGAATAATCCGCATAGTCCCGATACTCTTAGAGGACGTATCTCTTCCAAGTCCGATCGGCGTGCCTTGCGCAGCCATTCGGCAATCACTCTTCGAGTGTCGGGGGGCACCAATGCCTGCGGTCACCGCTTGGCGGTTCTCATACTTCGTTGCGCTGGCCGTTCTAGCGGCGCCGGTTGCCTTGGCGCAGTCGGACCGCGGCGCGACGTCCCTGACGATCCGCGCGGCATTTGAAGTCGGGCCGAGCGAGCAGTTGCCCTCTTCCGTGAGCTCGCAAGCGTCGGCAGCTCCTGCCGATGGATACCATCTGTCGCTCGACGAAGCGAAATCCCGAGTGCTCCAGTACAACGTGGCGATGACACTCACGTCGCTGCAGGTGACGCAAAAGTGTCACGCGCTGGCGGCCGCCAGAAAAGATTATTTGCCGAAGCTGCTGACGGCTTTCAGTTACTTTCACTTCGATCAAGATTTGGGCACGGTCGTCAAGACGCCGGGCATCTTCAACCCGGCAACAGCGATTTCGGTACCGGTCGTTAATCAGGACGCACCGATGTTCATCGCGACGGCCATCCAGCCGATTACGCCGCTATTCAAGGTGCGCGAAGCCGTGAATATCGCCGAGGCCGACGTCGGCGCGGCCCAGGCCCAACGCGACGATGCCCGTCGCGAGCTGATCAAGGGCGTCGACCAGCTCTACTTCGGCCTGATGGCCACGCAAAAGATCCACGCCGGCTTGGAACAAGCGGTGGCAGGCGCCAAGCAAATGGCCTCCGCGGCAGCGTCCCCGGAAGCACAGATCGACGTCATCCAAGCGCAGCAGAGCTTGCTTGAGGCGGAGACACAGTTGGTTTCGCTGTCGGAGCAACTAGTGGGTCTGGTTGGTTTGCCGTCGGGGACGAAGCTTCAAT
>DASYDU010000135.1:0-7587 GCA_036499445.1 Lacipirellulaceae bacterium
CCTGGCCTTCGGAGCCGGGCAGCCAGGCCGCGACGAACGCGCTCGACTGGTCGAACACGTCGCCGATAATCAGCGGCCGGCCGGAGAACAGGATGACGACCACAGGGATGCCGGCTGACTTCATGTTGCGGATCGCTTCGACGTCTTCCTTAGCGAGGGCCAAATCGCCGCTGTCGCCGATGCCCTCGGCATAGGGCGTTTCACCGATGACCACGATGCCCACGCTGGCGCCCGCGGCACCGGTGCCATCCTTGGAGAAAGAAACTTGCGTGCCTTCGGCGACGGTGTGCTTGATGGCGGCGAGGACGGTCGTGCCGCCGGGCGTCACGTCGCCGCTTTTGCCCTGCCACTCGATGGTCCAGCCGCCGCATTGGTTGCCGATGTCGTCGGCGGATTTACCGGCGACGTGGATGCGAGCCAGCTTTTTGGAGAGGGGCAGCGTTTGATCGTCGTTCTTCAGTAGCACGAGCGACTTGCGAACGGCCTCGCGAGCGACTTCGCGATGCTCGGGCGAGCCAAACGACTTGTGCAGGCTGCGGTCGGCGAGCGGTGAACGATCCTTGTCGAACAGGCCCATTGCTGCCTTGACGCGGAGAATGCGCGTCACGGCGTCGTCGATTCGCTCCATCGGCACGCGGCCATCTTGCACCACTTCCTTGAGATCGCGGATGAATTCCTTGTAGCGCTTCGGAACCATCACCATGTCCATGCCGGCGTTGATCGAGGCGGCGACCGAATCTTTGTAGTCCTTCGAGACTTGGTCGATGGCGTTGTAATCGGAGATCAAGAAGCCCTCGAAACCGAGCTCACCCTTGAGGACGTCGGTGAGCAAGTATTTGTTGCCGGAGAGTTTGTCGCCATTCCAACTGCTGTAGGAGGGCATGATCGAGCCGACGCCCGCATTGATCGCTGGAATGTACGGCGCCAAATGGATGCGTCGCAGCGTGGCTTCGTCGACGCGGGTATCTCCCTGGTCGAAACGAATCTTATGGCGATCAACCACTTCTTCCTTTATGCCCGTGTCCTCCTGCAGCTTGAAGCCGCCCGAATTGGGAGATGTGCCGCCATCGCCTAAGAAGTGCTTTGCGCTGGCCAGGATCGAAAGTGGATCGCTGAGGCGGTTGCCTTGAAAGCCGAGGATTTCGGCCTCGCCGAGTTTGGCAACCAATTGCGGGTCTTCGGAAAACCCTTCGTACGTGCGGCCCCAGCGCTCGTCTTGCGGCACGGTGACGCACGGACCGAAGGTCCAATTGATGCCGGTGGCGCGGACCTCTTCGGCCGTCACGCGGCCAATGCGACGCACGAGGTCCGGGTCGCGAGTGCAGCCGAGGCCGACATTGTGCGGGAAGATCACGGCGCCGAGGACGTTGCTGTGGCCATGGACGGCGTCGATGCCGTAGATGATCGGTATGCCCAGCCGCGTCTTGAGCGCGTGTTTTTGGCAGATGTCGTAGACGTTGGTCCAAGCTTCGAGGCTGTTGCCCTCCTTGGGATCGGAGCCGCCGCCGCTGAGCACCGAACCGACGAAGTACTTTTCGATGTCGTCGAAGTTGTTCTTGACGTATTCCAACTCAGGCTGGGTCATCTGGCCGACTTTTTCGTCGAGCGTCATTTGCGCGAGAATCGGTTTGATCTGGGGATCAAAAGACGAGTAGATCTTCGGCTCCGCGGCGCGCGACGAGGTAAACAGCCCGGAAAGGCCGATCAGGCAACTTACGACGGGCAACAAGGCCGCCGCACGGACGCGAGCGCACCACAGATTGATCATCACGAATCTCCGCTGGTGAATAGCCGGACTTACCGGCAAGTTTGGCGAAAGTCCATATTTTGCCTGGGCGGCGTCGGGTCGGCAACCGCTTGGCGTCCGCCGATCGCCGGCGACGCTATTTTGACGAGTCGGGCGACAAATCGCCTAAAATCTTCATCCAGCGTTTCCAGGCGTCGTCGCGAGCCAGGCGATTGGCGTCCTCTTTGTCGGGCGCTTCTTCGCCCAACCGCATGAAGCCATGACGAGCTCGGTCGTAGATCGCGGGATCGTATTTCTTGTCCAAGCTCTTCATCCGTTTGACGACGTCGGGCACTTCGCCGGTGATTCGACGGTCCTCGCGGCCGTAAAACCCATACACGGGGCAAGCGATTTTGGCGAGCGCGGCATCATCCTTGGGAGCTGGACCGTAAAACACGCAGGCCGCCGCGATCTTGGGATTGTGGCAGGCGTAGGCGAAGGTTTGTCCGCCGCCCCAGCAGAAACCGCTGACGACGATCGTCTTGTTGCTCCCGGTGAGCGAGCCGGCATAGGCGACGACCGCATCCAAGTCGGCGGTCACCTGATCTTGATTCAATTTGTAGATGCCTTGAGTTGCCGCGTCTTCGGACGGATAAGCGTCAGTACTTCCACCACCCGGTCCGGTGCCCGTCAACAGGTCGGGCGCAACGGCCAGGTAGCCCGCTTCGGCCAGCTCGTCGGCCACGCCGCGGACCCAGTCGGTCAGCCCCTTGTTCTCGTGGATGAGGACAATCGTCGTGGCGTCGTGACTTACTTCCGGGTAAACGGTCCAAGTGTGAACCTTGTGCCCGCCTGTCGAATCGACGTCGGCCCATTCGTGGTGGCGCGGCGATTTGTCCAGACGGTCCTTGGTGTCCGCCAGCGCCGGCGCGCCAACGGTCCAGGCGCCAACCAACCCGAGCAAGCAGAGCCGCACGAGTAGCAGTTTGTTCGTTGTTTCAATCAACATCGTTAACACCATTTGAATTCAGAGTGCGAAAAAATCGTCCAATCGCGACGACGGCGGGTGGATACACCCGCACGTCCCACGTCCAATTGTTGTCGTCGATAAGCGGCTGGAAGTCAAACCTCTCGTCTGCTTCGACGACGAGCGTACTGCCAGGCGGCGAGCATTTTTTAAGGGAATCTATCAGAGCGAGCATGTCTTGCCGACGGTCGACAAAAAAGTCGTAGGGCGGGCTGCAAAACACCAGCCAGGGGAGCTGAGCCGCGGCCCTATCTGCAACCATGGTGGGTAGGTCGCGCTTGGCCCAAAGAAACGCGCTGGTGACGAGCAGCGTGGTGTGGCTGACGACGCCGAGCGCCGCAATGTTTTCTGCGAGCACTTGGGCGGATGGAACATGGCGTTCGATAAACGTGGCCTGCTCGGCGCCTCGGCTAAGGGCCTCTAGGCCGAGGGCGCCCGTGCCGGCGAAAAGGTCGATGGCGTGCCGACCGGCCGATTCCGTGCTGATCAAGTTGAAGATGGCCTCGCGGACCCGGTGCTTCATCGGGCGGACGATCGGATCACCGTGATAGTGGAGCCGACGGCCGCGAAAATGGCCGCCGATGATCCGCAAATCGGTGTCGCGGCTGGCGTCGGACCGCGTGGTCGCACCCGGCGGTTTGTTGGTTGGTCGGTTACGCATGCAGACTTTTTGGTCGGACGTTTCGCGCCAACAGTCGCGGCAAATTGTGGCGATCCACTGAAGTCAGCTATTTGTTATCGTATCGAGAGGGGACGGAGTCTAGCGTGCGTCGGCCGGAAAGGGCTGGTCTGGGCGGCCGCGGGCGGTACGATGACATCAACAACCAACACTTGGAATTTCGCAATGAGACGCTTTTTTCGCTGGTTAGGCACTGGATTGTTGCTGGCGGGCTTTGGGGGGGGCGGTGCGAGCGCCTGGTGCCAGGCTGCCGGCGAGAGTACGCCGCCGGCGGCAGCCGACGCCAAAACCAAATTCGACCAGCGCTTTGCCGACTACAAGACCGAGCTGCGAAAGATTGAAGGATTACGTACTAGTTACCAGACGAGCGATGCGGCGACGCGAGAGAAAATCAACCAGCAACTCAGCGGCGAGGTTGCCGAGGCGCAGAAGCTTGTCAACGTGATGGTTGCCGCAGCGATGGACGCCTATCGCGCCGCCCCCAATAGCGATCCGCAGGTAACGAATCTACTGCTCGCGGTAGCCAAGCACGATGCTGTGGGCGACTCCAGCGACGCCAAATCGGGGCACGACAAAGTTATCATCGGTGGCGATCAGTATGAGGCAGCGCTACCGATCATCAAGCTGCTCGTCGACGGGGGCGCCAAAGAGCCACAGCTTCCAATCTGGGGATTCGTGAGCGCGTTTGCCACGAACGATTACGATTTAGCAGCTACCTATTGGAAGCAGGCCAATGAAAGCGGCGCGCTAGCCGACCCGGGCTCGATCACCGACCCGGCGGCGCTCGACGTGTTGCGAGTGGCGATGCAGTATGCGCCGCAGCTGGATAAATACCGCGATCTGTGGGCCAAGGAGCAGGCGATTCGCGCCGCCGAGGCCAAGGCCGACGATCTGCCGCGCGTGAAACTCTCGACGACTAAGGGCGACATCGTCGTCGAGCTGTTTGAAAACGAAGCGCCGCAGTCGGTGGCCAATTTCATCTCGCTGGTGAAGTCGGGACTTTACAATGGGACGCCTTTTCACCGGGTACTCCATACGTTCATGGCGCAGGGGGGCGACCCCAAAGGGGATGGGACCGGCGGCCCCGGCTACACGATTCGCGACGAATGCAATCAGCCGAACTATCGGCACCACTTTCGCGGCAGTCTGAGCATGGCCCACACCGCCGCGCCCGACAGCGGCGGCTCACAATTCTTTCTTACTTTCATTCCGACGGGCCATCTCGACGGGAAACATACGGTCTTTGGCCGGGTGATTGAAGGAATGGACGTGCTCGGCGACCTGGCGAAGCGCGAACCGAATGGCGAACCAGAGCACGGCGGGCAACTGCCGCCGCCCGATAGAATCATGAAGGCCGAGATGCTCCGCGATCGCGGGCACGAATACACATTCGAGAAGTTGCGATCGCCGTGAATCAGCGGCGGCAACGCCAATGCGGCGGGCTTCACTTCTGCAGAATTAGCCGGTCATTGCGCGTAATCAGCAAGCGGTACAGCTCGGCGCCGTGCTGAATTACGATCGTCTTTTGCCCGGCGAACAAATCCTCGGAGCGGAGGATCCGCGGCTCGGGCCGCTGCTCGCGAGTTTGAGGATTTGCGGCCTGGGGGTCGTGTTCGTTCTCTTTCTCGGTCATCGCGCCAGCCAGTTAAATGCAACTCAATCTCAACTACGCCATTGAGACAGAATAGCCGACCATCAACAATTGTCAATAACGGGCTCAGTCCACTGGAATCGGCGACCCAAAATCAAACAAGAACTCCGCGAATTCGGAGGTGAAACGGAATTATTGGCGTCGCTCCACAATTTCTGAAATAGCCGCTTGCGAAAAAGACTGCAAGCTGATATTCTTTGTTGACTTTGCGTCTCAATAAGTCGGCCCCCGCCAGCCCCACCTATCTTCTGGCCAGCTTGGTCCCGACCCGCGCCGTTTCAAATCTGGCGCGACATCCTGACAGCGACGTTTTGTTACCCGTTTGGTCACAGTTGGGGTGAGTTTTTCGTTGGTGGCTGGGTAATTCGTCAGGCCGTAACCAGATCGCGACGGTGCTCCGTTCTCACGCTGAGTGTTCTGCGCAGGTTTTTTGAATCGAGGGTTTGCATCTCATGAAAACGATTGTTTGGAAAGCGGTTTGCTGTGTGATGTTTGCGTCGTGGATGGTGTCACGCGCTGGAGCGGTTTCTATTCCGTTTACGGAGGACTTTGCGAGCAGCAATGCGAACTGGAAGGACTCGGCGAGTTTGAATTTAGGCTTCGTCGGAAGCGGTGGGCCCGACGGCGGCAGCTATGTCTACGCAAACCAAGTGTTTGCCCGGCAGCCAGTGTCGATGGGATTGATTCTATTTCGAGGGCAAGACTTTTTCGATTCGAGCAACGACGCCTTCCTCGGCAATTGGATCACGGGAAGCGTTGGCAAACTTACGGCGTACGTTCGTCAAAACACATCGCAACCATTGAGTTTCTTCGCCCGCTTTGCGACCAGCAACAATTTTCCGGGCGTCGACGTCGAACTGCCGACGGTCGTTCAGCCGAACACCTGGACGAAGCTCATATTCGACATTAGCCCGACGAACCCCTTGTTGACGCCAGAGGGCGGGCCAGGTACTTACGAAGCGACCTTTGGCAGCCTCGGCAACGTGCAGATCGGCGTCGGCGACTTGTCGAGCTTTGCCAGTGATGCGACGTCGTACACGTTTGACTTGGACAAAGTTTCAATCGGGGCGCCGGAACCGGCAAGTTTTGTTCTGTTGGCAATCGGCGTGATCGGCGGCGGGCTGTTGTGGCGTGGTCGCCAGGGTTGAACAGGGGTGAGCTAGGATGGATTCCGCGCGAATTGGCTATTTATGTCGGCGAGCAATCAGTCGGGCACGCGCGCGTCGCATTGTGTTTTCGTTGGGTCTGCTGGTCGCCGGTGTTGGCGCGACTCGCGGTGTTCGAGGGGCGTCTGTCAGCTGGTCGGCGCCGGATCTCGATACGTTTTCTTATGAGAATGCAGTCGGGCCGGGTGGTCGAATTCTGGCTCCCTCGTTCACCGGCGGCCTCACCTTGAACGCCGGCGCCTTTATGCCTCAAACGGTTCAAGACCCCGCCCGATTGGGCATGGCGATGATGGCCTTCAGCACGCTCGCTCAAATACCCACCACCACCGACTGGACGAAGTATCAGGTCAGCTCGGCAACCGTCACCCTGAAGATGATGAGCGGCAGCGGTGGCACACTGCTCTACGATCCAAGCCCGATATCCAACGCGACCATCCTGAACGAGATGATCGGCGGCGGCACGACCACGCTGCGCCCGATGGAGCTATACGGAGTCGGCTTCCGCGATGGATACACCGGCTTTGACTTTACGAACACGACGCCAGGACCGCCGCTGTTTGGCGAAGGGACACATCCTTATGGCTCGACTGACGGCGGCTATATTCCCTATCCGATTGTCGGGAATCCGGCGCACGCGGGGCAGCATATTGATGTTTCGAATAGTTTGACCGGCGGATTCAGTGCCACGGCGACGGGAAACACCACTGCACCATTCGACGTTACGCCGTGGGCAATCGGCAAAGTGAACGGCTTGGCGACCGACGCGCCGATTCCCAACGACACGACGTTTTCGTTTCAACTTGATTTATCGTTGCCCGGGGTTCGCGACTATGCACAGCAGTCGCTCACGAAGGGCGGCCTGGGATTTTTCCTCTCGTCGCTGCACAACTCGGAGGAGTTTGGCTTGGGCGGCGGTTATCCGCAGTGGTACACGAAGGAAGCGGTCGGAGTTTTCGCGGGCGCCGCACCCGCTATGCTAGCGATTGATTACCGGCTCGTCGGCGACTTCGACGGCAATGGCGTTGTGAATACCGAGGATTATTCCAAATGGAAAACCGATTTTGGAACGCACGTAGTGCCCGGGAGTGGCGCCGATGCCAATGGAAATGGCGTCATTGACGCCGGCGACTACACGCAGTGGCGAGACCATTTGGGAAATGCGTCCGCCGGATCGGGCTCACTTGCGGCGGATGTGGTGCCGGAACCAAATCCGCTAGTGCTTTGTTGCTTGGCAGTTCTGTCGCTTGGGGGCGGTGGTTTGAGATTCCGTAGGGCCACGCACCTGGTCCGACTGGACCTCCACCGCCCCGAGCGTTTTGGTGATTTGGGCCAACCGCA
>DASYDU010000136.1:0-2277 GCA_036499445.1 Lacipirellulaceae bacterium
ATTTTCAGCTCGCTCGCGCTGCGGCTGCAATCGCCGGGCGAGGACGACAAGCACAAGCCGTTTGCCGTGGTTACGGTGGATCTTCGTGGTCACGGCGCCAGCACCAAACAGGCAATGCCGGACGGCTCGATGCGCGAGATCGACGCCGCCAAGCTCAATAAAGACGACGTGTTGGCGATGTCGGGAATTGGCGGTGACATGGAAGCGGTGCGGACTTTCCTGGTCGGCAAGAACGACAAGGAGGAATTGAATTTGAATCGACTTTGTCTGGTCGGCGCTGGGATGGGTGCGACGGTCGCGATCAACTGGGCGGCGCAGGATTGGGTCGCGCCGCCGCTCACCGTCGGGAAGCAAGGACAGGATGTCAAAGCGCTAGTCCTGATTTCGCCGCGTTGGAAGGATCACGGCGTCACGGTGCAGGACGCGCTCAAAGTCACGCCGTTCAAGCAAACAGTGGCCTGGATGCTTGTATGCGGCGATGCAGAGAGTGCGGCGAAGGTGGGGGGCGCCGGCGCTGCCGCTAGCCGGCAGGATGCCGGGGCGGTAGCGGATGCTCAGCGTATCTTCAAACAACTCGAAAAATTCCACCCACCGCCCGTATCCGCCAAAGAAGCGAGCGACCTCGTCACTATTCCCGAGCCGACGGCGCTGCAGGGTGGCAAGCTATTTACTCAGCTTGGTCCGAAGCTCGAAGATCAGATCATCGAGTTTTTGAGCGTACATGTGGCCCAGAAGGACTGGCCCTGGGTCAAACGACGAAACACCATCCCTCAGTGACCGGTCGTAGCGTAGGCGGCCGGAGTTGCCGTCGGCTGCAAGGCGTCGACTGGCGGCAATGGCCGCAAGAGTTGGGCGCGCGGCATTCCAACAAACGCTTTGCACACATCCTCCACAGGAACTAAGCTGGGCGGATTGGCGCTCGCGGCCGACGCGGCGACCGGCATCGGCGCAGCGCGTTTCGTCGCCGCCACTGGTCGCGGCGGCAGTTTCAACTCCGCGCCGATTGGTAGCAGCTCCGGGCTGCTGAGCACGTCACGGTTGAGCTGGTAGATCCGGTCGCCCAGTTGCGAGTCACCCAGAAATCGCTCCGCGAGCTTGGCCAGTGAATCGCCATCGATGATTGTGTGAGTGCGCAGCTCGGGATCCTCATCGTTGCCATCTGCGATCGGCTGTGATACGGGGAGGAGCCGATTCGACGGCTGAAGCAAATTCGCGGAGGGCGCGGCCGCGCTAAACGAGGCTTGAATCGCGAATTGATTCGTCGCCGGCGCGGCCAATTGCTGATCCGCCCTCGGCGCAACGCGGTTTGCTGGTGTGCTCGCGGCTACCACATCAACGGCCGGCGCGACGCTGGGCGCCGCCGTTGGCGCAGGCTCCCACCTCGGCCAGCGATCCCACGGCGAGGCGTCGGCGCTTGCCGAGTCGTCGACCGGTTTCACCGCCGTGATCTGTGCCGTTGGGAACGGTGTCACGGTCGAGATGTCACGTTCAACGTTTGCGCCGGCAGGAAGTCCCTTCGCCGCGACATTGGAGTAATCGCCGTCAGAGGGGCGCTGGCCGACTTCAGCGCTCGAATTCGTCGCGACACTGACGACGCTCGTCTGCGGCGCGGCAGTCAGCCACGTCGGACTTTGAGCGACCGATGAAATGCTCGCCGGATTGGTCGTGTCGCTGTTTGTCGTCGCTGAGACGGGCGGATTGAGCTTGGCTGCTTGATCGACAGACGATGCGGGGACTAGCTGCACACCGATAGTTGGCGCTGGCGCAACCGCGGCAGTCGGCCCGAGCGACGATGCCGCACGATTGTCGACAGCACTCGTCGCCCCGTCGTTTTGCCAGAAGAAATTGGCGGTCGCGTTCCAAACGAGCGCCAAACCATAGCCGCCGGCCAAAAGCGCGACGGCAACCAGAAATTTATGAGACTTTGCCACGGCGAACCTCGTGAATAATCATCACCACGCGGCCACCGGCTTGGCAGCTGCGCGACGTCGTTGGAACGACGGGTTCGTCCGTGAACTGTCGAGCGGACCGACTTGGCAAATCGCGATTAGATATCGCAAAACGGGCTTCGTCGGCCTGCTGGGATGCGTCGGCGCGAGTCCGGCGCATTCTGTTTAGTTCTTCGGCGGCCGAGGGACAGTGGTTCGCACTCCTTTGCCGCGGCGCAGCAGATTCTTAGCCCGCGCGCGGTCGAATCGGCGTGTCGGGCAAGGCTTGCGTGGCGGATCAACTTCAACGATTAGGTAACGCCGGCGCGAGTTGCGGAATAGGAGGTCT
>DASYDU010000137.1:0-12051 GCA_036499445.1 Lacipirellulaceae bacterium
CACGAGGCCGGAGCTCCGTTCGCTTGGCGGCCTCTATCGCATCTGGTTCGATTTGGGGGCGACGCAGCAATACTATCCGCTCTTGCATAGCGCCTTTTGGTTTGAGCACCTGCTGTGGGGCGATGAGCCGCTCGGCTACCATCTCACGAATTTGCTGCTGCATTGCGGCGTGGTTTGCCTGGTGTACGCGGTCTTGCGGCGGCTGCGGATACCCGGCGCACTTTTGGCCGCGGCGATCTTTGCTGTTCACCCGGTGGAGGTGGAGTCGGTGGCCTGGATCACCGAGCAAAAGAATACGCTGTCGGCGCTGTTTTATTTGAGTGCGATGTTGGCGTACCTGCGATTCGATGAGACGCGCAAGCCGTCATCCTACTGGCTCGCGTTCGCCCTGTTTCTCTTGGGGCTACTGGCCAAGACGGTGACGGCCACGCTGCCGGCGGCGCTATTAGTGATCTTCTGGTGGCAGCGCGGCAAGCTCGATTGGCGCAACGACTTTCGACCGTTCGTGCCATTTTTCATCGTCGGCGCTGCGGCCGGGATTCTCACCGCTTGGGTGGAGCGCAAGTTGATCGGCGCTCAAGGGGCTGAATTCGAGTTGTCCTTTCTCGAGCGCGGATTGATCGCGGGCCGTGCCATCTGGTTCTATTTTGGCAAACTCGCCTGGCCGGTCGAGTTGACGTTTATCTACCCGCGCTGGAACGTCGACACGGCCATTTGGTGGCAATGGTTGTTTCCACTGGCCGCCGTGGCGGTGCTGGCCGGATTGGTGGTCGTCCGTCGGTGGTGGCGCGCGCCTTTGGCCGGCTGGCTTTTTTTTGTGGGGACGCTGTTTCCCGTGCTCGGCTTTCTGAATGTGTTTCCGTTCATCTATTCATTCGTCGCGGATCATTTCCAGTACCTCGCCGGCTTGGGGATAATCGTCTTATTTGCGTCGGGCGCCACGTTGGTGATGCGCCGCTTGCCAGACCGCGCGCAATCGCTCGGCAAACTCGCCAGCCTCGTGCTGGTCGCGACCCTAGCTCTTCTGACCTGGCAACAAAGCGGAATGTATAGCGATCTCGATACGCTTTATCAAACGACTATCGCGCGCAATCCAAATTGCTGGATGGCCTACAACAACTTGGGCGTTCATTTCGCGAAAGACAAGCTAGACGATGCGGCAGCAATCAAGTTCTACCGGCAATCGCTCGCGCTGAAGCCCGATTTTGCCGACTCCCACTACAATCTCGCTAACGCTCTGGTGCGGGTCGGCAACCGCGAGGATGCGATGGCCGAGTTCAACCAAGCACTCGACTTGAAGCCCAACTTTGCCGAGGCGGAAAACAATCTGGGCAATCTATTGCGCGGGATGGGCCAGACGCAGGAAGCGATCGCCCATTTGGCGCGGGCGGCGGCTATGGAACCGCACGACTTGGAGATTCAAAGCAATCTGGAATCGGCGCTGCTGGCGGCCGGCGACTTCGATCGCGCGATCGAGCAGGGAAGAATCGCGATCCGCCTCGACCCTGACATTGCCGAGTCGCACCACAACCTGGGCGTGGCAATGGCTCGAGCGGGCCAGAATTTGGCGGCCGTCCATGAATTTCAAGAGACGATCCGGCTCGACCCCGAGCACGCCGACGCTTACGGCAATCTGGCGAAAACCTACGCCGCGCTCGATCGGCCGCAAGAGGCCATCGCAACGGCTAAATCGGCACTGGAACTGGCCAGGTCGTACGGGGAGGAAGAGTCGGCGCGTCAAATCGAAGCTTGGTTAACCAAATATCGAATGCAGCAATCTCAAGGCGGACCGTCTTCGCAGCCCGCGCCATCGCAGAAGGAGATTGCGAAGCCGCCGGGTTGACAGCTCCAAAACCCCGGCTAGAGTTCGCCGCCGACGGTCACCAGTTCTTCGCTCACGGCTTCGATCTGCTCCGCGCCCAGCCGCGGCAGACGGTCGGCGAACCCAACCAAGAGCGCCAGGTCGGCGAGCCGGTTGATTTGACGGGCCAAGCCGCGCGACAGGTAGTGGATCGCTTCGACGGCGTCGGGCGTGAAGATTTCGCGCGTAGCGCCGGCCGCGGCGAGCCGATGGTGGACATAGCCGGCCGTTTCCTCTGGGGTGAACGCCCGCAAGAGCGCCTTGACGCCGAGGCGCTCTTCCAAGCTCGGCAGGCGTGAGACCGCGGAGAGCAGATTCATTTGCCCGACTAAAATCAGTGTCAGCGCCGATCGGCCGCCGCTCCCGAAATTCAACAGCAGCCGTAGCGTCTCGAGGGCCCCGCAATCTTCCAGTAAATGGGCCTCGTCGACGATCGCCACGGCCTGCCGACCCTGCTGGTTGTTCTGGGAGAGAAAGCTATCCAGCCGGCGGACGCTTTCTTCCACCGTGTATCGCGGCGGATCGGCGGCCGGCGCGCCGAGCTGCTCCGCCAGACAGACCAATAAGTCGCGGCCCGACATCAGTGGAAAGACCAAGTGCACAACCGGCGCAAATCGTTCGGCCAAGTGCTCGCGCAAGAGATGCACGAGCATCGTCTTGCCCGATCCGCTGGGCCCAGCCAAGAGCGCCGCTCCGCGCTCGTTTTCGACCGCGTAGCGCAGCTTCAAGAGCGCGGCTTCATGGGCCTCGCAGGGGAAGAAGGCGGCGCGAACGGCGACCGGCTCAAAAGGCGGCTGCGTCAGTTGCCAGTAGTCGAGGTACATGAGATTGGACTAATACAGGTCGTGCCCGATCGCTTCCGGCGCGAAGAGGACATCGTGACTAGCAATTGATGCGGTTTTCAATGATGCCTAGCGGTTCGCAACCGTGATCCTGGAGCAAATGCGCCGCCATTGCCAAGTCGCTCTCGTCCGTTTGCCGTGGATCGGCGACCAACAGCGCCCCGTCAATCCGCATGTTTTCGAGCAAGTGGACGGTCGTGGCAAACGAGCCTGGTGCAAGGATTGCTCCCAAGTCCAAGAGCACGGCGTCATACGCATATCGCAGCACGCCGGCCGTGACGGAAGACTGCAAGCCCGCGGCCAAGTGGGGGCCGTCGAGGCCTCGGCCAGCGAGCGGCAGCAGATCAACGCGATCGCGCTCCGCGCGGATCACCGCCTCGTCCACGCCCAGCCCATGTTCGAGAACATCGCGCCAAGTGGTGGCGGGCTCGACGCCCAATTGAATCGCCAACTGCGGCGAACGAAAATTCGCATCGACCAGGACCACTCGGCGGTTACGGCCCACCACCGCCGCCGTGAGACAGAGCAGCGTAGTTGTGCAGCCTTCGCCCGGCCGCAGGCCGGCCACGCCGATGAGCCGACGCCCAGCCGCATGTTGCTTCAGTAGCAGTTCGGCGACGCGTTCATAGTCCGCGGCCGATCGCTGCCACGCGGCGCGGCACACGCTCGGCCAGCGAAACGCCGCCACGGTGGTTTTTGGCTGGAACGCGGTGAGAGCTTGCGGCGGCTCGGCCGGGATTTGTTCAATGGTTGCTCGATTGATAAATGCCGAGAGCGGTCGCCGGCCAATTGCCGGCTCACGCGCGGGCGCCAGTGTTGCCGTCGTCGCAATCGGAGCTTCCACCGGCGGCAGCACGAGCGACGCCGTGTCCATTCGAAATTCTGGACCAACAAACTCGACCGACGTCTGCCAGGCAACTGGCATTCGCGAGCTCTCGGCCGTCGGCTGTTCGCTCCCGGCAGCGACGGGTTGGCGTAGCGGCGAACGCAGAGAACCGAGAGGCTGGCTGGGTATGGGCGTGTTTGCCCGCCCTGCGTCGCGACGATACGCTTGAATAAAGGCTTGATTGGTGCTGGTCATGGCAGGTTCAGCGTGAGAGGGGTTCAATGTCGCCGCGAATTCGAGCCACGGCCGGATCTGATGTCCGCACCTCCGGTAGCAACTGGCTGTTCATGCCGGGCAAATCGGTTTGCGGGTATGGTGTCGTCGGATAGCTATTCAGTGTGATTGGCCGTTTGCCCGGACCTCGCGCAGCTTTGTGTTCATCCGTCTGCAACCTCGGCAGCGATTCTGACGAGGAAGATTTCACATCGTCCATCGGCGAATGCGCACCAATGGGCGTGGCGGCAGCATTCTCAGGCGACTGGCCGACCAAACCTCGCGGTCCAATGGCCGTTGGAGCAATGTTGGTCGGGATGGCAGTCGAGGCGCCGGACTGGTCCTGTTCGATTTCTGGGACTCTGGCGCCTGGCTTGGCCGTCCATGTCGACTCGGTGGTGGCAGCGGCTGGCGACGGCGCAGTTATCGACGCATCGGTCGACGCGGGGCGGTGCCCCATCATCAACATCATGGACGTGCCTGCCGCGACCGTGAGCACGAACATTGCCACAGTTCGCAGTGCGGACGGGTAAGCTTGCACAAATTCCCAGGCCTTCACGCCAAAGCGAATCGTAGCCGAGAGCTGGGCGAGTCCGCCGTCGCTCGGCCGTCGCATGGCCCTGCGGGATCTTTCCAAGCGTGTCGCGGCGCTAGACGCTGACTGGTGGGATGAATCGAAGCGGTATTGCACCGCCGATTCGGCCGGCCGATCGCTCGGCGAGGGCAGTTCGGATCGCCGTGGTCCGCTCGATACGTCCGGAATCCGCGCCAAGACCGGCGGCATCGCCTGTGCGAACTCGCCAAGTCCCTGCCGACGCGGCGAATCGCCCGCGGCGGCCGGCTGGCGCCGGGCCGTTGCGGCCTCTTGGAACGGGAACGGTCTTGCAGTAGCCACCGGGACGCCGCCTTCCTTGGCAGATGTCTCGTTGAGCGCATGCCGCGCGGCGCGCAGCATGAGGCGCACGCCGTCTGCGCACGCTCTCGCTTTCAGTATCGGGTATCGGTTGCGCAGACCTTGAGGATGGCCGCGACCGGGCAAGAAATCGCGATCATTCGCCGGCAGTAGCAATGCTAGTAATTGATTGTGAGTAGTGGACGATAATCGCGTCGTCTGCTGCCGCCAACAATAAGCTGCTACTGACTGCTGGCCGTCCTAACGGCGCCTTCTTTGCGCCAATCGGCGGCGAGCCAGACGATCGCCGTGCCATCGCGGCTCGAGGAGAGGGCCAATCGGCCGTCTGGCGAGAAGGCGACCGAGGTCACCTCTTGCGTATGGCCAACCAGCGACAGAATTTCTTTGCCTTCTTGCGCGTCCCACAGTTTTACCGTGTCGTCCTGGCTACCGGTGAGTACCCGCGAGCCGTCCGGCGAGAACGCGACGGACGTGACCGACGCGGTATGGCCGCCGAGCGGCCGCAGCTCACGGCCGGTTTGCGCGTCCCAAATCTTGGCGGTGTGGTCCTCACTGCCGGTCACGACGCGCTGGCCGTCGGGCGAGAATTGGCCGCAGAGAACACCCCATGCGTGTCCCTTCAGCTCAACGAGCGGTTGCCCCGTGTGCCGATCCCAAATCCGAGCCGTCTTGTCGGCGCTCACGGTGAGAATGCGCGAGCCGTCGCGCGAATACGTAGCCCCGAGCACGCGACCGGCGTGACCGCGCAAAACCACGTTCGTGGGCTGCCCGGATGCCACATTCCAGACGCGAGCCGTGCCATCGTCGCTGGCCGTGAGCACTTCGCCGCCGTCCGGAGAAAATTCGACCGTGTTGATATAGCCGGTGTGCCCGTTTTCGCCGTCAAGCTTGCGAAGCGCCTTGCCGGTAGCGGCATCCCAAATTTTCGCCGAATGGTCCCAGCTACCTGTAACGAGCAGCCGGCCATCTGGCGACATGGCCGCGGAGGCGACCGCTGCATGGGGACTGAACCGCACGGTGGTCCGCCGCGTCTCTGTGCTCCAGAGCTCAGCATCGTTGCTGCCGATCGTGAGCACGTGTTGTCCGTCGGGCGCAAACATGGCCGACCAAACCATGCCGCCGATCGTCTTGGAATCAAGGAGTATGTCGGACGATGGACTCGCGGCTGTCGCACCTGCGGCATCTGGGGCCAAATTCCAAAGCCGCACCTGCCGATCCACCGACGAAGTTACGACGGCCGAACGTCCATCGGGGGAAAAGCTCACCGAGTCGAACGGCTTTCCGGGCGATTGCAGAGTTTGCATGAGCTTAGCGTCCGCCAGTTGCCAAATACGTGCCGACCCGTCGTCGCAGCTCGTGATCGCTAGCCGGCCATCCGGCGAAATGTCGAGCGCCGACACGTAGTTCGGGTGCTTGAGTACAAGCTGCTTCAGTTCGGCGCCCGCGGCAATGTCCCACTGGGCGCAAGTTTGGTCGCCGCTGGCCGAGACCAACCGCTTGCCGTCGGGCATGAATTTGAGGGCGGTAATCGTTCGGCTATGGCCGTGGAGCTCGCCGGCGGGCGTCCATTGTCCCGGCGGACCCTGCTTGCGCCAGAGTCGAATATCGCCGCGGTCATCAGCGGTGGCCAACAGATCGCCTTGGGGCGAAAATGCCATCGCCGAAACTTCGGCCTTGTGTCCCGTCAGGGTGGAAAGCGGTTGGCCGGAATGCGCGTCCCAGATTTTCGCATCGTTGCCGGGACTGCCCGTCGCCAGCCAATCTCCGTCCGCTGAAACGGCCAGAGTTCCGAGTCGTCCCGTCGGTTGTAACATGCTCTGCTGCGTCCCGAGGGCTATGTCCCAGATGCGCACTGTATTGTCGCCGGCGCCTGTCGCTAGCCGACGTCCGTCGGCGAAGAAGGCGGCGCTAGTGGCCAAGAAATCGTGTCCCTCTTCAAACTTCTTCAGTCGCTTGCCGGAGTCAACTTCCCACAGCGCGGCCGTGCGATCGCGGCTCGCAGTGACAATCTCTTTGCCGTCGGGCGAAAACCGGGCGGAGAGGACAGCATCGACGTGGCCGGTCAGTACGGTGGAATGCAGCACTCGCGATTCTTCGTAGCCGGCCAGATCCCAGAGCCGAATCCGCTCGTCCTTGCCGCCGGAAAGCACGAACTGTCCGTCCGGTGAAAACGTACATGCCTGGACCGCGCTGCCATGTCCGTGCAGGGCGTTGACGGATTCCCCGGTTGCCACGTCCCAGATGCGGATTGCGTTGTCGTCGCCGCCGCTGATCACGAGCTGGCTCTTGGGTGAGAAACCCACCGCGCGGACCGGCCCGGAGTGGCCCGCCAAACGCAAATAGTTCGGCTTTGGATCGGGCTTCTTGTCGATCCGCCGCTGGATATCCACTGGTTTGACTTCGTCGGGATTCCAGATCATCACCAGCTTATCGTAGCCGCCGGTAGCAACGAGCTTGCCGTCTGGCGAAAACGCGGCCGCATAGACGGCGCCATCGTGCCCAGTGAATTGAGTGAGCTCGGAGTAAAGTGACTCAGGGCCGGGGGCTGGGGTCTGGGGATTTGTGGCTTGCACACTGCTTTCCGTCTTCCGCGCTCCGGCTTCCGTCTTGGCCCAGACGATGGCCTTTCCATCCTGACTGGCCGTGACAATCCGCTTACCATCGGGCGAAAACTTGGCCGACCAAACCCACCAACTATGTCCCTTGAATGTTTGTAGTGTGTCGCCGCTGGCCACGTCCCACAACCGAGCCGTGTTGTCGTAGGAGCCGCTCAGAAGTTGTTTGCCGTCCGGCGAAAATGCCACGCTTAACACTCCATCGGTGTGTCCCTTGAGCGTCTGCACGAGTTTGCCGCTCGCCGTGTCGACAATGCGGATCAAATGGTCGATGCTTCCGGTGGCGAGCGACCGACCGTCGGGCGAGTAGGCGAGCGCCTGAACGTACTGACCGTGTTTGTCGCTGAATTGGACCTGACCGGTCTGGGCGTCGCGAATCACGACCTCGCCGGCGAGGTCGCCGCTGGCAATATGTTTGCCGTCCGGCGAAAACGCCACGGCGGCAACAGGGCCCGCGGCCTGATACGAAACCGCGTCGAGCTCGCACAAGTGCTTCAGGCGGCCCCATTCCCAATTCCGCAACTCCGGTTTGCACAAATCGAGCAACTGCTTGGCAAAATCAAAGGCGTTGTCGTGGATCTTGGCGTTGGCCAGCCCGATCCGCGCGACATACGCCTGGTACTCCTCCGCTTGTTTCGCTTGCTCCGCCAGGCCGCGCTGTTCCACGGCGTCCTTCCGCTGCTCTTCGGCGATGCCGCGTTGTTGGACCGCGATCTCTTTTTGCTGGTCGGCATTCTGGCGTTGTTGGTCGGCTTCTTGGCGCTGTTGTTCGGCAATGCCGCGTTGGGTAACGGCGATTTCTTTTTGTTCATCGGCTTTGTGTCGTTGCTCTTCTGCCTCCTGTCGTGCCGCCACGGCCTTATTTCGCTGCGCATTGACCACAATGAGCGCGACAGTGACGATAACGACCACAGCCGCCACCAAGGCCGCCACGGCTTGTTTCGCCCGTTGCAGCCGCCGTTGCCGCGCGCCTCGCTCGGCCTGCGCGGCATTGATCCGCGCCCGGAGCGGTTCTTGGTCTTTGTTGGCCGGGTCGAGCAGCGACGCGCCCAAGTCGAAGTCGCCCTTTTTGAGCGCACATTCGGCGTAGTCACGCTGCGTTTCCCCCAAGAGCGTGCGAGCCCGATGGTTCGCATCCCATAAGTTCAGCGATTCCTGAAAACCGTATAGCGCCCGAGCGAAGAGCTGATAATCGCCGGACTCGCGGGCTTTTTGCAGATTCAGATTGGCGTGGGCCGTGAGGACCAAGCTCTCGGAGTGCGATTGATAAACGCGAATCGCCTCTTGGAATTCCTTGACCGATGGATAGCGATCTTCTTGCTTCGTGGCCATCGCCCGCAGCGCGACGTCCTTCAATTCGCCGTCATAGCGAATCGCATCGATCTGATTCTGTGCGGCATTCATCAAGCATTGCATCACGTCGCGACCCGAGTGGGGCGGCTGGCCGCCGACGATCTCGTAGAGCATCGCGCCCAACAGATAGATGTCGCTCGAGAAGTTGATGTTCTCGACCGGGCCGCGGGCCATCTCCGGGGCCATATACGCCGGAGTGCCGCCCAGGCTGTCAGCCTGAAAGATCGCGTCCGCATTGGCAAAGTTGGTCGTAATCCGCGCCAGGCCCCAGTCCATGACGAGCACTTCGCCGTAATCGCCGAGCATCACGTTTTCGGGCTTCAAGTCGCGGTGGACCACGCCGTGGGCATGGGCGAAGGCCACGGCGTCGGCCACTCGCAGTAATATGCTCAGGTTCTCATCGAGCCGCTTTTGGGCGAGCGCCTTGTCCCAAGGCGTGCCCTTGACCCGCTTCATCGAATAGAACAGCGCGCCCTGGTCGTTTGCCCCCAGGTCGTAAATGGGCACGATGTTCGGATGATCGAGCTCGCCGGTAACTACTGCCTCGGAAATGAATTTGTCCCGCTGCTCCTCGCGGATCTTGGCCGACGGCTTGAGCATCTTCACGGCCACGGTCCGTGCAATCGACGATTGATGGGCCGCGTAGACAACGCCCATCCCTCCCTCGCCGATCACTTCCAAGAGCTCGTAGTCAGGTATTTCGGCCGCCGTCTTTGGCGCGGCGCCGGCGCCGCCATTGCGGCGCTTCTCGCGGATGAACCGCGACTTGACCGGTAGCGACGAGCGAAAGCCCGATACTGTGTCCTTCTGACGAATCGTTTGCCCTTGTTTGCTTCCCGGGTCAAATGTGCCCTTCCACTGCGATTCGAGTTTCGACACCTCTTCCGGCGGCAGCGATCCTAAGTCGAGCGTCAAGTCGCTTTCGAACGTGTGGGTCGAGCGGCGCGTCGGCCGATCGCCCGATTGGTTCAATGGATCGGCCGGCGGGGGAACGAATTCGAGCGTCAGGTCGGCGCGCTCGGAGATTGTGGGCGACTTCCGCTCGGGACCGCTTGCGTGGCCGGGCGGTACTTCCGTTTCGATGGTTTGGTCCGCACGCCGCGGGGGCGGAGCCTTTGGTCCGAGCAGGGGCGAAACGCGGGTCGTATCGCCCGGCGTAATGTCAATGGTCGCGCCCGAGTCGGCGCGTCCGGCTAAGTTAATATCAAGCGATTCGCCTGAGCCGAGGTCGCCCAGCGTCGCGCTGCTTAGGTCTTTGGCGCCTGCTTTCGGGCTGCGGAGCGAAAGTTTGTCTTCGACCGTGCGCTGCGCCAACGGACGGACTACGGCATCGCATTTGGAGCATCGTCCGGCAGCAAGCGACGTGGCGTCCAATTCGTGTTGACAAGCGTGACAGAATCGCATGGCGGTTAGTCGATCAATCTTTATTTAACAGGATTAACAGGATACAGAATTCCAAGTGTTTTCAAATCGTTGCTTCCGTTTCTTTGCGGACAGCTGGGGGAATTCGGATGAAATATCGTCGGTTTCCATCCGGCCGATCCTGGGTAATCCTGCCAACGGTCTTTTTAGCGCCTTTGCGCGAGTCCTTCATCCTATCTTATTCCCCAACCGCCGGATGCGCTGGGAGTCCCGTCCGGGACGGCCGCGGCGGCTTGCCCGGCGCAAACGTTTCCAGCTCTGCTCATCGGCTTCTGCCAGCGCTCGGTCGACCTCTTCGGACCACGGCTGGGACGCCGCCACAGAGCCCAACGCGGCCAAGGACATCGCACGCCGCAGCGGCGCCTCGATCTCCGACTTCGCGGGTTGGTCTGTGGGCGCTACATCCTCAATGATCCAGGACTTGCCGTCCGCGCTTCGCAATTCGACGGGTGGCGCCGCCACAGCCGCGCCGGATTGGACGGTTGCTATCTCGTCGGGCGCCGCAGGCGCGTTGCTCCCGAATCCGCCTGGCACCGCCTCAAGCTGCGGATTCTCGTTGAGCGGCTTGGCCGGTTGACCCTGGTCTTCGCTGGTGGGCGGCCGGTCGCGCGTCCCTTCTGATTCGTCCGACGGGTCGATCATGTGTCCCCGTCGCACGTTGATCTCGATCACCAACCGGCGTGAATTGTTTTCAGTGCGGACCAAATAGACTCGGTACCGGCCATCGGGCAATGTCTTGAAGAATGCGCGCAGGTCGTTCAACGCCTCATCTTTGATCTGATACCCTTGGCCTTCGGTGCCGTCGGGGTAGACGACCCGCAGCTCCAAATAGCGGTCGGCAGCCGCCACCATTTCACCGGCCGCGGCCCGCACTTTAATGTTCTGTATATTTTCGGCCCCCGTGTTCTGCTGCTGCACGAGCGCAACGACCGCCGCCGGCACGGGGAACTCAAGCCGCGCGACATCCGGAGTCGTGTCGATGAAGATCATCTGGGCGTTGATGCCGGGGTTCTTGACGAAGACGGTGCTGGAATTGGTGTGGGCGCCGTCGTCGTCAAATACTGTCACGGTGATCGCGATATCCTTCGTGGGATTCAATGGATCGGGAGGGCCGAGGTACTGATGGAGAATTTCGGATGCACCCGAAGTGAACGTAACCGGGTTTCCCGGAGTCCGACTCGTCGCGTTCACGCCGGTAAATCCTTTGTCAGCACTTGCGTCGCCGGTGTTCAACAATGGTGTGCCAGGGCTGGCGAGCATCATTGTGATCGTCGTCGTCGCATGGGCACCCACACCATTCACGGTCGACCCGGTAACGCTATCACCCCAATCAATAACAAAAGTGTACGGTTTGAGGGTGCCGTTGAGAGTTTGACCGTTCACCAGCGTAAGCGCATTATTGCTGCCAAAGCCGTTGATCGAAAACGTCTGATTTGGCATGCCGTCTGGCGGCGTAACTGTCACCGTGACGTTATAAGTGCCGGCGACCGCATAAAGATGCATCGCGTCGACGGTGCCATCGCCCCAGTCAACGAGGTAGACAGGCGTTTCGGCAAACTGTCCGCCGTTGGCTGAGTTTGGCGCGTTGTCAAAATTGTCGAAGCCCGGATCAGAATAAGCGACCTTGACCGTCGTCTTACCCTGAATGTTGATGTTGGTAGCGAGGAAATCTAAAGATGGCACCGGCTTGGTAAACGCCGGATCACGATTGTCGACCGTAATAGTGAAGGTTTTTTCGACAAAGTCAACGCCGCTTATGCCGCCGGAAAAATTTCCCGTCATGTCGTCGTCGGCAACTCGGACAGTGACCGTATAGTTGCCGTTGTCGGCATAGATGTGAGTGGCGTCGAACGAACCTGTGGTGAGCACGTTAGGACCGCCGTGCATGTCGATTGTCGCACTGGCCGGGCTCGTCGGTGGACTGCCATCACCCCAGTTGATTGAGT